>JADEXJ010000300.1 GCA_015207195.1 Pleurocapsales cyanobacterium LEGE 10410
CTGGAAAGAGACCTCTATGGATTAAAGAGGCGTTTAGAACGTGAGGACAGTAAATATGTGGAAGAGCATTTTACAGAGCGGTTCAAGGATGAGCTTTTTGGTGAAGCGAATGTAACATGTTATGTATTTAAAAGCCGCATTAACGGAAAAAGCGTAAAAGAAACTCGTGAAACGATACAGCGTGAGTTTTTCAAAAATAATATGGCCGTTCTTTTTTCGGTGAATGGGCAAGTTCACGGCCATTACACTTCTGAGTTTATTACCCGGTCATTGAAGTTGAACCTTTTGAAGAGTCATATATTGATCCATGTGGATTGTACAGAGATGGATTACAACTTCAGAAAAGAGTTATTTATGGCTTCTCGTGATCGGTTGAAAGGAGGTGAAGAATCTACATCACTTCGCCGTTTCTTGGCTCGCAAGTTGGGTAACAAAAGAAGCCGGTTGTCTGAAATTGAAAAACGGCGTAAAGCTTCGCTTTCTGTTGATAGTGGTGATACAAAACAGCTCTTGAAAGATTTTACGAAGAGTTTGCCGATGAATAGTGAGCTTTTAAAACTGTTGGATCAAACCTTTAAACTCGATAAGAAGAAAGACAAACCAAAAGAAGACCAGAAACAGAAAAAAGAGAAAAAGACGGAAGAAAAGGAGCCATTTAAACCGGAACGATTTCCTTCGTTCTTAAAAATACGAGCCAAAAATGATGGTGAAAAAGAAGTGGCAAAAATTCCATTGGGCGGAGAAAAGAATATTCTGTTCGATACAGATGTAGAAAATCACTATCTGCACCGAATTGATGAACCGGGTGATCTGAAAGTTGGGCTACTCGATTATAGAAGTAATAATACGCAAGGTGGTGATGCCCCCGGGCCAATTGACAAAATTAAAGATCTACTCAATGTAAATGAAAGTAGCCCGCAGGATGGAACGATTAAAATCAACTTCAGCCCAACGAAAAATGCAAAGGTGGGTGATGCGATTAAGATGAAGGTAACACTGACAGGAGCCGGTCGGGAATTTGAGGAAATCTTTTGGGTGAAAGTGAGTGAACCGAAGACAAACAATACTACAACGCCCAAACCAAAGAAAGTGGATGAAGAGGATTTGGGGCTGCCAGAGTTTAAATTGGTGTATAAAGATGAAAAAGAGGGATTTCTCACTTGGGATAAACTTTCAGAGGCTTCCATCGACATGGATTGGCAAAAGGTGATGTACCCTATGGCTAGTGGAGATACCCTGCAGGAAATTTATATTAACATGGACAGCAACGTCCTCCGAAATTTCAAGTCCAAACTAAAAGACCAGGATCAGTTGAATGTGGCGGATCGTAAATATATTGCTTCGGTCTATTTTCATACGCTGTTTCTATACACCATTACCAAAAACCGGCGATATGAAATTAACCGAAAGGATAAAGATGGGCAGCCCGAACCGGTTGATGTTGGAACCTACCTGCAAGATATTTTTGAAAGCTACTACTCAGAATTTATTCTGAATTTTGGCGGGATGGAAGAATTGATGGCTAGTTTGGAGGAATAAAGTTATGCAAGATAGTGCATTCGAACTTGCTGAAAATATTGACAAGAAAAGAGTACTATATAAACTGCATCAACCAATGTGGTATATGTATGATTTGTCTGCAATTGATTTAAATCTTGAAAATTGGACTACAATAAAGTACATGAACGATAGCGGTGATGATTTTCATGAGGATATCGATCAAGTCCCGAACAATTCAGGGGGTATATATCTTTTCAGTATTAAATGTCCTTTAATTCCTGGAATGACTGATTTTCCAGCATATATAGGGCGGGCTAAATTAACTGAGGGTCAAAGTATTAGAAAAAGATGTAGGGAATATTTTACCAAGTGGTTTCGAAGTGATGAAAGGCCTAAAATAACCAGATTAATTAATTATTGGGGAAAAGATCTCTATTTAAGTTTTATTGAGATTGAAGAAAATGATGATATAGTTCATTTTGAAAAATATCTAATTAATTCTCTTCTACTGCCTTTTAATGACAAAATTCCGGATAAGGAAATACAAGACGCAATAAAAGCATTCCAACAATGAAAATCCCAGCAATACGAGCTAAAATTGGTGATTGGACTTATTACATTACCACATTGACATTTCAACAAATAAGTGAAAATGTTGAAAAAATTGATGATGAAATTTATTCCTCTGAATTACTTAAAGATTTATTGCAAAGAAGCATCACTGATAACTATTTAAAAATAAAGGAATATGTAATTAAACAAGATGAAATGTTTTTCAATTCACTTGTATTAGCTGTTTACGATGATTATCCGGATTGGATTAGTATAGAAATGAAATTCGATGATGAAGAGCATTATAATATGGGTCTCCTGAATTTTCCAGGAAATCATAAAATTATACCGGTAGATGGTCAACATAGAGTTGAAGGCATCAAAGCTGCTTTAGAACAAAATAAAGATTTGGGTGAAAATAGAATTGGGGCAATTTTTATAGGGCATAAAGACGATGTTGAGGGCAAACAGCGAACTAGACGGCTTTTTACAACATTAAATCGATATGCAAAACCAGTTAGTACTAAAGATATCATTGCATTGGATGAAGATGACATTGTTGCTATTACAACGAGAAGTTTAGTTGAAGACTTAGATCATCCTCTATTCTCTGATAAAAGAGTTATCTATAATGAGCAAAAGGCAATTCCTGACACTAATAAAACTGCATTCACCTCAATAATTGCATTATATCAATGCAATGTTGAAATATTTAAACAGTATCATAAGGAAAATAGCCTTAAGCCTAAATCGTATAAAGACTATTTACGATTTAGACCAACTGATGAGCGAATTGAAGACTTTCAAATTTATCTTATTAATTATTGGAATGTCTTGGCTAGCTCTTTTGAGATATTTCAAACTTATAGTCGGACATCGCTTGATGACATACCTCAAATTAACATTAGGAATAGAGTTGATGGTGGTCATCTTTTGTTTAGACCAGTAGGTATTGAGCCATTTGTTCAAGCAACAACGATAATTAAAAATAAAAGTGAAGAAGAGTACGAAGAAATAATTGAGAGATTATCTACAGTCAATTTTACTTTAAATCAAGTTCCTTGGAAGTCAATTGTCTGGAATGATTTGGAGAAAACTATGATCATGGGGTCAAAAACCATGGTTAAATTATTGCTTTTATATATGTATGATGATAACTACTTAACTGATAATCAACACCGTAAGCTCAGAGAAAAGTATGCTTCAAAACTTAATCGAGAAAATGAGGTTGAAATAATATTAGATGAAGTTCCGCGGATTGTCTAGATAAAACAAACCGTACAACCCGCATAATCTTCATCCTCTTTATCGAAGTACTCTCCTTTCTCTTTTTCATTAAGGAGGTTATTCAGTAGGGTTTTGGATTTCTTACCCGATTCGTTTTGTTTTCGTTTAAGGTGTTGTCGTTTAATTTCTTCTCGGCGTTCAGGGTTAGATAGTTCGGCTAAGGATTCTTGTTCCATCCAGGTAAATCCTTCCTTTTCGTATTCCATCGCCTCTTCAAACTTCTCACGGTCGTTCTCAT
>JADEXJ010000060.1 GCA_015207195.1 Pleurocapsales cyanobacterium LEGE 10410
GGGGGTGAACAAGTAGCTGCGAGCGATGGCGGTATTGCTTGGTCGGCAGACACCACAACTAGCAATAGTCCTTACTTAGTTGACCCTGGTAGTAATCACACTGCTTTATTTCCCGCCATAGAACCAGGAGCTGAACTGACGGGAGTTCCTGGACAAATCTTCGACACCGAACGCTGGGACGAGGCTGGTGGTTCGTCGATGCAGTGGGCGTTTGATGTTGCTCAAGCAGGTCTTTATGAAGTCCGACTCTATCTGGGCAACGGTTTCGAGGGGACTAGCAATCCTGGAGAACGGGTGTTTGATGTCGCAGTCGAAGGTGCGGTACCAACTAGCTTTGATGATCTTGACTTATCACAACAGTTCGGACACCTAGTTGGGGGAGTGGTTAGCAGTACGGTAAATGTTACTGATGGCACTCTTAACCTGGAATTTATTCATGGTGTGCAAAACCCCTTAGTCAACGGCATCGAAATCGTTCAACTAGGTGATGAACCTACAGTTTAAAAGCAAACCAACTAAAATAAGAATTAATTATGGCTAATATACTTTATCGAGTTAATGCAGGCGGAGCCGAAGTGGCTGCGGTCGATGGCAGCCTTCCCTGGTCGGCTGACACAGTTGAGACGAATAGTCCCTATTTAGCAGACCCTGGTAGTAACAGTGTAATTTCTTTTCCCCCTGTAGAGCCAGGAGTTACGACCACGGTAGTTCCAGGACCAATCTTCGATACTTTGCGCTACGATCTAGCTGGGGGTTCGCCAATGCAGTGGGCATTTGCTGTTCCCCAACCAGGTCTTTATGAAGTCCGACTCTATGGCGGAGAAGGCTTTGTGGGAGCAAGCGCCCCTGGAGGACGGGTGTTTGATGTGGCAGTCGAAGGTGCTGTGCCAACTAGCTTTGATGACATTGACTACTCGGCTCAGTTTGGATATCAGAATGGGGGAGTGGTTAGCACCATCGCCACGGTCAATGATGGTACCCTTAACCTAGAATTTGGCCACGGCGTAGAAAATCCTTTCGTCAGTGGCATCGAGATTGTTCAACTGGATGATACTCCTGAAGAGAATTCAGACATCATACTCTACCGAATCAATGCTGGAGGTGGTCAAGTGGCTGCGGTCGATGGAGGCATTCCCTGGTCGGCAGACACCACTGAGACCAACAGTCCCTACTTAGTGGATCCTGGTAGCAATAACACTGCTTCATTCCCCCCTGTAGAACCAGGAGCGCAGCTCACGGGAGTTCCAGGACCAATCTTCGACAGCGAACGCTGGGACAATGTTGGGGGTTCAGAAATGCAGTGGGCGTTCGATGTTCCTCAAGCAGGTCTGTATGAAGTTCGACTCTATCTGGGCAATGGTTTCGAGGGAACGATCAACCCTGGACAACGAGTATTTGATGTGGCGGTTGAAGGTGCGGTACCGATTAGCTTTGATAACATTGACGTATCACAACAGTTTGGGCACCTAGTTGGGGGAGTTGTTAGCAGCACGGTGACCGTTAATGACGGCATTCTCAACCTAGAATTTATCCATGGAGTGCAAAATCCCTTAGTCAACGCCATCGAGATCGTTCAACTTGCTGACGAACCTATAGTTGAACCTATAGTTTAGTTTAAATAGCTGGTTTATTTTGGGGAGATGCTGAAGCTAAGGTGGTTTGTCTATCATCTTGTCTACTTAAGGTTGACTGCGGAATGCGACGTATTTCCTCAAAATGGACGATTAAGCGATCTCGCGAGATACCTCAACGCGGAGCTGATCGGTCACATCCTCCTCTGGTGACTGGTGTAGCGATCGCAGCCTTTTATCAACGCCAAGGGGTCGCGGTATCTTTGAGAGGCATCGTCGTTTTATTGATCCTTATTATCCCACTTGTCGCTGTAAGCGATCGCTCACAGCGACAAGAGTAGCATTAATTTACTTTTAAACATTAACAACAGCATTGATTAATCTTTGTTGTGTCACCAAAGCTTTTATATAGAAGATGGCAAAAATTCTCTGCACAGGGTCAGAAAACATCCGATTAAACTAAAGTATTTCTGACCAAGAAAAGCCGAGGCGGTTTTTGTATCATGACGTTGATTTGTCCTAAAGGATACCGCGACTTCCATTCGAGGGCAAGCCGTCAGGGCTGAACCCTAAAGGACAAGCACGAAGTTAGTCCTTGACCGACCCTAAAGGGTACAGCTTTGCATAAGGGAATCCTTGACGCGAAGCTAACCCTTTAGGGTAGGATAGGGCTTCGCAGACCAAAGAGAATCCCTGTGGGATAAGGAAATACATGCGGCGAACCGTCGCCTTTGTTTAGGATAGGGTTCCGCATATAGCTCGATGGAGAATATCGTTGCAATGCAATATGTCCTGGCAGATCTTGTAGTCCCGCTAGCTATTTTATTGGCTACTTGTTTTGACTATTACGATGATTGATGTATCTTTTCCCTTTTCCTTCCAAATGGGATGCTCATGCATTTTTAAGGCAAGCCATAATACTGAAGATTCTCAATTAAAATACTTATCTTTGTTATTGACATTATTTTATGTCTTTACAATTGTTTGATGCCAGCTTTTAACCTCAACAATTCTTTCTTGATTGTTATATCAAAACCACGGTAATACAAAAAGATTATTAAAGTTATGATGAACTCATCAATAAGAATAGATGAGGTGGTAAAAATCAATGTAATGATGTTGTTGTCAGTACAAGCACTGACGAGTAAAACGATTATCAAAAAAGCTGTTGCCAGCTAGAAAATAGTTGTCGCCGTTGTGCTTAACCGACCTATTTTATTGTTATCGCACTGCAATTCTGGACTGCCGATATCTATCTGAAACAAGGTTTACTATCTGTACAAACCAAAATATATCTATTAATAAACCTGGTTTTATCTTAGGGTTGGTAATTATTGAGGCGCAGTCTAAAAATCAAATCAAGCATCAAATATAACAAGGTTTTATTATGGCTATTAACTTTAATCAAGTTGGTTCTTTCAACGGCGTTGTTGGAGAAGGACAAGTTCTCAATAACCCTACTTCGCTCCAATTTGGTCCTGACGGTAGATTGTACGTTGCCGAGCAGAACGGAACGATTAATGCTTTTACTGTAGAACTACAAAATGGCGAGTATGTCGCGACCGCTCATGAGGAATTAGTTCTGGGCAACGGTGCAGAAGTGGTCAAATCCATTCAAAATCATAACGATGACGGCTCTGATAGTAATGATGGCGATCGCCAGGTTACAGGGTTGGTGGTGTCTGGTACTGCTACCAATCCAGTGCTTTACGTCTCTTCCAGCGACCCGCGTATTGGCGTATTCAACGATCAAAATCTCGATACCAACTCTGGGGTCCTGACTCGGTTGACCTGGAATGGAACTGCATGGGAGGCAGTAGATCTTATTCGTGGCTTGCCCCGTTCGGAGGAAAATCATTCCGTCAACGGCATGGTACTGAGTGCCGATGGCACTAAACTCTACCTGACGGTTGGCGGTAATACCAATAATGGCGCGCCCTCAAACTTTTTTACCTACGCTGGCGAATATGCCCTATCAGGAACAGTTCTGGAAATCGACCTGACAGATCTTAACAGCCGACCCATTCTAACTGACCCTGCTGGGGGACAGAATGGCACCGCTCGCCAATATATCTATGACTTGCCGACTCTCGATGACCCCAATATTGAGAACATTACCGATGGCGTCGGGGAAGATGCTGCGGGAATGGACGAAAACGGACCGTGGGGCGGTAATGATGGTTTGAATATGGCAATTTTGCCCGCGGATGCGCCGATGCGGATTTTTGCCGATGGTTTGCGAAACCAATACGATATTGTCTTGACCCAAAGCGGGCAATTGTATACGGTGGATAACGGCTCGAACGCTGATTTGGGAGGTAATCCAGTAGATGCTGGAGGAACTCCAACCGAGCAATCAGGTGCAGGGGAAGCGACCAATACTCCCAATGATGGAGGAACTGGAGACCCCGAACCACTGTTTCTGTTGCAGGACGGGGGATACTACGGTCATCCAGCACCAGCCCGTGCCAATCAAGATCTTCCCTGGACAGCCTATAACGACAATGGCAATCCCGATGGTTCTCTGTCAACAAATAGCGTTAATAGCCTGGCAGACTTAGTACCTGAGGGAGTCAATATTGCCGATGGCTACATTATCGACCCTAGCAAGTTTACCGACGACCCCACTCGTTTAGCTCAAAGCGGTGTTCGCATCGAACGTGACAGCCCAGAGAGTAATTCGATAGCTAATTTAGGCTCTTCCAGTAACGGTTTAGTGGAATACACCAGTGATGTCTTCGATGGTGCTTTACAGGGGAGTCTGATTGTCACTCAGTTTAACGGCAATGTCACTCTACTCAATCTCAACGATGCTGGTACTGCCTTAGAACCTTTGGTCGATCCCACCGAGGGCAATGCGGTGATTGATGAAGATGGAATCTTTCCTCTAATTACAGGTCTATCCAATCCTTTGGATGTGACGACGGGTGCTGATGGCACTATCTGGATTGCCGAACTGGGTAGCAACCAAATTAAGGTAATTGCACCGACTGGAGAAGCTGCAACATCCAACAACGATTTGGACGAGGACGGCATCATCAACGTCAACGACCCCTTTATTCGCGATCAATCCAATGGCGGTTCAGTAGTCTTACTCCCCAATCAAACTCTGCTGTGGGATTTTGATGCTAACCAGGACAGTAATTTGCCAGGACCAGCTGGCTATGGCGGTGGTTTGACTGGTGTGATGGTCAACGGTACGACTGACTTTGAAGCTTTCTTTCAGGAGCCTTCAAGTTTGCCTGGTCAAATTATCAATCTCGACAATGTGAAATTCAACACCGCAGCAGGAGGCGGTGCCACAGTAATTGAGTCGGTTTCCAACGGCGACCCTTTTACCACTTCTAATAATGGTGAGTATTTATTCCATACGGGGTTAACCATTGCACCAACGGTGGACACCTTCAACATTGAATGGAGTATGTTCAATCCAGGAAGTGGGTTCACTGGCTCTTTTCAGCAGATTGGTGGCTATATCGGTACTGGCGACCAGAGTAACTATTTAAAACTAGTAGCGATCAGTAGTGTGAGTGGTGAATTGCAGGTAGTTCTCGAAAATGATGACGCTGTTACCGCTACCTCATATATCCAAGCAGATGACCTATTTAATTATTCGACTAACGAACAAATCTATTTCAATCTAGAGATCGACCCTATAGCGGGAATTGCCACCCCAAGCATCAGTTACGAAACAGGGGATGGTAATATTAGCACCGTGACTGGAGGAACCATCGACCTCAATGGCACGAATGTTCTCGAAGCCATTCAAGGTAACTATACCGTCAACGGTCAGAATACTGGTTTGGCTGTGGGTCTGCTCTCATCTAATACCGGTCAGCCAGAAGCTGACACTTTCCAAGCGGTGTTCAATGACATTAAGATTACGGCAACGGGAGATGACTCAGAAACAGTCCTTTACCGAGTCAATGCAGGAGGTGAACAAGTAGCTGCGGTCGATGGAGGCATTGCCTGGTCAGCAGACACCACAGCTAGCAATAGTCCCTACTTAGCTGACCCTGGTAGTAACTATACTGCTCTATTTCCCGCCATCGAACCAGGAGCTGGTGTCTCAGGAGTTCCAGGAGCCATCTTCGACAGCGAACGCTGGGACGAAGCTGGAGGTTCATCGATGCAGTGGGCGTTCGATGTTGCCCAACCAGGTCTTTATGAAGTCCGACTCTATCTGGGCAACGGTTTCGATGGGACTAGCAATCCTGGAGAACGGGTGTTTGATGTGGCAGTCGAAGGTGCGGTGCCAACTAGCTTTGATGACATTGACTTATCACAACAGTTTGGACACCTAGTTGGAGGAGTCATCAGTAGCACGGTAAATATTACTGATGGCACTCTTAACCTAGAATTTATCCATGGCGTACAAAATCCTTTAGTCAACGCCATCGAAATCGTTCAGCTGGGTGACGGTACCCCTCCTGAAGAAAATTCAGACACCATCCTCTACCGCGTCAATGCAGGAGGTGGACAAGTGGCAGCAGTCGATGGAGGCATTGATTGGTCAGCAGACACCACAGCAAGCAACAGTCCTTACTTAGTTGACCCTGGTAGTAACAACACTGCTTCATTCCCTGCCGTCGAACCAGGGGCGCAAATCACGGGAGTTCCAGGAACCATTTTCGATACCCTGCGCTACGACCTAGCTGGTGGATCAGAAATGCAGTGGGCGTTTGATGTTGACCAAGCAGGTCTTTATGAAGTCCGACTCTACAGCGGAGAAGGCTTTGCCGGAACTAACGACCCTGGGGAACGGGTGTTTGATGTGGCAGTCGAAGGTGATGTCCCAACTAGCTTTGATAACATTGACTTTGCTCAACAGTTTGGATATCAGACTGGAGGAGTTGTTAGCAGTACGGTAATGGTTACTGACGGCACTCTCAACCTAGAGTTTATTCATGGTGTAGAAAATCCGATGATTAGTGGCATCGAGATTGTTCAACTGGGTGATGATACTAGTGTTTAAAAGCAAATGAACCAAATATAGAATAAGAATTGATTATGGCTAATATACTTTATCGGGTCATACTAAATCCGATTGGTAAAGGTCACGATCGCCGTTCTTTAAGTCCCCCAACCCCTATAAGTTTCCCTACAGGGGGACATCAACTGAGCCTCTTCTTTCAGGAGAGGTTGGGAGAGGTTGGGGATTTTTTAAAGGATACGGAAATTAATTAGAACGACTATAAATGTTGACTTAGAGGTGTGAGCCGAGTCACACCCAAAATCTTTTTAGTCAGTAATTTAAGGAAACAATTACTATGTCCTCTTGAGCCAAACCTTTAGCGATTTTTTGGCGTAAAAATCCACAGATAGCCCAAACTATAGCTGATAATCGGGGATACAGTTTTGCTCCATAAAAAAGCGATAGTTAGCACAGTCGCGATCGCATTTTTCCTGAGTCCAGCCACAGTATTTTTGTAATGTTTCGGTGACTACGGGTAACAAATCCAGACCGTAATGACCATTCATGGCTAAGGTAGTACGACGGCGCAAAATATCTACTAAGGTGTGGGCAAATTCGCTTTCGACAGCATAAACAATCTGAGCCTTAATATCGAGCAAATCTGGGTTCAAAGGTTGGCTTAGTTCGGGATTCTCCTTAGTTAAGGCTAAAACTTCCAATGCTTTAGCACCATACATCCAAAATAAATGATCGATGGTGTTAACTGATAAAGTTGACTCGTATTCCGTAATTGCCTGTTGAATACGGCGATCGCTTGGTAGGATCGAGCCAGGGAGGGGAAGAGTGTCGGTTTGACAGGGTTTTGGCGATCGCTTCATGCGTTTAAAGATCGCATCTACCATTTCTTCACCTACGTTGCGATAGGTAGTTAACTTACCTCCAATTAGCGTAAATAAGTTGGCTACTCCTTCCTTGCGGTGGTCAAAAATGATGTGTTTGCGGGTAATGCTGCCTGGTTTTTTACCTTCAGAGTTGGGTAAGGGGCGTACACCAGAATAGGTAAATTTAATGTCATCCCGTCCTAGTTTAGCGGTAGGAATAATACTGTTAGTTTCTCTCAACAGATAATCAATTTCATCGTTGTCAGCTTTAATATTATCGAGATCTTTTTTATAGGGTATATCAGTAGTGCCAATGAGATACATACCTAGCCAGGGGACAATAAAGAAAGGACGACCATCAGATTTTGCCTCAACGTATAGAGTCGAGCCTGGTGCGCCAGGAAACTGACCCACGACAATGTGACTTCCTTTGGTGCCACCATTTTTCTTGGTCTTACCAATAGGAGATTTATGACCATCTTTGCTGCCTAGTTGACAAACTCGATCAATCCAGGGACCAGCGGTATTGATTACCACAGCATTGGAACTACCAGATATAGTAAAGCTTTCTCCCGTGAGCTTATCTTTACAGACAACATCGGTAATGCGGGAGTCTTTGAGCGGTAGTTCGGTAACCTCGACATAATTTAAGCTTACTGCCCCTGCATTTTGTGCCGAGACAATATTTTCTAGACAAAGACGCTCGGCAAGAGTGACCTGTCCGTCATAATATTGAGAACCACCCACCAAGTTTTCGGGATCGACTGAGCGAAATAGCTGTCTAAACTTCTGTTTGGGCAACATTCGATGTATGGGAAGCGTTTTGTCGTAGCTAAAAATATCGTAAAGAATCATTCCCGCCCAAATCTTCCAATAGGGGCGAGAGCGATCGCGATAGATCGGAATAGTAAGCTGTAGGGGATTAACTAAATGAGGTGCAGTATGAAGCAAGACCTCTCGCTCTTTTAAAGATTCTCTAACTAAAGGAAATTCAAAATATTCCAAATAGCGCAAACCGCCATGAATTAGCCGAGTTGACCAGCTAGAACTACCGCTAGCAAAATCATTTTTCTCGACTAAGATTGTTTTTAAACCTCTCAAGGCTGCATCCCTAGCGACACCTGCACCATTGATTCCGCCCCCGATAATAATTACGTCGTACTCTGTTCGTTGAATTTGAGCAAAATCTCGCATAACGATGCTTTCTTAATAATTTTCTGGTAGTGATCGATATATTTATAACTTAGCGAACCAGGATCATTCTATGGTTGGCAGAAAAACCAGCCCTGCTTCAAGATAACCAAAACCATCTTTTTCTAGTTCTATTTAAAACTAATAATATATTTATTCCATATCGACTGGATCGACATCGATCGTCATACTCACCGATTTTGGTAAATGCGATCGCCATATATTCAAGTCGGGCAAATCAGCCTTAGCTGCTGCGGGAAACTTGAGTAAAATTTGCCAACGATAACGACGAGCAACCCGTATGATGTTAGCTGGTGCTGGACCTAATATTTCGTATGCTGAGCTTAGGTTATCGATCAGAAGATCGGCTAGTGTCTCGGCAGCCTGCGCTACTGCTTGAGGATCGATACTGCTGAGCTTGATTAAGATTAAATTACCATAGGGAGGATAGTTTAATTCTGCTCTGTGGCTTAATTCTGTAGTGCTAAAACTGTGATAGTCGTGGGCTTTTACGGCTTGAATTACTGGGTGTTCTGGAGAATAGGTTTGAACGATCACTTTCCCTAGTAGATTGCCTCTGCCTGCTCTTCCTGCTACCTGGGTTAAAGTTTGAAAGGCTCTTTCTGCTGCTCGATAATCGCTGCGATGTAACAAACCATCGGCTGCCACAATTCCTACTAGGGTGACTCCTGCAATATCTAACCCTTTGGTTAACATCTGCGTCCCAATCAAAAGATCGGCTTCTTTATGGATAAAGCGATCGATTAACTGACGGTGTGCGCCTTTATTTCTGGTGGTGTCGCTATCAAACCGAATACATCTGAGTTCGGGAAACAGCCTGGTCAGTTCTTGAGTTACTTTCTGAGTTCCACTACCAAAAAACTTGAGATAGGGAGAACTACATTCAGGACAATTATCTGGCTGGATGCGAGTATGGTTGCAATAATGACAGCGTAATAATTTTGCTGCCCCCTCATGAGTATAGTGATAGGAAAGAGACACATCACAGTCGGGACATTCCATGACGTAACCACAACTACGACAGGAAACAAAAGTACTGTGTCCTCGCCTGGGAATAAATAAGATTCCCTGTTGTCCTTGCTCCTGCATCTTGGCGATCGCCTGCTGCAAAGATAAGCTAAATATTGAGCGATTACCCCGACTCAATTCCTGACGGAGATCGACCAGTTCAACTTCAGGCAGGGGACGAGAACCGATTCTTTCGGGTAAAGATAAATAAAATGATTGCCCTGTTGATTCTTTGATCCCTTGTAAGGACTGTTCGCTCTCAGCCCCGATCTCCTCTGCTCCCCCAACCGCTACCAAGGTTTCTAGGGAAGGGGTGGCCGAACCTAAAACCAAAGGACAATTAGCCAATTCTGCCCGCCATTGAGCGACTTGACCAGCATGATAGGTAGGTGTGGGACGGGCTTGTTTAAAACTGGAGTCATGTTCTTCATCCAGAACAATCAAGCCTAAATTTGGCAAGGGAGCAAATATAGCCGAGCGCGTACCGATTACTACCTGGGGTTCTCCCTGTATTGTCTGTCGCCAGGTGTCATAACGTTCGCCCGCAGAAAGTTTACTGTGGTAGACGCACACCCGACTGCCAAAACGAGCGCGAAACCGATCGGTTAGCTGGGGAGTTAAGCCAATTTCGGGTACTAAAACCAAAGCGGATTTTCCTTGTTCTAAGACAGGGGCGATCGCCTGAAGATATACCTCGGTTTTCCCCGAACCCGTTACTCCATGTAGGAGGATTTGAGCATAATCTTGTTGAGCATTAATTACTGCTAAAGCATCTGCTTGCGCTGGGCTGAGTTCTTTTGGTCGATCTTCTGCTTGAGCGACTCCCTGGGCTTTGCGTAAGATCTCTCGTTCCGAACAAATAACGTAGCCTTTGGTTGCTAGTTTTTTAATCGTCGTAGAAGTAGTACGACACAAATCGATCAAATCTTTTAACCACAGTTCCCCCCCTCTATTGCGTAATATTTGTAGTATTTCCTGTTGTCTGGGAGTTAAATCGTCTAGAAAACTTTTAGCTACTAAGGTAACGGCGGTTTTCAATTTTGGTTTGGCTCGTTTGGGTGGCTCTAAATAGTTTTCGATCCAACCTCGTTTACTTAATTCTTTAATTCCGCGACTTGCGCCTTTAATCTGGTTTCTTAGATAATTGACGCTATAGTCCCCATCTTTCTGGCTTTGTAATAGTCTCAAAACTCGTCCCGCAATCATGCTGCAAAAAGTTTCTGCACCAGGGGGAACATTGGGACTTAATTTAATTCTTCTTTGCGATCGCCCTAGCAAGCCAGGAGGAAGAGCCACTCGAATTACACTCATTAAGTCTGTACTGTAGTAACTAGCTAGCTTTTCTAATAATCGCCAATAACTGTCTTGAAAAAATCCTGAAGTAACTACATCTTCAATAGGACGAATTCGCTTGGGGTCTAAATCTTCTGGAGGCGCGGATAATAGCCGAATCGCAATCCCCCCAGTTACCTGCATTCCCAAAGGCACGCTGACAATATCACCAGAACGTACTACCAAATCGGCAGGAAGGCTGTAGGTATACAACCCCTGTATTCCAGGACAGTCAACCAAAACTTCAACCCACTGCTGAGATTGTACTTCGTAATTTCCCTGAGGTTCGGCTGCGACCCAATTAGTTCGAGCAAATTCGCCAGTCGAAACATTACCACCTTCATCAGACAGATTTTTAGCAGCACTAGTTAGCATAAAATTTATCATTACTCGTACAAGGATACTATCTTACATTTTCTTTAGTCATAAGAGTAATTGTGCCAAGGGTCATGTAAATATTTGATTCAATATTTGTCTTGGTGTAATTTATATAAAATGCTTGGTGTGAATTAGCTTCTTTGCTATTAGCCGATTTTCACAACATCCTCAAACTTTTAACCTATCAATATTAAAAGTGAAATTGAATTTTAAATTAATTTTGTGGCTAGTACTAACTCCTTATCCTGGCAAAGTATTTTAAATGAATCGCTCGCTATTTCTCAGCAGGTTCTCAATAATTATCAGCCCAAGCTACAGATTGAAGAAGTAGGAACTGTTACCTACTTGGGCGGAGGGATTGCCCGCGCCACAGGTTTGCCCAGCGTGCAGGCTGAAGAGTTAGTGAAGTTTCCAGGCGATCGCTTAGGAATGGCTTACAATCTAGACCGCGATGAAGTAGGAATTATTCTGTTAGATGACAGTGAAGACCTGGTAGCAGGCTGTGAGATCTTACGGACGGGGAGAGTTTTGGATGCGCCTGTGGGGGAAGAATTATTAGGTAGGGTGATTGATGCTAAGGGTCGCCCGTTAGATAATCTAGGGGCAATCTCGACCGTCAAACGACTACCAGTAGAACGAGAAGCCCCAGAAATCATGCAGCGCGCCCCCGTCACCGTCCCCTTACAGACGGGGATTAAAGTTATTGATGCCTTAATTCCCATTGGCAAAGGACAAAGAGAACTAATTTTAGGCGATCGCGCTACGGGGAAAACGGCGATCGCCCTAGATACAATAATCAATCAGAAGGGAAAAGATGTAATCTGTATTTACTGTGCGATCGGACAGAGAAGTTCGGCGGTAGCCAAATTGATTGCCGAATTACGTCAAAGAGAAGCAATGGCATACTGCATAGTTGTAGTAGCGGGAGGCGAAACCACCCCTGGCTTGCAATACATTACCCCCTACGCAGCAACAACCATGGCGGAGTATTTTATGGCACAGGGAAAAGACGTGCTGGTAGTTTATGATGATTTGATTCAACACGCCAGAGCCTATCGAGAATTATCTCTATTATTGCGTCGTCCCCCAGGGAGAGAGGCGTTTCCTGGAGATATCTTTTATATTCATTCTCGATTATTAGAACGAGCTACCCATTTACGACCCGAATATGGCGGGGGATCGTTAACCGCTTTACCCATAGTCGAAACCGAGGCGCAGAACATCTCTGCATATATCCCGACTAACCTAGTTTCGATTACCGACGGTCAAATTTACCTGACTCCTAACCTATTCTACAAAGGCATCTTACCTGCTGTTGACGTAGGCAAGTCTGTCTCTCGCGTGGGAGGAAAAACTCAGTTACCCGCCTATCGTGCCGTAGCAGGAGACTTACGTTTATCCTATTCTCAGTTTGAAGAATTAGAGGCATTTTCCCGCTTTGGAACGCAGTTGGACGAGGCAACCCAAAAAAGCATCGAACGGGGTCAAAGAGTGCGAGAAGTCTTAAAACAAACTCAATTTCAACCCATTCCCGTTGCCGAACAAGTTGCGGTTTTGCTGGCTGTTGTTCAAGGAGTTTTTGATTCCGTGGCGATAGATCGGGTCAGTTTAATTGAAAAAACTTTACGCCAAGCCGTTAAAGAACAATTACCAGATCTCTGCCACAGAGTAGAATTAGGTAAGAAATTGAGTCCAAGCGATCGCGCTTCCCTATTAAATCTTGCCCAAGAGATAGTAAACAATTAGTTCGGAGTCCTAAAGGATATATGTTTACGGTATCCCGTAGGGACCGCTTCGCACTTGTCCTCGAATGGGGATATTCGGAGTTCGGAGTTGATAACACTTCCTACTTCCTACTTGCTACTTGCTACTTCCTACTTCCTACTCCCTACTCCCTACTCCCTACTTCCTACTTCCTACTCCCTACTTCAAAAATGCCAACCGTAGAAGAACTCAAGCACAAAATAGCTACAGCAGACGATCTCAAGTCTGTAGTTAAAACTATGAAGGCGTTGGCAGCCGTAAGTATCCATCAGTATGAACAGGCAGTAGAATCATTGATTGAATACGATCGCACCCTAGAAATGGGATGGCAAATTTTGCTGCAAAAACACCCTCAAGAGCTACTTAGAGAGTCAATCCATCCTCCTGAAAATATTGGCATAGTCGTTTTTGGTTCTGATTGGGGTATGTGCGGTCAATTTAACGAAAGAATCGCCGAATATACTCAAAAATATCTTAAAGCTCTATCAATTCAAGATGGCAATGTGGCGATCGTCAATGTCGGGGGAAAAATAGGCGATCGCTTGAAGGCAACGGGATATGATTGTGAAGCTAGTTTCAACTTACCTAGTTCGGTGGCAGGAATCGCTGGGATTATTCAAGAACTAGTTTTGACTTTGGAAACCTGGCGTAAGCAACAGCGTGTCGAGCAAATTGTGATCATCTATAACCGCATCATTTCAGGGACTGTTTATCGTCCCACCAGAGTACAGATCTTTCCTTTGAATTTAAAATGGTTGCAAGAGCTAAAACATCGTCAATGGAATTCTTCCAGTCTTCCTACCTTTACTATGGAAGAAGATAAGCTAGCAGCAGCCTTATTTCGACAATACTTTTTTGTCTCTTTATATCGCGCCTGTGCCGAATCGCTCAAAAGCGAAAATACCAGTCGGTTAGCTGCGATGCAGATGGCGGAAAAAAATATTAGTGAACGCCTTGGCGAACTTAATCTGGAGTTTAATCAGCAGCGACAAACTTCCATTACTGAAGAATTACTGGATATTATTGCAGGCTTCGAGGCACTGAATGGTTAGGTTCAAAACCTAATGCTATGATGCTAAATCAGTAAACGAGACTATAAAACACAAATTGCTCACAAGATCCTCAATTAATTTGAGTAAGTTAGATATACAGTCGGTAAGTTAGAGAATTTCTGATCTTTTCGGTTTTTATATTACCAGGAGTAAAATAATGCTCTTATCTATTAAACGTCCTCCTCCCATTGAGGATGGGGAGAGGGACGATACTGCCAATCGACTTTTGAAGTTGCTGCCCAAATCCGAACTGCATCATCTACTAGACAATTCAGAGCGGATTGTTGTCCCTGCCAAAACAATTTTTTACCAGCCTAACCAAGCAATAGAAAAAGTATATTTTCCTCTTCAAGGTGTGGTTTCTTTGATGAATATTGGTGAAGAGGGTTTGACAGCCGAAGTCGCTATGGTAAGCGAGGAAGGTGCAATTGGAGTTGCTGCATTGCTAGGAAACAATTTTTCTTCCCATTTAGCGATCGCCCAAACTGACTATATTGCCCTAAGTTTCCCTACCTATTTTTTAAGAAAAGAACTAAATCGTAGCAGAGAATTACACCGAATACTATTGCTTTATTCTCAAGCTCTATTTTTCCAAGTTTCCCAAAATGTATTTTGTAGCTGTCACCATACCTTAGAACAACGACTAGCTAGATGGTTATTAGCCTACAGAGATCGTTTGCAAACCAGCGGACTGTTACTAACTCAAGAAACTCTGGCAGATTTGTTGGGGGTGAGGCGTTCGAGTTTGTCTGTGGTGGCAACAGATCTGCGTCAAAGAAACTTAATTTATTATAATCGCGGTAAAATTACAATTTCCAATTATCAAGAATTGAGACAGATTGCCTGTAAATGCGATCGCCTGATCTTAGACGAATATTCTCACTTACTCAATTGGGGTCGTGCATAGCTTCAATTTTTCCGATCGCCCGCTCAAAAAAATAGGAATCTGTGTCGGAATTCCGACAGACAATCTTGATAGTTATATGCAAATGTATATCTGAGCATTTGAATCATCACTCTTCGGGCTTGAGCCAAGAGTCAGGAGTTACATAGAATAATACCCCATGCTTTCTGAAAAGTGTGCGGGGGATTTGAGCATTTCAAAACTAGCAAGAAGCAATATGAGCTACTACAACTCTTTTTCGACTGCCTGTCCGCCTTATAACCGAGACAACAAGTCAAAGCGACAATTTCCCTGGTGGGTAAAAATTGCAACTGCCAAACCTCAATGCGTGTATTATTTTGGTCCATTCGACAATCAATCAAAAGCCGTCAAATCTCAGTCTGGATATTTAGAAGATCTCAGCCAAGAACAGGCAAAGGTTGTCAGTATCGAGATCAAACAAGAACAACCCAAGTTATTAACAATTCCCCCAGAATAGCAGGGCTATTTCATGCTAAATGTAATCCACCAAGAAACGAAATTGGCGATCGACCCTGGCGTAGGGGAGCCATCGCATACGGCGACGTATTTCCTCGCCTAAGGAACGTGCGAGCTTGGCTAAAATATGAAGTCCGTTTAAACGGACTTATGGTATCAGACAGAAAATTTATTCTCTGGCTAGTAAGAATGAAATAGCCCTACCAGAATAGTTCTTAAAGCAGTTCTCTAATTAAGCGTTAAATTTTAGAACTTTTTTCTCAACGATGCTAAATTTTAGAACTAATTCTTAAATAATGAATAAAAGAAGTATTCTAGTCATTGAAGACGATACGGGAATTCAGGCTGTAACCAAATTTAGTTTGGAGATGGACAATCACTGGCAGGTTGTGACTGCTAATAATGGAACAGAAGGTGTTTTCCAAGCTTCAAACATGAATCCAGACGTAATTCTTCTGGATTTAGTTTTGCCAGATATTAGTGGCAGGGAACTGCTCAGAAAATTACAAACAGAGCGAACCACTAGCAACATTCCCATCGTATTATTTACAGCCAAATCAATTGAAGGAGAAGTATTGAGAATCAAAAGTAGTAACGTAATCGGTTTGATTAGCAAACCATTTGATTGTCTTACCCTATCCTCACAAATCTTAGACTTTCTTGCTCATCGAGAACAGTTCGCAGACAACACGATCAATGAGCTTGTATCAGGTTCGGATGAACAGTTGAAACTAAGGGATTAAGTAGCGAGTAGCGAGTAGCGAGTAGTAAGTAGGTTCTGCCATTTAACTTGCTTCTTTTCCGATTCAACAACTATAGTTTTCTGTGTAGACGAGGTTTATCTGTTTACTTCTGTTTACTATTAGTTTATTCCTCAACATTGATTAGTTGACATAACTTAAATTATCACTTCACTATAAAAAATACTCTAAGGTAAAGAAAGTTACATTTTTTCTATAAGTTTTATGACATAATTCTTACCTGGTTCTGGTATAAAGATTGTCATTATCTGTTTGATATTTTGCTAGTGAACTCGTTTAAATGAGTTCTGTGAGATCCTCACCTATAGGCTTTCGACAGAATTACAGGCTTTCTACATATCTTACTTTAGCCAAGAATAATATTAAGAAAAGGTGTGTTTTCACGGTAAATATATAGAAACATGAGACTTTTATAATTAAGCTATCGACTTAAATAAATAAAAAGATCGAGCTTTGAAATAATTTTGTATTGCCGATAATTTTCCTCAAATCTTTTTGCTAAAACTTCAGGCTTACTAATAAACATAAGCAAACTAAATATAAACTTGTTGCATTAGTCAAAACCGATTATAAATTATTCCTCAAATATCAGAATATTTTTTGAAATAAATTAGGAACCAAGCCAATGACTACAGTGAAATTGACTCAAAGCGATAGTTACAATGTAGATATTTCAATAGGTGAGAATTCTACCCAAATCGAAGAAGATTTCAAGCTTGTTGAAGCAGAATACTCTGGCAAAGATAACGATGGTTTTGACGGTGGTAGTCGGCGCAAAATTCCGCTAGAAGATAATATTGGCAGCTTTTTTAAGGAAATGGCTCGTTATCCTTTGTTGACAGCAGAAGAAGAAGTCATTTTAGCTAACAATGTCAAGTCAATGCTAGAGGTAGAAGCAACTAGACAAAAATTAACCCAGAAGAAGCAACAACCCCCTAGCAAACTAGAGTTGGCAACAGCTATGGAGCTAAATGAAAGACAGTTGGAGGTGTTGCTATATCGCGGAAAAGTAGCCAAACGAAAAATGATCCGCTCGAATCTGCGTCTAGTGGTATCCATTGCCAAACGGTATTTGAATCGGGGTGTTCCTTTTTTAGACTTGATTCAAGAAGGAGCGATCGGCTTAAATAGAGCTACAGAAAAGTTCGATCCCAATAAAGGCTACAAATTTTCTACCTATGCCTACTGGTGGATTCGTCAGGCAATTACCAGAACTATTGCCAATGATGCTCGAACCATTCGCTTGCCAATTCATATCGTTGAAAAACTTAATAAGCTGAAAAAAGCCCAGCGCAATCTCAAGCAGAGGTTAAAGCGTAATCCTAGCGAAACCGAATTAGCCGAAGAACTAAAAATATCTCCTCCTCAACTACGTCAGCTATTGGAATTGCGTCGCCAATCCCTATCTCTCAATCATCGCGTTGGTAAAGCTGAAGACACTGAATTAGTGGATTTATTAGAAGATAGCGAGCTTCAACTCCCTGAAGAACGCATGAATGAAACTATGATGCGTCAGGAGATCGTTGATGTCCTAGATGACGTACTAACACAACGAGAGAAAGACGTAATCTGCTTGCGTTACGGCTTGTCTACTAGCCAACCCTATACTTTGGAAGAAGTGGGAGGAATGTTTGGTCTATCACGGGAAAGAGTGCGCCAAATTCAAAGTAAAGCCATGCGTAAACTCCGTCGTCCTCAAGTAGCACGTCGTCTTAAAGGATGGTTGAATTGATTAGTAGCTAAGAAAGGAATATATAGAAGCAGCAAGGAGTTATCAGTTTTGAAGCTTCTTTTTTTTTGCTAAATATGGGTGAGATCGGAAGGTATCTCTAAAGGGATACAGAACGAAGTGTCCCTAAAGGGATATATGTTTACGGTATCCCCGTAGGGGACACTCCGCTATATCCTTTAGGACTGCATCAAGAACACAGATAGTTTAGTGTCTATAGCGTTGTTGCTGAATATCAAGTAAGTCAAGCAACATGAGCTTTTATCTTATGGTCCAGAAAATACCGCATCCTCGATATCTTGGCGACTGAGAGAGTATTTGAACGAACGAGTGAGGTTGTTGCTTTCTGGTTCGGCATCAAAATAGCGTACGGTTAATTCCTCTATTTCTAGACAAATTTCTGCTTTCCAAGCTGATTCTTTGAGATACCAACAGTGAAGATTGACGCGATCCTGGGCGCAGCCTCTACTGCGTAGCCAGTCTTCGATACTTGGTAAGGTATGGTTGTATAAAGGAGTGTCTGCTTCTGGTAAACTCACGAAAATTTTTTAGCTATAAAGTATAAGTATTGGAGAAATTCTATCCTATTACATCATGCTCAAGCTGCGGTGTTCCTGCAATGAATTATCCTGAGTAGCAAACGAGTAATGTGATAAGCCAGAAACGATCTCGCCTACGGTAATATGTAAAATAGATTTTTAGTACGTTTGCCTAGATTAGTTTGTCAATCACTTTTTAAAAACATGAGCGATCGCAAAATAGATACCAAAGCTTTTAAACGTTCTTTGCAGCAGTCGGAAAACTATCATCGTCGGGGTTTTGGACACGATACTGAAGTCGCAGAGGATATGAACACGGAGTATCAGAGCGATTTGATTCAAACTATTCGCGCTGCTAACTATCGCCTAACGCGAGGGGATGTCACAATTCGCTTGGCAGAGTCTTTTGGTTTTTGTTGGGGGGTAGAAAGGGCAGTAGCGATGGCTTATGAAACCAGGGCGCACTTTCCTATTGAAAAAATTTGGATCACTAATGAAATTATTCATAATCCCTCGGTTAACCAGCGGTTGCGCGAGATGAACGTTGGCTTTATCGAACTAGTTGATGGCGAGAAAGACTTTACTGTAGTTGGCAGTGGTGATGTAGTAATCTTGCCTGCTTTTGGTGCCAGCGTGCAGGAAATGCAGCTACTCAACGACAAGGGGTGTAAGATTGTGGATACTACCTGTCCGTGGGTATCTAAAGTCTGGAATTCCGTAGAAAAACACAAAAAACGCGATTATACTTCAATTATTCACGGCAAATATGCCCATGAAGAAACGGTAGCTACTAGTTCCTTTGCCGATCGCTATTTGGTGGTGTTAAATCTGGAACAGGCAGAATATGTCACTAACTATATTCTTCATGGGGGCGATCGCCAAGAATTCTTGACTAAGTTTAACCACGCCTACTCCGAAGGTTTCGATCCAGATCGAGATTTAGCCAAAGTCGGCATTGCCAATCAGACTACGATGCTTAAGAGTGAAACTGAGCAAATTGGCAAGCTTTTAGAACAAACCATGCTGAAAAAATATGGTCCGACAGAGTTAGACGAGCATTTTATGAGCTTTAATACGATCTGCGATGCGACTCAAGAAAGGCAGGATGCCATGTTTGATCTAGTTAAAGAAGACTTGTCTTTAATGATTGTGATTGGGGGCTTTAACTCTTCTAATACTACCCATCTTCAGGAAATCTCCATTGAACACAACATCCCTTCTTATCATATAGATTCCGTAGAACGAATTATTAGTCGCGATCGCCTAGAACACAAACCCTTAGGTAGAGAAATTGCGATCGCTGAGAATTGGCTACCAGAAGGCGCAATTACCGTCGGTGTAACTTCGGGCGCATCTACCCCCGACAAGGTGGTAGCAGACGTGATTGAAAAAATATTCGATCTCAAAGCTGCTGCGGTGGTCTAAACTGCTAATTATTTTCTAGTTCTACTAACAAATCCTGCTGTAGTTTAATGATCTTCTGGATATAGCTGCGATCGATAGGATGAGTTTTAAAACCATGAGCAGTCACATTACGTAGTCTCCAAGCTTCTTGAAGAATCTGATATTGCGTTCTGGATATTATGCCATTAAATACCAATTCTTTAATTAGGCGTTTAACATCAAATTCTTCTAGACTCAAATGTTCCTTTTCTGCCAGTAATCTAATAGTAGCTTCGAGCGAACACCAGCAATACAATAAAGCTGCTTCGGGATATGATTCAGCTAATTGTTTGACAATTGGCACTTTTGCTCTAATTTCGTTTATTTGTAAAGAATCTTGAGCTATCAAATAATTTTTGATGTCTTCTAATTTTAATTTAGTGGCTAGTAATTCCAATTTCCAACCAGAGTGTTTTTCTACCTCCTTAGCTAAATGGCTTAAATACTGCATGGTAGTGAAGTTCAATGCTTCGCGAGATACAACTTTGATTGCAATCGTTTCTCGCTCATTATGCACGACTAAATCTGGAGTATAGCTGCTAATAAATTCAGGTAGATATTCATAGTCTGAGGGAAATAAAATCTTGTATCCTTTTCCTCGATATTCTTCAGCTGCTTCGATCAGCTGTTCTTGCCTGTTTTTTAGATCGATACCAGTCATCATGTTAATGTTTCTTGATTCGGTGCTGCTGTAACTGAGATATACAAAAACTCATTTCTACGTTTCAAGCCTTTTTCTAAAAGTGTCAAACTCTTTACTTTAAAATTACCAAATAAGTTTCTCTTCCTGACTATTATGTCTGTAACCTGATTGTCATCTATATAAACTAATCCAATAATTGCGTCTAAAATTGGCTTGACGATGTTGTCAATATCTACCGCAACTTCATCGTAAAAATAAATAACTCGAACCATTACAAAACCTCTAAATATTCGATCTTCTGTAGACCAATATTTTTCAGCTTCCTCTCTAACGTAGGTTTTCCATTGTCTTACTCTTTCCCTTCTCCTAGCCTGCTGGAATACTGGTGGTCCATCGATTATGAACTCAAATTTTTCCAAGGATCTAACTCAAGATTTCTGCGATCGATTTAATGAAATCAAAATAAATGTAAATGTGGAAATGTTGGGGGTAACCTATCCTTCGGGTTTGACAATCGAAATATAAGGCTGACTCAAATACTTATTAGCTACTTCCAGCACCATATCAGAAGTAATCGGAGGGATGGTAGCTTGGAAATCATTGTCAAATTCTACACCCATCCCTAGAGTTTCATACCAACCATAAGTTTGGGCAATTTCGCCGTTGGTTTGCTTACCCAAAGCATATTGTCCCAACAGCTTGTTTTTTGCTCCCTGCAACTCTTCTTCGGTTAGGGTTTCTTTGGTTAGACGTTCAACTTCAGTACTCAAGCCTTCAATAGCTATCTCTGTGTTGCTGGGTGCTGTACCCATATAGGTAATAAACGGTGCGGTATCCAAACGAGTCGGGAAAAATGCCGAGACATCATAAGCTAGCCCCCGTTTTTCTCTCAGTTCGACGAATAAACGACTGGAAAGCCCGTTGCCGAGGTAGGTACTGAGCAATTTTAAGACGGGATAATCTTCCAGATTTACCTTGGTTCCCAAATAACCCAACATCACAATCGACTGTTGGGTATCTTGAATAATTTCTCTTTGAGATGGATTAACAATAAGAGAATTTGACCGATAGGTAGGACAGGGCTGAGAAGGATTTTGCCAATCATCAAAAACTTCTGCAATCAGATCGACTGCTTGTTGTTTGGTGATGCGTCCCGACAGACTAATTACCAAATTATCGGGACGAAAATAGGTTTGATGATACTGCTGAAGATTTGCACGAGTCAGGGCGGTGACGCTAGTTTCTGTACCCAAAACTGAAATACCGTAAGGATGTTGCGGATACATCTGTTGGCGTAGCTGATTAAAAGCCACGTTGAAAGGCTGTTCTTTTTGCGAACGAATCCCTTGTAGGGTTAGCTTGCGCTCTAATTCCACCTCAGATTTGGGAAAAGTTGGCGATCGCATGATCTCTCCCAACAGCTTCAACATCACGGGAAAATCTGACGATACGGTTTTTAAACTAAGAGAAAAATAGTCGGTAGAGGCATCTGCACCTAACCCCGCACCAATAGATTCGATCTTTTCGGCAATCTCTAAGGCAGATAAATTTTCTGTCCCCTTGGTAATTACTGCCGAGACTAAATGAGCCAATCCAGCTTGCTCTGACTGTTCGATAATTGTTCCAGCACCCTTAAGAAAAAAGCGACCTGAAATGATGTCTGCTGCTTGGTTTTCAACGACTATTAAAGTGATACCATTCTCTAGAACTAAGCGATGCAGGTTAGGAATAGTTATAGTGGGATTAGGAGACATTAGATGTTTAATTTACAAAATTGATTTATTGATAGCCGAACGAACTGCCAGTATATATATCTAAGCAGTTTTTGTGTTTCTATGCTGACCACTCTAGAAAAAAACTGTAAATGCAATGTTGAGTGGGCAGAAATGCTGAGGACACCACAGCATATTCCCCGCCCAGTGTTTCACTTAGTCTAACAAGCCTTAATTTTTTCTTAAATATTAGGTAATAAGTAATAAATACAGTTGCTCTTCCTTGCATCCCCGCTTCCTTGCCCCTCTGTCCCCGCTCTTCATATGGCTTCCTTTAAAGACGTTGTTGGTTACTTTAGTAAATATAAGGCGATCGCGATCTTCAGCATCGCTGCTTCGAGTCTGTTTGAAATTATTGACTTAGTACTCCCCTACTGTATTGGACAAATTTTAAATGTCTTGTCCAATCAGCCTCTAGATCCAGCTATAGAAAGCTTGATTGCAGCCACTCAAAGCATCGGTAACTTTTCTGAGGGTAAATGGTTATCTTTGGGGGTGTTGCTCGGCATAATTTTTATCGTCACGGTAGGGCGATCGCCGATTCAGCCTTGGATTGGCGTGTGGCATCATTGGGCGATCGCTCTCAAAGCTCGGCGAGATAATTTTAATAAAGTAGTAGCGAAGATTCTTACTTTGCCCCTAAGTTACTATGATGAGAACAATCCAGGGCGCATTGCGGGCAGAATAGCCAGGGGCATTGAAAATCATACCTGGACATATCCTGAGATTTCAGGACAGTTAATTCCCAAACTGGCGCGGATCTTGGGGATCTTCGTGATGATTTTATTGATCGAACCGAGAATTGCGATCGCCTTTTTAATTTCTTTTGTTTTAATTTTAGGCTATAGCCTCAAACACCTCCGCATTCTGATTGCCAAAGAAGAATTGCTGGAAAAACATCAGGAGAATACCGAAAGCCGTACCTCGGAAATTATTACCAACATCAAAACCGTCAAGTCTTTTGCAGCCGAGGCACAAGAATATTATCGACAACAGCAGAGGTTTGAACGGGAGTTTAAGTATGTTACCTATCGGATCCATCGGGGCTATGTCGATCTGATTACCTGGTCGCGGACTGTAATTCAAACCTGCGTCTTTTTGATTCTGCTGTTCACCCTAATTTCCACCGTTAGGGGCAATATTACCTTGGGACATTTTATTACTACCCTAACGGTTTCAAGTATGGCGTATGCGGAACTCGAACCCATCAGCCAGCTTGCAGAAATCTTTGCCCGTCGCTATGCTTCGATGAGACGTTTTCATGACTTTATGCACCTGGAGTCTGGGGCGGATGCAGCCAGCCTGGTAAGGGAAGATGTGGCAGATAATCCCTACAGGTTTGATGGCAAATTAGAGTTTAATCAGCTTAGCTTTGGTTACGACCCCAATCGCCCCATTCTACAAAATATCAACCTGCTAGTAAAACCCTATCAAACTGTCGCTTTGGTGGGTCGTTCTGGTTCGGGTAAATCCACTTTAGTCAAATTACTCTTCCGCTATTTTGAACCCGACCAAGGGTCAATATTAATCGATGGGGAGAACATTCACGATCTAGATATTGCTCGTTATCGTCGTCGTCTGGCGATCGTGCATCAGGATGTAGATATCTTTAATGGTACGGTTTGGGATAACCTCACCTACGGCAATCCTCAGGTCGATCGAGAACAAGTTAAACAAGCCTGTCGCATCGCTAAAGTTGACGAATTTATTCACGAATTACCAAATAGTTACTTAACAGTAGTGGGCGAACGGGGAGTTCGACTTTCTGGCGGACAAAAACAGCGTTTGGGTATTGCGCGGGCGTTGGTGGTCGATCCAGATATTTTAATCTTTGATGAGGCGACATCTAGCCTAGATTACGAATCCGAGCGATCGATTCAGCTAGCGATGAAGTCTATTTTAGGTACGCGCACAACGCTAATTATTGCCCACCGTTTGAGTACCATTCGCGAAGCCGATTTAATTGTGGTGTTGGATGCGGGAAAAATTATCGAGACGGGCAGCCACGAAGAACTATTAAACCACGGCGGTATCTATCACCGCCTTCATTCTCTACAGGAAACAGGAGAAGTTTTTAATTAAAATACAATTATTCCCCGAGCTAGATATTTTATCAGAATAAGATTATGGCAACTTTAGCTAAATGGTCGGTTCAAGACTATCATCTAATGCTAGAAAGCGGAGTCTTAAACAGTCGTTCTGTCGAGTTGATTGAAGGAGAAATTGTTGAAGTAAGTCCTGAAGAACCTTTACACAGATTTACTAATGATTCGATCGCTGAATATTTACGGGGGTTATTCAGAGGCAAAGCAAAGGTCTTTGAGGCTCATTCTATTACTTTAGCCAATTCCCCCCATTCGAGGGCAAGCGAGCCTGAACCCGATATTGCTGTAGTAAGTCTGCCAAATACCAATTATTTAACTCGTCATCCTTATCCGAACGATATTTATTGGTTAATAGAAATTTCTCAGACAACCTTAGAAGAAGACTTGGGTAAAAAGAAACAAGTTTACGCCAAGGCGATGATTAGTGAATATTGGGTTGTCGATCTAAAAAACACAGAAATAATTGTATTTAGAAATCCATCGGGTAATGATTACAACAGCAAATTTACTATAGACAGCGGTACAATTCAGCCGATCGCTTTCCCCGACATTGAAATTAAAATAGCAAAGCTACTCACATCAAATTAGATTGTGTTGAATATAGAGGCGACCCATAGATCCACTAATACTAAAATAGGTGTAGTCAAACGCGATCGCCTAAGTACTTAAGCAAATTTATTTGTATATTTTTTCCTTAAGTGTTAAATAATTATTTTAGACTTTAAAAAGTAGAGAGAGCGCGACTCGCCCCTCGGCAATCGCGGTTCGGCATTCAAAGCTAGATCTAGATGGCTAATGAGATATATTAAAGGTTTAACAAAAGAAACATTAAAACTCTTAAAAAGAATTTACCAACAGAGTAAATACTATCAAGTCAGACAGAGAGCGCATTGTATTCAATTAAGTTATGAAGGTTACAAAATATCAGAGTTGATGAGAATATTTAAAGTAAGTCGTAACACAATTTATAACTGGTTTAACAATTGGGAAACTTGTGGTTTAGTAGGACTCTATAATCAGCCAGGTCAGGGGCGCAAACAGATTTTCAACCCTCGGCAACAAGAGATTATTAAAGAATGGGTGAAAGAAACACCAAAAAACCTGGTCTTAGTCCAAGAAAAAATAAAAAAGCAGTGGGGAATAACAGCAAGCAAAGACACCATCAAAAGGGTCATAAAATCTGTTCAAATGGGATGGTATCGGATTAAAAGAAGAGTAGGAGGAGAACCAGTTCCTGAATTTTATACTCGAAAAGTCAAAGAACTAGAGAAATTGAAACAACTTGAGAAAATGGGAAAAATAGAAATCAGGTATGTAGATGAAACTGGATTTTGTTTGATGCCCTACATTCCTTATGCTTGGCAAGAAAGAAACCAAAAAATAGAAGTCAAGAGCCAAAAAAGTAAACGATTAAATGTCTTAGGGTTGTTGACAAGGCAAAACGAACTAGAAGTATATACTTTTCAATGTAGTATTAACAGTGATGTCGTAATAGCCTGCATAGATAAGTTTTGTGAGAAAATCACTAAAAAAACTGTGTTGATAATGGATAACTCCTCTATTCATCAAAATAACGATTTCTGGAATAAAGAAGAAGAATGGTCTAAAAAAGGATTAGATATTTTCTTTTTACCGACTTATTCTCCTCAACTAAACATCATAGAGATACTATGGCGATTTATTAAATACCAATGGCTAGAAAACAATGCTTACGAGAGCTATTCTGCTTTGGTTAAAGCTGTAGAAAACATTCTCATAAACTTTGGAACAAAATATACAATTGATTTTGCGTAGGCACTTACCATAGTGATATCGACAAGCCAAAATAATTATTGATTCATTAGTTACTTTATAGACTAGACGATGTTCGCTATTAATTCTTCTAGTAGTGCGTCAAGCTTAAAATAGTGCAATCTCTCTCGAAGAACAAGGACAAATCTACTACAGATCGACAACCAAATCATTTGTTAGTAAGCCAATAGATTATCTGTGTTCATCTGCGGACTCTTATAATGCCTCATTTTACAATAAAAAAAAGTCCCCTAAACTTAGAAAATTCAGAGGACTTAATTCAATTCAAAACCAAGAACTTAAACCAAAGCAGCAGCAGCAGCCTTGACTCCAGCCTTGGCATCAAAATCGTAACCGAGTTCAATTAAAGTTGCTTCCAAGCAAGCAATAGTAGCTAATAAATCGCGATCGCTGACAAAGCCCAAATGACCGATACGGAAGATCTTACCTTTAAGATGGTCTTGTCCCCCCGCTAGGGCGATGTCGTATTTTTGACGCATGGTAGATCTAATTGCTTCGGCATCATCACTTTTGATCGCCGTTACCGCAGTACTGGCAGCATCATCGGGGGCGAGGAGTTCTAAGCCGATGGCTTTAGCAGCAGCACGGGCAGCTTTTGTCAAACGTGCATGACGGGCAAAAATGTTTTCTAAGCCTTCTCGTTGCATCATTTGCAGGGCGGTTTGCAAGCCAAACATTAAGTTGATCGGCGGAGTAAAGGGAGTGCTGTTTTTGGCGTTAGCTTTTTTATATTTACCCAAGTCCATATAAAAACGGGGGAACTTGCTAGTTTCGTAAGCCTGCCAAGCCTTGTCGCTGACGGAGATAAAGCCCAAACCAGGAGGAATCATGTAGCCTTTTTGCGATCCAGATGCTACCACATCCAAACCTAACTCATCGATGGGTAGGTTATATGCACCCAGGCTAGTCACCGCATCAACAATAATCAGGGCTTCCCCGTGTGCCTTAACGTACTGGTTAATAGTTTCTAAATCGTTGAGTACTCCCGCAGAAGTTTCTGAGTGGGTAATCACTACCGCTTTAATTTCTTTATTGCTATCTGCCTCTAATTTGGCGCGAAATTCTTCCGTGTCTAGAGGTGTTCCCCACTCGGCACTAATCCGTTCGGTTTGCATGCCAAACGCTTCGCAAATCTGCGCCCAGCGATCGCCAAATTTACCGTTAACCCCAACCAAAACGCGATCGCCAGGACTGAGGAAGTTAATCATTCCTGCTTCCATTGCCCCCGTACCAGATACGTTGAGAGACAGTACTTCGTTCTCGGTTTGGTGAAGCCACTTTAAATTTTGATTGATCTCCGCGATAACTTTGCTAAAATCACCGCTACGGTGTCCGATAGGATGTTTACCCAAAGCCATCAACACTTTCTCTGGAACTGGGGTAGGTCCAGGAATCATTAACATATGCTTGTCTTCCATGAAGTCGTCCTTATATTCAGCTAGTCGAGTCGTTCATTTTATCTTATTGCATGGTGATATAAACATTTGCTAAATAAATTAGTAGAAATGCGTTGATTACAGAACAACAAAAAACAATTTTCAACAAACTGCATCAGTAAATATTTTGAATTGTTATATAAGAGCAAAACCTATTAACTAGCACTCTAGTTTTATGGGAAGATAAAAAACTGCTTCACTAGTACCAACGAGGAAAATTTAATTATGGCTCAACTTAGATTAGGCGACACTGTACCTGATTTTACTCAAGCTTCCAGTATGGGAGAAATTTCTTTTTATGACTGGGCTGGAGATAGCTGGGTAGTTCTCTTCTCTCATCCTGCTGACTATACTCCTGTTTGCACCACTGAATTGGGGGAAGTTGCCAAACTCAGAGCGGAATTTGACAAACGCAATGTCAAGACTATTGCCCTAAGCGTAGATGATACAGATTCTCATATGGGTTGGATCGGCGACATTGATGAAACCCAAGGGACAAAAGTTGATTATCCTATTTTGGCGGATGGAGATAAGAAGGTTTCCGACCTTTATGACATGATTCATCCCAATGCTGATGCTAAAGTTACTGTTCGTACGGTATTTATCATCGACCCCAACAAAAAACTCCGTTTGTCTCTAACCTATCCCCCAAGTACTGGTCGTAATTTCCAGGAAATTTTGCGGGTGATTGATTCTTTGCAGCTAACCGATAACTACTCAGTGGCGACTCCTGCCAACTGGGAAGAGGGTGAAGATGTGGTAGTTTCTCCCGCTATTCCTACCGAAGAAGCTAAGAAAAAATTCCCCAAAGGAGTGGAAGAAATCAAGCCTTATTTGCGCATGACCCCTCAGCCTAATAAATAGGTATTGGCAGGCTGGAGGAAAAGAATAGTACTGAATCTGCTAGGACTAGACTAGCACTAAGTATTTGCAACAACAGCTGACTTAGTTCTTTTTAGGGTACTTAACCTACTTCACATAATTACCGTAGAGCAAGACTAATTAATCTTAGATTAAGCACTTAAATATACATTCAAAAGCAGGGTAGAGCAAATCTACCTTTTTTTTGTCAAATTTATCCAGCTTTAACTTAAGATATGCAGAAAATTAGAGATCGACTGTCTCAAACGATACATTTTTAGGGGTTTGAATTATCCAAATTGACAATATTTGGAGCATCTGTGTAATTTTGGGCGATCGCTGTTGAGTATTTGATCCCTAAACTATTCGCCAATGTTTATTGAGAACAATTTTGTGAGCAATAAGCAGGAAAAATAATTCATAGCTTTTAGCCGTTAGCCGTTAGCTTTTAGCTTGATCGATCGGTAAAAATCGATCTTTAACGGGGGTCTTAAACCCAGAGCTAAGAGCTTTCAAGGTAACAGGAAATTTGGCACTCAAGAGCGTGATTGATTCAGCTTATAAAAAACAAGCATCTCCCACGCTCCAGTTTAAGGATTTAAAGAGCGAAGATAACTAAATGAACCTAAATTACTACGACACCCAAGACTACTATGACGAATATATTCTTTCCTCTGGAAAACCTCGCCCAGAAGTAGCTTCGATAGTTGAGTGGCTGCAAACCCTCTCTCCTCAAGAACTTCAGCATTACCAAGAAACTGCTCAAAAAACTCTGGCAGACCGCAATGTTACCTTCAAAGCAGGAGATGAAGAGCGAGTGTTTCCTTTTGACTTGATTCCCCGCGTTATTCCAGCCGACCAGTGGCAATATCTCAAACAGGGATTACAGCAAAGAGTTACGGCTCTTAATCTTTTCTGTGCTGATATTTACGATCGCCAGCTGATTGTTAAAGACGGCATTGTTCCCCAAGAAATTATTGATTCAGCCGTAAACTTTATCCCCGAATGTCGAGGAATGAAGCCACCATCAGGAGTTTGGTGTCATATTAGTGGAACAGATCTCGTACGCGACCGCGATGGCAAATGGTATGTCTTAGAAGACAATCTGCGAGTCCCTTCAGGTGTATCCTATACTCTAGAAAATCGTCGGGTGATGGAGCTTTTGCTACCGCAACTTCTAGAAAAATTGGCGATCGCTCCTGTCAAAGATTATCCCCAACAGCTACTGAAAACTCTGCTTAATTCTGCTCCCAAAGGGATTGACGAGCCTAACGTTGTGGTTTTTTCCCCAGGTAAGCAATCCTCTGCCTATTTTGAACACGCTTACTTAGCCCAACAAATGGGGGTGGCTTTGGCTGAAGCCCAAAATTTGATGCTCAAAGATGGCTATTTACAACTGCGTACTGCTGAAGGACTGCGACGGGTTGATGTTATTTATCGACGGGGAGATCAAGAACTGTTTGATTCTTTGAACTTGGGCAGCAATCATTCTTCTGGCACTGCTGCGATCGCCGATCTTTGCCAGCAAGGTAAACTTGCTATAGCTAATGCTCTAGGAACGGGAGTGGCAGACGACAAGGTGATCTATGCCTATGTCCCCAAAATGATCCGTTACTATTTGAATGAAGAACCAATTTTGCCCAACGTCCCTACTTATTTATGTTGGGAAGCTGAAGATCGTCAGTATGTTCTCGACCATTTAGATGAGTTGGTTGTTAAATCCGCCAGCGAAGAAGGGGGACACGGCATGTTGGTTGGTATTCAGGCTAGTGCTTCAGAAAGAGAGGAGTTTGCCGAAAAAATCAGATCTTATCCTCGTAGATACATGGCGCAGCCGACAATCTGTCTTTCTCATATTCCTACCATATTTGGCGATCGCCTGGAGGGACGACATACCGATTTGCGTCCTTATATTATTCACCAGGGGGATGAGATTTATGTTTATCCTGGAGGACTGACTAGGGTGGCAATGGAAAAAGGAAAATTGGTGGTTAATTCTTCTCAGGGTGGTGGTAGTAAAGATACTTGGGTAAAAACTACCGCCAGTTAAGCTTGAGTCTTGTAATTTCTGATTACATGCAGACAATTTTGGGCTTAAGCTTGAGTATGTTATCACGCTCGAATAAGATACTGATTCCTAAAAAAGTTCCATCTGTAGAGTAAGTAACTAGATAACTTCCTCGCTCTAGGACTGTTAGATGGCTGATAGTCTTAGAGCGAGCCAAATCCACTAATTGACCCTGACACCATCGCCGAGCATCATCATTTTCTAAAGTTGCAGCAGCCAAATGACCTAATACTAGGCTAGGTTTAATCAAGCTAAAGGTTTGTTGTTGCAACTGGCTGGCGATCTCTTCAAAAGTAGTGCTGTCGTCTAGCTGCATCCCACAGCTTGAGGTACGTATCAGGTTGGCTAAAGTCCCGCCTGTTCCCAGCTTGTCTCCCAAATCGCGGGCGATCGCTCTGATGTAGGTGCCAGGGCTACAGTTGATGTCTACTTCTATTTCATAAAAGTCTGTCTGATAAATATTTAGTAATTCAACTTTGTCAATTGTTACTGTTCTTGGTTCGATGGCAACATCTTGCTCTTTCCTGGCATATTCATACAGTTTTTTACCACCTTGTTTAATCGCACTATAAATCGGCGGTACTTGTTCGATGGTGCCAACAAAACTGTTCAAGCGATCGATGATTTGAGCTGCTGCCAAATTTATCGGTGTCACGCTCTCGATTACTTCACCTTCTAAATCATCGGTAGTAGTAGTAACCCCCAAACGAATACGGGCGCGGTAGGCTTTTGGTTCGGGCAAAAACTGTAATAATCTAGTTGCTTTACCTACGGCTATGGGCAGCACTCCCGTCGCTGCGGGGTCAAGAGTTCCCCCATGACCAACTCTTTTGGTGTTTAACAATCTTCGTAATTTAGCGACACAATCGTGAGATGTAAATCCGCTGGGTTTGTTTAAATTAATAAAACCAAACATATAAAAATAAATATTCGACCGTTACTCGATCGCTGGCTATTTTCCGCGTTCATAAAATGATGTTTTGAGGCAAACAAACCCCTCTCATCTAATTCTGTAGATAATTGTAAAAATATATACTATCGTCTATGGGAGTCCTAGTAATTTTATTTCCTTGAGTTATCATGGTTATTAGCTAGGGTTGGCTCGATATTAATTTCACATCATAGTTTGAGATTTTGCTAGCTAAAAATTCTTTATACTTGGCAGACTTGTAGTCCTCAGTGTTTGATGAAATCTAATCTAGAAGTAAAACAATATCATTTACAGGTTAAAACTGAATTAGAAGATTTAAAAGAAGTATTACACTGGTTTGAAGGATTGATTTTTCCTTTAATCCCCCAGAAAGTAGGTTGGCAATGTGAGGTGGCATTAGTAGAAGCTTTTACTAATGCGGTGCGTCACGCTCATCAAAATTTGCCCAAAAATACCCCGATTGATTTGGAAGTCGAGCTGTTGCCCAACTTTTTAGAAATGCGAATTTGGGATCGAGGACAATCTTTCGATCTTCAAGATAAATTACGTAAGGGCGAACAACAAGCTAGCTCTATGGAAAAAGAAGGTGGCAGAGGGCTGCATTTTATTGACAAGCTGACCGATGAACTGCAATACCTCAGCCTACCTAATCATCGTAACTGTTTGGTAATGCGTAAGAAATATTATATTTAGCAGTTTACTATAGCGGTTCTCATTTGAATGAGGTGTGTTAAATAGCCTTGGCTTTTGTTGATTGTTGATTGCTAGAGAGTAGACATAAGCCCAACTCAAGGATTTACTTCACCAATTTGAGAAACGCTATAGATCCGCCTAGGGTGAATTAACCTAACCAGCTTTAAACTAGTAGGTTGTGAACCAAGCTAATCCCTATAATGCCTAGCAATCTACTAGAGAAAAACTTGTAAAAAAATCTGCTAACTACACTACAATAAAAAATATCATTTTACTTTTAGTCTAAATTTATAACTCAGCAATAAGATCTTAAGTATGCGCGATCGCGTGATATCGTGGCTCAGGGAGAATGTTTCCCCCCATCGTTTACAGCACATTTTAGGTGTAGAAGAAACCTGCATCGCCTTGGCTCGTTGTCATCAAATAGATGAACAGCAGGCTGCTCAAGCAGGATTAATGCACGATCTGGCAAAGTTTTTTCCGCCACGCAAGCTGCTAAAAATAGCTACTGAAGCCAAAATACCAGTAGATAAAATATGTTTAAATCAACCCCATTTACTCCACGCTGAGGTTGGCGCGGTAGTCGCTCGACAAGAATTTGAGGTTGAAGATCCAGAAATTTTGACTGCTATTGGCAACCATACTTTAGGTGTGCCACAAATGAGTGAGTTGTGCTGTGTAGTGTTTATTGCAGATGCCCTCGAACCAAATCGAGGAGACAATACAGAATTAGCAGCAATGCGTACCGTAGCCACAAAGAATCTTTACAAAGGTGTACAGCAGACTAGTGATTATTCACTAAAATATTTATTAGATAAACAAAAAGTTATTCATCCCCGCACTATATTAACTAGAAATTGGGCTTTGAATAAAGTAAAAAACAAGATACAAGCTCGATCGACAGTGGACTAACCCGAAGAGAAACATTAAACATTTAAACATTTTAATCGTATCTGAATGAGCAAATTACCAGAACAAGCGATCGCCACCCAAAATCAATCAATCGATAGTAAAGAATTAGCTTGGCAAATAGCGAAGGCTGCGGATGACAAAAAAGCCCAGGATATTGTCTTGCTAAAGGTTAGTGATATCTCGTACTTGGCTGATTATTTTGTAATAATTACGGGATTCTCGCGAACTCAGCTCAAAGCGATCGCCGAATCGATAGAAGAGCAGATTGAAGCAAAGTTTGCTCGCTATCCTGTGAGGGTTTCTGGTAAAAGAGACGGTAATTGGATAGTTCAAGATTACGAAGACGTAATAGTTCATACCTTCCTTCCTGAAGAGAGAGAATACTATAATCTAGAAGCTTTTTGGGGACACGCCGAACGCCTCGAATTTTCTCAGTCTAGTTAACAGCACCTTGACATGAATAAATCCAGCGTGAATTTTTGTCCCGTTCCTAAAGAACAGCAGCCTATTTATGAATATGAACAGCTAAAAGAGTCGTGGCTATTCGATTGGGGAAGATTAGCTATAGGTCAATATAGTAGGAAAATAGCTTGGGTAAGCTTTTGGAGTTTGATGTTGGTTGTGCCATTGTCGATGTCTATTTTTATACCAGCTAAAAATCCGCTTCAGTTTACCTTGTCCTGTCTTATTGGGGTATGCTTATTAACTGGACTGTTTTTGTCAAGAATCTATCTTGGCTGGAAATATGTCAAAGACCGTCTCAAAAGCGATCGCATATTTTATGAAGAGTCTGGCTGGTATGATGGGCAAACTTGGCTTAAACCTGCAACGATGTTAGATCGCGATCGCCTAGTTGTCAGTTATGAAATCGAGCCAATACTGCATAGATTACACAAAACCTATGGCTTAATAGCAGGGTTTGTTGCTATCAACAGCTTAATTTGGTTGATTTTTGCCTAAACTAAACACAATATTTTTATCAACTTAATCG
>JADEXJ010000301.1 GCA_015207195.1 Pleurocapsales cyanobacterium LEGE 10410
AAAGCCAAACCCACTCAATTTTCTGCTGGTAAAAACAGAAGAAGCAGCCGGAACGGGTTCGGGAGTAGGTGCCTTTTTGTCCGTCCACTTTGTATTCTAATTTCTTGTAATACTGTGGCACCCCAACACCTGAATTTTCCAGCATGTCAAAAACCTGCTCCCGAATGATAATGCGTTTATCCGGCATTAAATCACTTTTATTCAACAGTGAGAATTCATCCAATCGCCCAACAGGGTAATCGGTTTTCTTTAAAATGTGAAATACCGCATAATTGAATGCCGTTACATCCAGGTCAATCAGTGTTTTGGTTTTGCGGTTCAGATTGTATTCAGGTGTGATGGGCCGCTCAACCTCTTCCAAAATTCTGGGCAGATTATCCGGTTTTACCTTTTTTTCATAAATCTCTTTCAGTTGGCCAATGTTGTACGGATCCAACACCAATGAGATTACATCAAAACTCCAGATGTTTTTCTTAAATGGAAAAATGGTCTGCACATTCGCTTTGGTAGAAACATACGCTTCTCGTTCTTCATCTCCCCGAATGGCTACATAGGAGATAGTGGGGTCATTACCGATGTACTCCTCAAACGGTTTCAATTTCAAGTTTTTGGTACACCAGCGTGCAAATGAAGATGGAAGAAATCCTTTGTAATCATTCAAATAATAATCGAATGGTGTATTGTGTTTCCCATTACCGTTTGAGTAGTTGGGCTTGGCCATATTGCCAGTATCAATGGCCTCCAGCATGGTTACTTTTTTACCCAAGTATGATTCAAGATTTTTTATCAGATCATACGTCTCTTCCAGTTCTTTACCCGTATCGCAGCAATAGAGATCAAGATCAATAGCAGGAAAATGATCCTTCATATAGATTGCCAATGCAGCGCTATCTTTTCCACCGCTAATTCCAAGTACGTGCCGTATCTCACTCATTGGATTCTTGTTCTTCGATCAGTTTTAGTAATAACGCGATGTTTAGCTTCTTGTCGTTCGTCAACAGCTTTTTCAATTTCTTAAGCCGATTCGTTTCATCCTGTAGCTTATCTTTTTTAACGGTAACCGTAAAGTCCAAAGGGTTCTTGTTTAATGGGGTAACTTTAATATAATAAGCCTCTTCTTCATTTACATTCAGCTCTAACTTACTCAAATCCCGCAAATTGTCAAGCTCTTCTAATCGGGTTTGAATCCGTTTTAGTAGTAACGGTTCTTCCTCATCATCCATATTCTCCAATGGCTTATCTAAAACAGCAAATGCTACAGAGCTGATCCACTCCCTTCGTCCCGGCTGTGGTGTTGTTAGCTGCTTCAATAATTTCTTTTGGTATGGAACAAGCTGGTACTCTTCTAAAGAGTCATATCTGTTTTTTATAGTTGGTATATAATTCTTATAGTTTTGACCTTCAAAATCTAACGCATCAACAATACAAGCTTCAATTCTATCTAGCAGTTTATTATAGGAACTTTTGATCTCTTCAATGCAAGCATCCATTTGGCGTGCAAGCTTTTTGATTGCCTGATCCGATTCTAAGTCCTTTAAGCCTGCAAACCCAAGCGCAGATACAAAATCATCAAAAAATGCCTTTTCAGGATCTGTGGCCGACATAATCGCACTTCTCAAATGCTGTGCTGCCGTCGATATTTTTCGCGTTTTACGTCCATACTCATTTAAATCAGCATAGATCAGAAGGTAAGGCCGAATCGTCTCTACAAAAGATTTATTCGAAAACTCCACTTCCTCGTCCTGATCCATTATCGCCCGATACTTCGAAAACAGTTTTTTCTTCAAGTCGCTGATATGGAACGCCTTGATCTCAAAAATTTTCGGGTTCCGAAGTACCAAGTTAATGATGTCAAAATTCAGCTCAGGCACATACGCCTCTTCCTGAAACAGAGCAAAATCATTTTGCTTTATGATGAGATATATTGGAACCCACATTTCAATCAGTCCGGCCTTTAATCCATACGGTGGTTTTTCAAGTATCTCGATAAGATCAGTTAATTTTCTTTTACCTGATTTTGTACTTTTGAAAAATTCCTCACTTACTTCCCACAAATTTTCAAAACCACTATTCTCATCAGGTTTTCCTAACACCCATCCATTGTCACTATCTTGATGAATACCTGTACTATGCAGCATCGAGAGGTAAATCATTTTTTCAGGAGGAAATGTTTCGCTTGAATAACCTAACAACTCTTGATCAGCATTGTTCAACAGATCTTTAAGCAGCTCTTTTCGTGGCCGGTAAATCGCAGGACTTACCCTGTCCTTGTTGATAAGTTCATTTTTGAAAACTGGCGATTTGTTATAAACTTTTTCACAAATAGAGGATAGTTGGTAATTGAAATCGCCACTATTTTCAATCTTCAACTTATTGCCGTTATACAACCATTTGAGAGCACTTGAACCCGTATAAATGCTGTTAAGTACAGATTCATTTAAATCATCAATTTGAGCCTTCAATAAGTGCCTCAATTCCCGTGTTGCTACTTTATCGGACTCACGAACTTTTTCAATCAAAAATTTAGTCCGTTTTATTTTAAAAAGCTGGTCTTCAATGGCTTCGGTTTTTGTATATACACCGTAGAGAATCGGGAAATGCTCTTTTTTTGATTTTTCAAGAACCTTATCCAGAGTTTCATGAAAAACTAGATTAATATAGCCGTCAATGGGTTGATTGGGAAGTTTGGTATGAGCTTTTTCCGAAAGGAAGAACTCAAAGAATCGAGGAGTACCTGTTTTATACGTTATCAGTTTTGCCGGTACAAATGGAAAGTCGAAATGCTTTTTCAGCTCAGAAACAATATTAGTAACCGGTTCTATCTTACTTGTTGCATTTTCTAATTCAAACTCGATATCAAAATCGGTACCCTCAAACAGAATAAACTGTTTCTTGTAGCTCCGGTAGCGAATAACTTTCTTCTCTTCTAATTGATCGATCAGATTTTCTACTCGATCAAGCCCAAGAGCGATTTCACCATATGTTTTAAAGAAGCTTGTGTCTAATTGAGCCGCATCAGATGAAAAAATATTCAATAAGCCAATCGACTTGACGATTAGCTGCATTGGCCTAATATTTTCTTCAAAATGAGCTTCGACTCGATCAAGCGCTCTTTTCAAAGCGTTCCACTGGATATAGTGAGGATTGTATTTCGAAGAGAGAAAATGGTGATGGTTGTAAATCAAATAGTCATAAACACAGCTCAAATTGAAGTAAGGATTTGATGCCCGGTCGAAATCATTGATTCCTAAAAAGTCATCTGACTGTAGAAATGTGAATAGTGACCGCTCGTTTTGTCCATACTTTTACAAAGCCAGGCTAATTATGCCTGCTGAAAGGGGATCGAGTGGGTAAAGATTGCTAGAAAGTTCAAGAGTTAATTTATTTCGAAGCGGAAATGCCTGCGCGTCTTCAATGCACCGAACTAACTTATCAAGTTTTAGTTCTTTCCAGTCTTTGTCTTCATCCTTTAAAAATTCGCTAGCAATATGTAGGAGC
>JADEXJ010000302.1 GCA_015207195.1 Pleurocapsales cyanobacterium LEGE 10410
AAAATCGATAGTAAGGGAGAATGGACTGCTACAGTTAGAAGTCATGGCTGTGAAGTACACAACTCCCATCAGAAAGTTATATTTAAGTCCGATTTGACTACAGATAAAATTGACAAGCCTCTATCAGAAGCTAACGCCGAACGATTCTTCCAGGTGTGTGAGCAGGAAACTAAAAAAGATAACTTGAACTCTAAAAAAGCCAATCGGCTCAAACGTAAAGGCAAACAGGAAGAATTATCTATTTGATGCCAGCTTAATTAACAGTCTGCAACTTCAAGATTAAAGGAAAAAGGGAAACGGGGAAGGGTTAAAGGAATTTTTATTCTTCCCCTTCGTCCAGTCATTTTTATTGTTCATTTATTACACATTTTCAAATTATGAATACCTCAAATAAAGTTAAATTTATTACTGCAAGCGACCGCCAGGGAGAAGTAGTTTTAAAGTATCTCAACAAGACTTGCCAGCAGGCTCTTAATTACTGCCAAAAGAACAATCTGCAATCCTACGAAGACTTTGCCAAAACTATTAAAGTAATTGGCGATCGCAATGCCGAATCGAAAGGCGAACATTTAGCAATCAGAGTCGGTGTCAAGGAAAATGACTTAGTATTGAGCCTAGCCAATCGATCGCAACTGGGGACTACCAAGTCTATCAAGATGCTCGAACATTTAGGTAGCGAAGAAAAATATCGATATACTCGTTCCTCAGTCGAAAGCTTGCTACAGAAAAAGCAAGTCAAGGAAAACAGCGAGCTAAATTTACAAGAGTTAGAAGATTTTTCAGTCTCTTCAAGCGATAAGACTGACTTTATAGAACGGGGTCAAAAGAATAGTCGTCTGGATGTTGTCGATCTAATTGAAGATAAAACTACGTCGGTTGACAAAGAAGTACCAGAAGATTTGCTGTTTGAAACAGAAGAAGTAAAAGCTAAAACTCACCATGTAGAAGACGCTGTAGACGAGCTGTTAAATGAGTCAGTTGAAGATAGTAAAGTTAAAGACAAAGAGCAAGACTTGTCGTCCAGTAAGAAACAGCAACAGTCAGAAAGTCAGGAGGCTAAACCAGATGTAGTTGTCAAAAAGACTAAAAAAAGCCAATCCAAACCATCGTTTGCCGACCGCGCTAGTAGAACTTTGATGGCACTGGGAAGGAGAGCCGATACTTATACCCAAGATACCGATGGGATGACAGTAATGGCGACTAGTTTGAAAATGGGTGCTGTAGGAATAGCGTTTGCCAATAAGTTATTAGAGAAGCGAGAGGAGCAGAAGCTAAAGGCAACTATCGATCGCATTTTGGCTGCTCAAGAAAGAACGAGCCTACTTGTAGAGCGTTCAAAATCTATTAAGCAAAAGGCAGAAGAACCAGAAATCGATAGCGAGCTGGATTTAAATGACGAGCTAGATCCAGATATCAATCTAAATGCGGATGTAGAGATTGAGTCTGACGATGAACTAGACCTCGATGACGAACTAGATCTAGACGATGAGTTAGACCTAGAAAAAGATATTTCTGACCAATTAAATAATGCCGTAAAAACTATCGATCGCCAATTAATAGATGTTGACCCAGATATAACTACTGAGCCAATTGTCATCGATCGCTCTGCCGATCTCGATCGGCAACTAGAACAAATTAATGCTGCTTTAGATCGACTCGAACAAAAATTAGATTCTTTAGAGGAGAGGATCGAACATCTAGAACAGTTGCTAGATAAACAGTCAGAAAAAGATGATGTTGAATTAGATTCAGAAGAGGATTTGGATTCTGATGTATGGGATGAAGACGAGTCCAGTCAATCGGCTGAAGTAGCAGAGGATTTGGATACTCGGCTAGTTAATGTATTGCTGGATGTCAGCCAGAAGTACGAGCAAATCAATCCCAATTCAGAATCGGGAATTCCCATTGGGGATAGTTGTAGGTTGTGCAGCGATAAGCCTAACGGACAGGGCGTAAGCCCAGATCGTCGTCTAACGACGACTGGCGATGCTACCGCATCGCGTGCTTCGCAACGCACTGACGATAAAACAGTTATTACTATTGAAGAACGAAATGACGAGGAGGTAGAAGAAATCTTTAAGGCGACGATAGAAAGTGATTCTGGTGAATTTACGATTGATAAAGATGAATTAGATGATGATGAAAAGGAAGCTATTGTGGAGAGTTTTAGCCAGAAGCTAAAAGAAATTGATGATTTTTTGGAGAAACAACAAAAACAAACTCAGACAAAACCCAACCAGCCAAAAAAGCAGAAGGAAATAGCAATGGTTGATTAGTAAATATAGGTTTAAACTCTTCAAAGAGATTTATTAAATTCCACCTTGAAGCAAGCTAAAATTTACTTACAAGCTTTAAATTTGAACAAAAATGGCTGATTCAATAACCTTAGAAGAAGTTTTAAATTTAGCCAAGCAACTTTCACCCTTGGATCGAATACGATTGATCGAACAAATAACTCCTCACCTTAAACGTGATTTGGTTGTTATGCCTTCTCAACCTCGTAGATCTCTAAGAGGTATCTGGAAAGAAATAGATATCGGCGAAGCAGATTTTGCTGAAGTTAAAGCAGAAATGAGCAGTAACTTTCCTCGCGAGGACATTTGATGTCTGATGTCGTAACCGATACTCATGCTTTAATTTGGTATTTGGAGGATAGTCCTCGTTTAAGCGTTGCAGCCAATCAATTATTCGACCGATGCGATCGCGGTGAAATTATTATTTATATTCCAACTATTTGCCTGGTAGAAATAATTTACTTACAGGAGAAAGGGCGCATTCCTTCTCAATTAAAAACTCAACTCGATCGCGAATTAATGCTTGGTAATACAGGAATGATTGTATATGAGTTAAATACTGGAGTGGTAGAAGCTTTAGCAACTATTCCTAGAGACAGCATTCCCGACCTACCAGATCGTATTATTGCAGCTACGGCAGTACATTTGGGCTTGCCCTTAATTAGTCGAGACTCAAAAATAGCTGCTAGCAAAGTTAATACTGTATGGTGATTCTCATTGTACTTCTTGTTCAGAAGAGTATTCTATTTTGAGTTTAATTGCAGCATACGCTTCTTCTTTTGTTGACAGCCATTCAGATAATATTGTCGCAGGAATACTATCGTTTCCGTATGCTTCCATAAATTGGGGATGATTATAAACAAGAGTATTGACAGCAATAGAACTCCAATCTTTATCAATTGAATCAAGAGAAACTAAAATAGTCCAGCCTCGATAGTGCGCCATGTAGTTTTTGCAAAAAGGTCCATTTTGACCTCCAAAATAATTTAACTCGTCTTCTAACCATGTTTCAGAAGTCAATTCCTGATAAGTAGACGGTTGCAATTAAATATAAGATAGAAAAGCTGAAAAATGAGTAAAAAATGCCTGCACCACTAAGAGTAAAACTAAGTTGCTTGGAAGAAGAAACATTAGGGGAATTACAGAAAGCAAGCTCAGTGCCTTATCG
>JADEXJ010000061.1 GCA_015207195.1 Pleurocapsales cyanobacterium LEGE 10410
ACCCTATACCTACCCCATCACTAAAACTTATTCAATGTCAGCTTCTAATTTCTTGTTAAAACCAGGCTCTTGGGTTCGTCGTTTCGTCGGAACTATTGCCAATTTAAAATTAGCGATTGTTTTGTTACTGGCGATCGCTGTAGTTAGTATTGCAGGAACAGTTATCGAACAGGCGGAAACTCTGGCTTTTTATCAGCAAAACTACCCTGAATCCCCCGCTTTATATGGCTTTTTAACCTGGAAGGTTATTTTGGCGTTGGGTTTGAATCATGTTTATAGTACCTGGTGGTATCTTTCTTTATTGGTTCTGTTTGGCATGAGCTTAACTGCCTGCACCTTTACCCGCCAGCTACCTGCCCTCAAAGCTGCCCGTAGGTGGAAGTATTATCAAAAACCCCAGCAGTTTGAGAAATTAGCCTTGAGCGCAGAACTAGAACAAGGTTCGATTAAATCTTTGACTCCACTTTTAGAGCAGCAAAACTATCGAGTATGGCAACAGGACAACGCTCTTTATGCTCGGAAAGGTCTTATCGGACGTATCGGACCAATTGTGGTGCATCTTGGAATGTTAATTGTCTTGGCTGGAGGCATCTGGGGCATCTTTACAGGTTTTTTTGCTCAAGAAATGGTAGCTAGTGGCAATACTTTTAAAATTACTAATATTATTGAATCAGGTCCGTTTTCTGCTTCTCAGATTCCGACAGATTGGTCTGTTAGAGTAAACCGCTTTTGGATTGACTACACCGACAACGGAGATATTGACCAGTTTTATTCCGATCTTTCGGTATTAAGCAACGCTGGTGAGGAATTAAAACAAGAAACCATTCACGTTAATAAACCCCTCCGCTATGATGGCGTTACCCTATATCAAACTAATTGGAGTATTGCTGCGGTTAGAGTTCAGTTAAACAACAGTCCGATTTTTCAACTGCCAGTGGCTAAGTTGGATACTCTGGGGGCGGGAAATATCTGGGGAACTTGGATTCCTACTAAACCCGATCTGAGTTCTGGTGTTTCGATGCTGATTAAAGATTTGCAGGGAACAGCCTTAATTTATAACCAACAGGGAGAATTGACTAGCGCGATTCGTATCGGTCAGAGTATCAACATCGACGGAATCGATCTCAAGCTGCTCGATATTCTTGGTAGTACTGGTTTGCAGATCAAAGCAGATCCAGGAGTACCTATTGTCTATACTGGTTTTGCTCTATTGATGATTGGGGTAGTGATGAGCTATTTTTCTCATTCTCAAGTCTGGGCATTAGAACAAGAGAATAGCTTTTATTTTGGTGCTAAGACCAATCGAGCGCAAGTTAGTTTTGAGAGAGAAATGCTAAGTGTAATTGACAATTTAGGGGATAAAACTAAGTCAAGCAATACGAACGAGCCTAGTAAATCTTTGGTTTAGTTGAGTTGGGAAAAAATTTCAAGGAAGTAACATCTTAGTTAACAGCAATGTAGTCCTGCAAAGCTTTAACTGACAGAGACTGAGACTGCAAAGAGCGAATTGCCGAGATGGTTGCCTTAGCCCCAGCAATAGTAGTGATAATTGGCAACTGGTAGTCTAGAGCCGTACGACGCAGCAGACGGGCATCGGTATGGGATTCTTTACCGTTGGGGGTGTTAATAATGAACTGAATCTGTTCGTTCTTGATCCAGTCGATGACGTTAGGACGACCTTCATGAATTTTTAGCACCCGCTCTACATTATTTACGCCATGCTCTTGTAAGACGCGACGGGTCCCAGCAGTAGCCACGATCTGAAAACCTAAATCTAATAAGTCCTTAACCACCGAAACTACGGCTTGTTTGTCGCGATCGCTCATCGACACCAATACCGTTCCCGTCAGGGCTAACTTTACTCCTGCTGCCAACTCTGCCTTGGCAAATGCCTTGCCAAAATCTGTATCGATGCCCATTACTTCCCCTGTAGAGCGCATCTCTGGTCCTAATAGGGTGTCCGCGCCAGGAAACTTGTTAAACGGCAGTACGACTTCTTTGACGGCAATGTGCTGGATGATCTTTTCTGAGGTAAATCCGAGGGACTCTAAAGTTTCTCCAGACATCACGCGGGATGCTAACTTGGCTAGGGGAACGCCAATTGCTTTGGAGGCATAGGGGACGGTACGAGAAGCGCGGGGATTGGCTTCTAGAATGTAGACCTGTTCTTCCCGAACGGCATACTGAATATTGAGCAGCCCAATTACTTTGAGGGCTTGTGCCAACTGGATCGTCCACTGACGAATCGTATCGAGGACTGTGGGGGAAAGAGAAGTATGGGGCAGAGAGCAAGCGGAATCACCTGAATGAACTCCCGCCTCTTCAATGTGTTCCATAATCCCGCCGATAACTACCTTACCCGTATGATCGGCGATCGCATCTACATCCACCTCGATCGCATTTTCTAAAAACTTATCGATCAAAATCGGGTGTTCTGGCTCGACTTGCACCGCGTAGTTCATATAATGTTCTAAATCGCCATCGGAATAGACAATTTCCATGGCTCTGCCCCCCAAAACATAGGAAGGACGCACCACCACGGGATAACCCAGGCGACGGGCGATCATCAGAGATTCTTCGTAGCTATGGGCGATGCCATTGGGAGGGTGCTGGATCTCTAGCTGTTGCAGAATTTGTTCAAATCTTTCTCTGTCTTCAGCAATATCGATCGAATCGGGCGAGGTACCCCAGATTTTTGTTTGTCCTCGGTCATCTGTCTTTTGTCCTTTGTTTTCTGCTAATGACTGCAAGTAGTTATTAAGTGGTACTGCCAACTTCAGGGGTGTTTGTCCGCCAAATTGAACGATGACACCTTCGGGATTTTCGGCTTCGATGATGTTGAGAACGTCTTCTTTGGTAAGGGGTTCAAAATAGAGGCGATCGCTGGTATCGTAATCGGTGGAAACCGTTTCGGGATTGGAGTTAACCATAATCGTCTCAAATCCTTCTTCCCTCAGAGCAAAGGAGGCGTGACAGCAACAGTAATCAAATTCGATTCCCTGTCCGATGCGATTCGGTCCCCCGCCGAGAATCATCACCTTGCGCCGATTGGAGATTTTAGCTTCCGATTCTCCTGTTTCGTAGGTGGAATAATAGTAGGGCGTGTAGGACTCAAACTCGGCTGCACAGGTGTCCACCAGTTTATAAACGGGAACTACTCCCAACTGCTTGCGATAGGCTCTTACTTCATCTTCGGTGGTCTTAGTAGCAAAGGCAATTTGGCGATCGCTAAATCCTTGCTGTTTGACGAACTGCATCTGTTCTTGAGAAATTTCTTTGAGAGGGGTACAGGCAAGAAAATGCTCGGTTTCGACTAGTTGCTGCATTTTGTCCAAAAACCAGGTGTCAATGGCGGTGAGTTCGTTAATTTCCTCCACCGTCATGCCCAGTTTTAAGGCGTGATAGACGCTAAAGATGCGTTCTGGATGAGGAGTACGCAAACTAGAATGTACTTTGATTATGGAAGGGAGTAATTCTGAGCGATCGCAACCAAAACCAAAGCGATCGGTTTCGAGGGAACGCAGAGCTTTTTGCAAGGATTCACAAAAAGTACGCCCAATTGCCATGGCTTCCCCCACCGACTTCATCTGGGTAGTGAGTACGGGTTTGGCAGCAGGAAACTTTTCAAAGGTAAAACGGGGAACTTTGGTTACTACGTAGTCAATCGTCGGTTCAAAAGAAGCGGGAGTTTTCTTAGTAATATCGTTGGGAATTTCATCCAGGGTATAACCTACTGCTAATTTAGCAGCAAATTTGGCGATCGGGAAACCCGTTGCTTTGGAAGCTAATGCCGAAGAACGAGAAACGCGAGGATTCATTTCAATCACCATTACCTCACCATCGATGGGATTGACGGCAAACTGGATATTAGACCCCCCTGTTTCTACGCCGATCTCGCGAATAATTTTCTGGGCAGCATCCCGCAGTCGTTGATATTCTTTATCAGTCAGGGTTTGAGCGGGAGCAACCGTAATCGAATCTCCAGTGTGGACTCCCATCGGATCGATATTTTCAATCGAACAGATGACCACCACGTTATCTGCTAGATCCCTCATCACTTCTAGCTCGTACTCTTTCCAACCCAAGAGAGATTTCTCTACCAGAATTTGGGAGACTGGACTGGAATCGATCCCGTGTTTTGCCAGTTGTTCGTATTCCTCCTGGTTGTAGGCTATTCCCCCGCCAGTTCCGCCTAAAGTAAATGCTGGGCGAATAATTAGGGGATAAGAGCCGATTTGTCGAGCAACTGCTTTGGCTTCTTTCAGGTTATGGGCAATTCCCGAAGGACACACTGCCAAACCAATGCGCTTCATCGCCTCTTTAAACAACAGACGGTCTTCCGCCATTTCAATTGCTGGTAGCTTGGCACCAATCAGTTCGACCCCATATTTTTCCAACACGCCACTCTTGGATAGAGTCACCGCCACATTCAAAGCCGTCTGTCCCCCCATTGTTGGCAGTAGAGCATCGGGACGCTCTTTAGCTATCACCTTCTCTACGATTTCTGGCAGTACTGGCTCAATGTAGGTGCGTTCTGCTGTTTGGGGGTCGGTCATGATTGTAGCGGGGTTGGAATTGACCAACACTACTTCATAGCCCTCTTCTCTTAGTGCCTTACAAGCCTGGGTACCAGAGTAGTCGAATTCACAAGCCTGTCCGATTACTATCGGACCAGAACCCAGCAACAAGATTTTGTGTAAGTCGTTGCGACGAGGCATATTATTTATTTGAGGATAGTAATTTTACTCCTAATCTTTATTATCGGTTGTTACCTTGCTGGTTATCGTAACAATGGCTACTAATTATTTGAGTGAAATTATTGTTTATATAATGATAAATTAATGATAAGTTTTTCAAGTCAATTGCCATCATGATGTTTTAGAGAAATTGCTTGAGCGATTAATCGAATTTTTGTAGTATTTTTGGCAATTAGCAGATTATGTATATTTGACAACAGAAAAAATTATACATAAAAGTATTATTTAACTAAAAGATTAATAAAAATAAAAAAATTAAATATCATCATAAAGGATACAGGTTTTAGCGAAGTAATCTATTCTTAGCTTTGAACTGTTAGCTTTTAACTATATTTGTGCGACCGTGAAAATGATAGAATCATACCTCGATACAGCAACGCCTATATTCTCTAGACGACAGCCTAAACTAATTGTTATTTAAGGCGATCGCCTGTTTGGTTTTAGCCTCGGCTATCCTGTTCTTAAGTATTGAGATCGACGCTAATATAATGGAGAAACTTTTAGAAGTAACCGAAGCAGAACTACATCAGATTGCAACTATTATCAAGCTAGTTATCGAAGCTATATCCATCTCTATTGTCGTTTTTTCAATTCTTAAAACCGTTCCCAAATTTGTTCATAGCTATCAAAAGAAAGACTCTGAAGACTTTTATCATGAAATTAGATTAGACCTTGGTCTATCTTTAGCACTTGCTCTAGAATTTTTGTTAGCTGCTGATATCGTGGCAACAGCAGTAACTCCGACTTGGGAATCCATTGGATTGCTCGGAGCAATTGCTGGAATTAGAACTTTTTTGAATTATTTTTTACGCCAAGAAGTTAAAGAATTAGAAGCAGAAAAGAAGATAAATCAGGTCGAACGTGCTTTCAGAAGTTAGATATTGTCAGCATTTTAATTTGATTGCTAAAATCTCAGATTTTGCGTGCATTTTTCCGCTTCACCTCCTAGCAAATGAGTCTAAAATTTATTTTTTAAAGCATCAGAGCGAGATAAAATTTAAGTAATAAGAGACTTGTGAAGAGTCAAGCAATATTATGGCAAGGAGAAGGCATTATGAAATATCCGAGAAACTTCAATGCACTCAACTCTTCAAATGGTCAATGGAAAGAACAACTCGAAGAGGAATTGCTAGAGGAATTCATCAAAATAGAAGATGACGACCCCATCTTTTCGGGTTTAGCTGACCGCGATACGGGAATGAGACGAACCCTCTCAAAATTAAAAGCGATTAGGATTTCTGGTAGTGATGTCACTGGTGGCGATCTGGACGATAATTGGTATCAAGCAGAGGTGGTAGGGGAAGAAGCTGTCGGCGGACAGACTCCTACTCCCGATCAAAATGTAACCGAGCAATTGCTTCTGGCAACTGGTATTGACGCAGCTGATGGCGAACTCGTACAGGTCAAAGAGAAATTAGAGCGTCGCGATCGCCAACGCTGGGAATTAGAGCCAGATTCTGCCGAAGATTATGAACAACATTCCTAATCGATCTGTGCTTGTTTATGGAATAGTGGGGAAAAGTCTGCTCCGTTGACTGTTGGGAGCAAACTCAACTTGCCCGTCTATCGACTTGGAGAGAAAAAATTCTTGTTTGAGTTCAAGGCGAGGTTCGACAAGATTCATAGTATCGATCTCTTCTAAAACCGAATTAAAACAGCAAATTCATCAATAAATTGGGTTTTATCAAATAATTATCACCATTATCATCTAAAAAAAATACTAAACATTTTTGTCATTTAACCCTGACATAATTGAGTTTTTTTGACTTACCAGCATTGATTTTAATTCTGCCAAAATATTTGTTGTTCTTAAAACAAATAACTGCTTAGAAATCGATAATTATTAATTAAATGCCAATGAACCTAATCTGTTCAATTTTACTCAATCAACTTTGAACATTGACCAAATTCAAACTGAGAACAATTCCCTAGAAGGTAAATGTCATGATGAAAATCTTGAAGGTCAAGACGTTACGCGGTCCAAATTATTGGAGTATTCAACACCAAAAACTGATTGTTCTACAGCTTGATTTAAAAGAGCTGGCTGAGAAACGCTCCGACGAAATTCCTGATTTTTACCAGGGATTAACTGAGGTTTTCTCTGGTTCAACTTCCCCTCGTTGGAATGGGTTATTAAAACAGTTAGAAGAAGGAGCTTTTCTAGAAAAGATTGTCCCACAGGTGGCTCTAGAACTCCAGTCCTTAGCAGGGATGCCAGTTAAATTTAGCTGCACTCGCTCTACTTCATATTCTGGGGTTTATCAAGTAATCTTCGAGTATCGGGAAGAAAAGGCTGGTCGCTACGCTGCTAGAGCAGCAGTGCGTCTCTGTCAAAATTTAGCAGATAGGGGTTACTATCCCTCTAGCGAATTAGAGCAAGATCTGCGGGATTTGAGAGAACTACGAGCAGAAGGGGCTTTGGGTCCTAGTACGGAAGCAATTATCCAAGAAGCGGAGGCACGGGGAATACCGTGGATGCAATTGAATACTCGCGCCATGACTCAGCTTGGCTACGGAGCCAATCAAAAGCGCATCCAGGCAACCCAGAGTGATCGCACCAGTATTTTAGGGATTGAGTTGGCAGGCGACAAAGAAGCAACCAAAGAAATTCTCCAAAAGTTGGGAATTCCCGTGCCTCAGGGTATAAACATTCGCTACTTAGACGAACTGAAAGGAGCGATCGAACGAGTCGGCGACTTTCCCGTGGTGATTAAGCCCTCAGATTGCAACCACGGACGGGGAGTTACGACTGACATTAATAGCTGGCGAGAAGCAGAACTAGCCTTCGACACCGCCATTGGCGTTTCTAAAATCAAAGAGGTGATTGTCGAACGTTATCATCGCGGGCGGGATCATCGAGTACTAGTGGTCGGTGGCAAAATGGTAGCAGTTGCCGAGAGAGTTCCCGCTCATGTGGTGGGGGATGACCGCTCTACCATTGAAGAACTGATTGAGTCAGCAAATCGAGATCCCCGACGGGGAGAAGGTCACAACAACGTCATGACTCGCATCGAGCTAGACCGCAGTAGTTTCGAGCTGCTACGCCAGCAGAGAGCTACTCTCGACACGATTCTGCCAGCAGGAGAAATCTGCTATTTGAAAGCTACAGCCAATCTCAGTACGGGGGGAATGGCGATCGATCGCACGGACGAGATTCATCCAGATAATATTTGGTTAGCAGAAAGAGCAGCTCGGATTGTTGGACTGGATATTGCGGGAATCGATATTGTTACCCCCGATATTTCCCGTTCTCTATCAGAGGTTAACGGTGTGGCGATCGAAGTCAATGCAGCTCCAGGGTTTCGGATGCACGTTTGCCCCAGCCAGGGTAAGTCTCGCAATGTAGCTGCTCCCGTGATCGATCTGCTATTTCCTCCCCGCAGCAACCCTCGCATCCCGATTCTTGCCGTCACTGGAACCAATGGCAAAACCACAACCACCCGTCTACTCGCTCACATTTTGAGACAAACTCGACGCACCGTGGGCTATACTACCACTGACGGAATTTATGTCGATGACTATTTAGTAGAAGCAGGAGACAATACAGGACCTCAAAGTGCGAGGTTAATCTTACAAGATCCCACGGTAGAAGTTGCCGTACTAGAAACGGCAAGAGGGGGGATTCTGCGTTCTGGATTGGGCTTTGATGCTTGCGATGTCGGCATCGTGCTTAATGTGACTGGGGATCACCTGGGAATTGACGGCATTGACACCATTGAAGACATGGCTGCTCTAAAAAGTGTAGTTGCAAAATCCGTATTTCCTCATGGTTATGCCGTACTCAACGCCGACGATCCCTTGGTAGCCGAGATGTCACAGCGAACAAAAGCCCAGGTAGCTTACTTTTCCATGGATCCCCAAAATGAGCTGGTGCAGTCCCAGATCCGCCAGGGTGGTTTAGCAGCAGTTTATGAGCATGGTTATTTATCGATTTTGCAGGGAGATCAAACCCTCAGAATCCAGCAGGCGATCGATGTACCATTAACTTTGGGTGGATTGGCTCCCTTCATGATTGCCAATGCCCTCGCAGCCAGTTTAGCTGCATTTACTCAAGGAGTGGCATTAGAAGATATTCGCCAAGCTCTGACTACCTTTAGAGCTTCAGTGAGTCAAACGCCAGGACGCATGAATTTATTTAATTTAGGTAGTTATCATGCTTTGGTAGATTACGCCCACAATCTGGCTAGCTATCAGGCACTGGGGAGTTTTGTCTGTAACTGGTCGGGAGAACGTATCGGTGTAGTGGGCGCGCCAGGCGATCGCCGTGACGAAGATTTTATTGCTCTGGGTAAGCTTTCTGCTCGAATATTCGATCGCATTGTAGTCAAAGAAGATGATGATACTCGTGGTCGTCGTCGCGGAGAAGTTGCCAATTTAATTTGTGAGGGCATCGACCGAGAAAAACCCGATTGTCGCTACGAATCGATCCTGACAGAAACAACAGCGATTGACATCGCGCTGGATGAGGCTCCCCAAGGTAGTTTAGTGGTTATTCTTCCAGAAAAGGTCGGTCGCACCCTGGACTTAATTGAGGCTCGCCATCCGCAAAGTGAATCATGCTAATTTTTCACCGAAACGGGCGAGAAGCCTCGTCCTTTAGCGGAGCGGAGGACGACAAAGGACTTGTCCGCATGTAGGGATAGCCCGCAATAACTTTTCTTTTCAGCGTTCATATGTGATATATTTATAGGCATGAAACAAGTCCTAACAATAGTTTGCAAGCTCAACCCCTCTCAGAAAATAGTTAAAAAGATCGATCTTACTCTTGAGATGTTTGCTGCTGCTTGTAACTACGCTAACCAAGAAGTTAAGCCATCTATAACGAGCAAAACTACGATTCAATCTCAGGTCTATCAAACCATTAGAGAGAAATACAGTTTGTCGGCTAACCTGGCTGTTAGGGCTTGCGCGAGAGTTGGTGCTAACCGCAAAACTGCGAAGAAAGATAAGAAGCCAGTTAAAGCATTCAAACCAACGTCGGCTGACTATGATGCTCGGATCTTTGCTTTCCGCGAAAAAGACTGGTCTGTTAGTCTGACTTTGGTTGGTGGCAGAGAACATATTCCAATCGTTAGTAGTAACTATCAAATTGGAAAGCTCAAAGGCACTAAGCCAACCTCGGCACAACTTTGTAAGCACAGGGATGGCAACTACTATATTCATATTCAGGTTAAGGATGAAGCACCAAAACCAATTAGCTCTGATAACGTTATTGGAGTTGATTTTGGTCGCACCGATATAGCAGTTACTTCCGACAACAAAAAATGGTCTGGCAAAGAAATACGCGACGTGAGAGATAAGTATTCTCAGCAACGCACTAATCTCCAAAAGAAAGCCTCGAAAGGCACACGTAGTAGTAGACGTAGATGTCGTACACTGTTGAAACGGCTGTCGGGGAAGGAGAAAAGATTTCAACGCCATATTAACCATATCATCAGCAAAACTATAGTCCTTGATGCCAAGAAAACTAATAGCCTCGTCGCTATTGAAGATTTGACTGGTATTAGAAAACGAACTAATCAACAACCTAGAAGTAAGACTGAACGAAGACGCTCTAATAGCTGGAGTTTTTATCAACTTCGTACTTTTTTAGAGTACAAAGGATTGATTAACGGAGTTGAGGTGATCCCAGTTTCGCCACGTTATAGCTCTAAAACCTGCCATGCTTGTATGCATCTGGGATTGAGAAGCGGAAAAAGATTTAAGTGTACTAATAGTCGTTGTGGATGGCATGGTGATGCTGACAAAAATGCAAGTTATAACTTGTCAATTATTGGAGGGGTTGTAACTCTTCTCCGAGGTTCGGATGAACTGTCTTGTACAGTGAGTTCAGGGCTACTGAAACACGAAGCATTAGGGGGTGAGCTAAAGCCTCGCCCTTCTAGGGCGGGGTGAAGTTACTTTCATTAGTTGATAGGAATTATAGAGATTATGATAGACCAGATAAAACATCGGTCCGAGAGCTACGATTGGATTGAGAAAAGTAAAAGCTAGCCAGACAGCAAACATGGTATTTTTTTGCCCCAGAGACTGACTGGCTTCCAAAGCAAATTTTTGTCCCCCAATTAATTTGCCAATCCCAAAGTTGAGAGTACAGAGCATCAACGAGCTAGCTGCAATGAGAAAAATCATTTGAAGGGTAGTATTAGACTCGTAAATAATAAAGTGTGTGGCTCTAGCCGTTGCCAAGAATAGTAAAATATGCCAGATGCAAAAAGATAAATTTTTGTGTTTCAAGAGTAACTGCTGTAGGGAGGGATTAAACTCTTTGACCAGTTGAGCCATCAGTAAGGGAATACCAAAGACAAACCAGATAGACCGAAAGACTTCTGAAGTTGAAACTGAAGTCTCTGGAGTTGTTATCCAAGAGAGCAACAACGGAATAGTCAAACCAATAATACTGTTGGTAAGCAGTACGGATGAGGCGACATATTCCACATTGCCCTGCAAAAAATCCATGACAGCTGGCGCAGCGGTTGCTGTAGGAGTGATGGCAGTAATCAAGCATAAAAACGCTAGTTCGGAGTTGAATGGGAGAATAATTAAGTAAACGGCAATAGCAATAACTAGATTGGCAACAACAATCCAAAGTGCGTGAGGATAAAAAGTTTTAATGCTGATTTTGAGAAAAGGAAAAAACAACATCAGCATTAGCAGATACTTAATCGCAAAGGCATAGATGTGCGCTTGAGAAATAATGATCCCCAAGAGAATCGCTACTATAGGTGAAAAAGATTTCATCAGGAATATACTCTGTTGCCCTCAAGATAGAAGAAGTCGGCTTGGTCAACTAGTTCGGAACGATTAAAACACTTAAGCAATGAGCGATAAACCAGATGTAACTGGAGAATGGTTGTACAGAACCATAGTGCTGCTAGAGTTGTGTTGAAAACCGAGCTGCTCGTAAAAGTGTTGTTGATGGGTAGTCATTAGGTAAACCCTTTCTACTCGATTCATTCGGGGATGATTCAAAACAGTCTTGACCAACTTCTGACCTAATCCTACTCCCTGGTAGTCTGGATGAATTACGACATCCCAGATAGTAGCTCGATAAATACCGTCTGAAATAGCCCTAGCAAAGCCAATCATCTTCTCTCCATCCCAGACACTAACTACGGGATCGCTGTTAGCGATCGCAATTTCCAATTCTTCAAGTCGTCGCTCTTTTGCCCAAAAAGCTGTTGATTCCAATAATTCCTGAAGTTGGTCGAGATCGATTTGGTAAGGGTGAGTATAAAATTGAATCTGATGACAATCCATATGGTTTATCTCCTCAAACAGCGATACAGCAACCTCGATCTTCGTCTCAGAACCCGAGGGAAGATTAGATTTTTCTTGCCACTTCACGACACGTTGCTAAGACATGAGGGCAAGCCCAGGAAATTTCAATGCGCTTAATAAATTGCTCTAGTCGTTTTAAATTGTCAGCAGTAAAATATATTTGTTCGTCCAGTTTCTGTGGCTCAATCTTCAAAGCCAACAAGCAGTCCCAGAGAACAGACTGAGAAATTTGACATTGCTCTGGAAAACTTTCAAAGGGAATCAGGTTTTCTAAAGCCTCCTGCTTAGCTAATAATTTTCCCAGTCGAGCCAAGATTAAATGTCGAGACTGAATTGGCGCATCGAGATCGGCAATCTCTGTAGTTTTGTTCATAATTTAAAGGAAAAGTAGAAGTGGGGAACAGGATCGATCTGGTTGACCGCCAGTCCTTCCTCTTCCCCGTGGGATACCTAGCTTAATAACTCATGCAAGAGATCGGATATCTATTTAGTAGCGACCCCTTCGGTTTTAGCGACCTCTAGCAAAGTTTTTAATACGGAGTCGGGATTAAGGCTGAGGGAGTCAATCCCCAGTTCTACCAAGAAGCGAGCAAACTCAGGATAGTCACTGGGTGCTTGACCGCAGATACCCACCTTGCGACCTTTAGCTTTCGCTTTGGTAATCACTTGGCGCACCATTTCTTTGACTCCTTCATCCCGTTCGTCAAATAGTTGGGCAACTAAAGCGGAGTCGCGATCGAGTCCCAAGGTTAACTGAGTTAGATCGTTAGAACCAATGGAGAACCCGTCAAATACTTCGCTGTAGCGATCTGCCAAAATGACGTTATTGGGGATCTCGCACATGACGTAAACCTGCAAGCCATTTTCCCCCCGTTTCAGACCGTATTTTGCCATTTCTGCCAGTACCTTGCGTCCTTCGGCAGGAGTTCGGCAGAAGGGAATCATCGGGATGACGTTGGTTAAACCCATTTCATCCCTGACTCGTTTTAGAGCCTTACACTCTAACCCGTAAGCATCGCGGTAGTTTTCGTCATAGTAGCGACTCGCACCCCGCCAGCCAATCATCGGGTTTTCTTCGGTTGGCTCAAACTGTTTGCCACCCAAGAGGTTAGCGTACTCGTTGCTCTTGAAGTCGGACATCCGCACTATTACTGGTTTAGGATAAAAAGCAGCAGCGATTGTACCGATACCTCTAGCTAGCTTATCTACAAAGAAGTCGGGTTTATGGTCGTACAATGCTGTCAACTGAGCAATTTCCTGCTTGACGGATTCATCTTCTAACTCGTCAAAATGAAGCAATGCCAGCGGATGAGCTTTGATATGGTTGGCAATGATAAACTCAAATCGCGCTAAACCCACACCATCGCAGGGAATTGAAGCCAGACTAAAGGCTTCTTCGGGGTTGCCTACATTCATCAAGATTTGGGTGCGAGTGCGAGGGAGGTTTTTAAGTTCGGTTGCCTGAATTTCAAACGGCACTAAACCATCATATACTCGTCCTTCTTCTCCTTCTGCACAGGAGACGGTCACTTCTCGACCCGTAGTCAAGATCCCTGTAGCCTTACCGCAGCCGACGATCGCCGGAATTCCCATTTCACGGGCAATAATTGCTGCGTGGCAAGTACGTCCCCCCTGATTGGTAACGATCGCGCTGGCTTTTTTCATGATCGGTTCCCAATCGGGGTCGGTCTTGTTAGTTACTAAAACTTCACCTGCTTGAAATTCATCGAGGTTGTGAACATTCAAAATTATTCTGGCTCGACCCTGACCGATTTTTTCTCCGACAGCGCGCCCTCGGATGAGAATATCGCTAGTTCCTTGCAGTTTATAGTTGCGTAGAACAGCGTCAGATTTTTGCGATTGCACCGTTTCGGGACGAGCTTGAACGATAAATAATTCGCCAGTCAAACCGTCTTTTGCCCACTCGATGTCCATCGGGGTATAAGTATCGCGCACCTCAGAATAGTGGTCTTCAATGATGCAAGCCCACTTAGCTAAAGCGAGAATCTCGTCATCGGCGATCGCATATTTATGCCGTTCTGGTTCGGGTACGGGGACATTTTTGGTCAGCTTGCCACCGCCGACATCGTAGATCATTTTAATTTCTTTGCTGCCCAGGCGTTTTTCTAAGATCGGTTGGTAGCTCTGCTGGAGAGTAGGTTTAAACACAAAATACTCATCTGGATTGACCGCACCCTGGACGACGTTTTCCCCCAGACCGTAAGCAGCAGTGACCAGGGCAGCATTCTTAAAGCCTGTTTCGGTATCGATGGAGAACATCACCCCCGACGAAGCCAGATCCGAACGCACCATTTTTTGGATTCCAACGGAGAGAGCTACCTCAAAGTGGTCGAAACCCTTAATCGTGCGGTAGGAGATGGCACGGTCGGTAAACAAGGAAGCGAAGCACTTATGGCAAGCATCTAACACCCCTCTGACTCCATGAACGTTAAGATAGGTTTCTTGCTGTCCTGCAAAACTGGCATCGGGTAAGTCTTCCGCCGTTGCCGAGGAGCGCACTGCCACATCGGTATAGCTACTGTACTGCTTGCATTCTTCTTGTTCTGACTCTGGCAAGCGATCGCACAACTCAGCAGTACCGTTATAGCGATCGCACAACTGGATATATGCCTGAGCGATCGCCTGTTCTAGTTCCCTTGGGAAGGGGGTATTGAGAATTAGGGCGCGAGCTTGTTTGCCGTGTTGTCGCAAGTTGCTCATATCCTCAATATCTAAATCTGAGAATAGCTGGCGCAGCTTGTCTTGCAAACCTGCCTGCTCGACAAAATAGCGATAGGCATAAGCTGTAGTGGCAAAGCCAGCAGGAACATTAACGCCTTTGGGGATTAGTTGTTGAATCATTTCACCTAAAGAGGCATTTTTGCCACCTACAAAAGAGATATCTGCAATGCCAACCTCTTCAAACCAGAGGATTAAAGCTTCTTCTTTAGTGGATTGGAAAGGCTGGCGATCGACTCTTGTTTGTACCATGGGTTAAACTCCTAAGACGTTTCAACTTTGTTTATGTTAATTAGCTCGATAGATAAATTAGCTAGCTATGGGGTCGGCTGCGATAATATCTGATCGAGTATCGGAAAACTACTGGAAGTTTTCGACAAATCTTCTAGCTAACTCTTGTGCCTGTTGTTTGTAGGCTTCTGGATCGTCCCAAGTATTTTGAGGATTAAGAATATGGCTGGGAACTCCTGATTTTTAGGATCGGGGATTGAGAAATTTCTTGTCCCCAATCATGGTTTCTCTTTGATTCAAATTGATTCAAAAATATATTCCACTCTAAAAACAGCTACAGCGATTACAGATTGCTAGTCTACCGCTTGTGTTACAGGTTTCCAAAGTTCTGCTTCGGTAGGGATAATCAAGTTATTTCCTCGAGCGTCTGTCGAACTTAAACCATAGATAAATGGTACTAACCCCATTAGTAGTGAACTGACAACCACGAGAACGACTAAATTAAACTGGTTGAGATGCTCGTGATCTGGGTGGAGTAATTGTGTTAATCGTTGTGTACTCATTTCCCACCTCTCTCTAGTATTTTTTAACTTGAAAAGCTATTTTTCTGGAAAAAGCTAGTCTGCTTCTTGGAATCAGTAAACTGCTTTTGGCTTGATTACTACATATATTTTAAACCTTATAAAATATATATTCAAATCGTCATTAATCTTAATTGACTTATATCAAGAAAGTATGACAAAAAGTTAGCTTAGAAAATCATTTTTGCCTGGTAATTTTTATCTTAATTATGCTTATGCTCGAGCGTTAAGAATCTAAGAATCTAGTCGAGGAAAACTTTATTTTAGCCACAATCGAAGCTAATTTTCTCTATTTAATTCTTAGTCAAACAACTATAGCAGTTCATGTTTAATTTGCTGTAGTATATTAGACGTACAAGCAAAAATTTTAGCCAAAATAATGTCTGTAAACCCTGAATACAGGTTATTCCCAACCCTCATATGATACAATTTTATAACAACACTTTGATGACTAAAACAACATAAATATTGTTTTAGTAACGAGAAAAAATAAAATATTTAGGAAAATGTTATTTATTTAACAAAATTGCAACTGAGCTTAGTGTTTAAATAAAGGTAAAGACCAATTTAAATTAAAGATCTCCTAAGAGAGATTGGCAATCAGCAAATGTCAACTAAATCATTTACGGTTGAAGAGATAATAGTTGGGAATATCGGCAATAAAAAACAGCATTTCTAGCTTTTTGAACCAGATTTTTTGATCCATTTACCAAGCTGATTTCTCCTATGGTATCAATATTAAATTAATTGATTTTTTGTATACTTAATCCGATCGAGTACCCAAATCTCGATCGCCAAGCCCATGTATTCAAGTCAATTCCAGGAAAATGGTCGGCAAATAGGCTCTAGCTCCGAGCCAGAGTTAAAGTCTCAGCAAGCTGGAACGGTTCGGGTAGAAGTAGAAGACGATCGCACGGGAACTAGTCTAGAAACCCTCAAGCGAGCCTTTACAGACAACCTATTATATACCCAAGGAAAATATGAGTCGATCGCTGCTCTCCACGATTACTACATGGCTCTGGCTTATACTGTTCGAGACCGACTGATTCAACGGCGAATTCAGACCGTAAAGACCCATATAGAACAAGATGTCAAGACCGTTTACTATCTATCTTTAGAGTTTCTCCTGGGTCGTCAGCTAGGCAAAAACTTGCTCAATTTAGGTTTGTACGATTCAACTAGCCAAGCATTAACAGAATTGGGAATCGACCTGGAAGAATTAATCGAACAGGAAGCAGAACCTGGTTTGGGTAATGGGGGTTTAGGACGTTTGGCTGCCTGTTTTTTGGATTCTCTGGCTACTCTAGAAATTCCTGCTCGTGGCTATGGGATTCGCTATGACTTTGGTATTTTTCACCAAGCAATTCATCGAGGTTGGCAAATTGAATCTCCCGATCTTTGGCTGCGCTTGGGTAATCCTTGGGAAATTCCCCGACCAGAGTATCGAGTGGAAGTTAAATTTGGCGGTCATACCGAGGCTTATCTGGATACAAATGGTTATTATCGAGTGCAGTGGTTGTCTGGGCAGACTGTTTTTGGTACGCCCTATGATTTGCTGACACCTGGATACGAGAACAACACGGTTAATAGCTTACGTCTCTGGAGTGCCAAAGCCAGCGAAGAATTTAATTTTCAAGTGTTCAACGTTGGTGACTATAATCGTGCAGTAGCCGATAAAATCTTCTCTGAAAATATTAGCAAAGTTCTCTATCCCAACGATAATACTCCCCAAGGAAGGGAACTCCGCTTGCAGCAACAATACTTCTTTGTTGCCTGTACTCTCCATGACATCATTCGCCTCTTTCTACGCAATCATGATAATTTTGACTGCTTTGCTGAAAAAGTCGCCATTCAGCTTAATGACACCCATCCAACGCTAGGTATTGTCGAGTTAATGCGTTTGCTGGTGGACAAGTATCTCTTGGAGTGGGAGTCTGCCTGGGAAATTACCCGCAATACTTTCGCTTATACCAACCACACCTTATTGTCTGAGGCATTAGAGTGCTGGTCTGTCGATCTGTTCGGTCGCCTGTTGCCCAGGCATTTAGAAATCATCTATGAAATCAATCATCGCTTCCTCGAACGGGTTAAGCAAAAGTATCCCCATGACTTAGCACGCCTAAGACGACTTTCGCTGATCGAAGAACAATCGGAGAAGTCCGTTCGCATGGCTCATCTAGCATGTGTTGGCAGCCACTCGGTCAATGGAGTCGCGCAGTTGCATACCAAACTACTCAAACAAGATCTGCTGCGAGATTTTGCCGAACTTTGCCCCCAGAAATTCAACAACAAAACCAATGGAGTAACTCCCCGTCGTTGGCTGCTGTTGACCAATCAGCGACTGGTGGAGCTAATCTCCGAGCAGCTCGGTCAGAACTGGATTCGAGATCTCGAAGGCTTGAGACAGCTAGAAAACTTAGTCGGTCATTCCTCTTTCTGCGATCGCTGGCATCAGATCAAACAGGACAACAAGCAAGAACTAGCAGACTATATTTTGCGCCATAACAAGATTAAACTAAATCTCGATTCCCTGTTTGACGTTCAGGTTAAGCGGATTCATGAGTACAAGCGTCAATTATTAAATGTTCTTTATATCATTACCCTTTACAACCAAATTAAAGCCAATCCACGGCTAGAGATAGTGCCTCGAACATTTATTTTTGGCGGTAAAGCAGCACCTGGTTATTATCTGGCAAAGCTAATTATTAAGCTGATCCACTCGGTAGCCGATGTAGTAAATAACGACCCCGATGTAGGCGATCGTCTTAAAGTAGTGTTTTTAGCCAACTACAATGTCTCTCTCGGTGAAAAAGTCTATCCTGCTGCCGAACTTTCGGAACAGATTTCTACCGCTGGCAAAGAAGCCTCTGGCACTGGCAATATGAAATTTGCCCTCAACGGAGCAATAACTATTGGCACTCTTGACGGAGCTAACATCGAGATTCGTCAAGCTGTAGGAGAGGAAAACTTCTTTCTCTTTGGTCTGACTGCCGATCGGGTAACCCAGCTCAAAGCTAGAGGTTACAATCCTCGGTATTACTACGACACTAATCCCTCTCTGCGACAGGCGATCGCGCAAATTACCTCTGGCTACTTTTCTCCTGACGATCTCGATCTTTTTCGACCGCTAACGGACTCTCTGATGTATCGAGATGAGTATCTGGTTTTCGCTGATTACCAGGCTTACGTTGACTGTCAAGAGAGAGTTAGCCAAGCCTATCTGGATCGAAAACAGTGGACGAGAATGTCAATTCTCAACGTCGCTCGCACGGGTAAGTTTTCTTCTGACCGCACGATTTCAGAATACGCCACCGAAATCTGGAATGTCAAACCAGTCCCAGTCGAACTAGAAAACTACAGCCAAGAATCAGCTAATTTAAAAATCAAAAAATTAACTAATTAAGCAAACTCGATCGACTACAGCGAAAAGTATTAAAGCAATCGCTTCGGGGGAAAGTCAGATAAATAAGTTACTCTTACTTTCACGAATAACAAAAAAAGCTATGACTCTTAATATTCGGATTGTCACCTCAAAAGGCATAGTTTGGGATGGTACTGCCCAGTCGGTAGTTTTACCTTGTTCTGACGGAGAAATGGGAATCCTCCAAGGTCATCTTCCTTTAACTACGAGTCTAAATATTGGTATCTTGAGGGTTCGTGTTGATTGGCGATGGCTGATTTTCTTTGTTGAAGAAGGTTTTGCTCAAGTTGAAGGGGATGAGATCGCTGTTCTGGTCAATGACGCTGAATGGAGCGATCGCATTGATATCCAGCTCGCTCAGACTGAACTCGAAACAGCAGCCGTTTCTCTTAAGCAGTCTCGCACCAGAGGAGAAAAATTTTTGGCAGCCAAAGCACTTAAAGTAGCTCAAACACGATTAAAAGCAGCGCAGGAATTTTCTACTAGTCGGCAAAGATTAATTTTCTAACGCCTAAGCCCCATTGCCCATTGGTGATAAGTTAAGCCCAAAAGTTAGTTGTCAACGTTACACCGCCGTCCTCATTTGTCTCCCCATTCGAGGATGACGCGTCCTAAAGGATACTAAAGCATACCGCTCGATCGCCCGTTTCGAGGAAATACGTCGCGGGTGGACTTTAAATGCCCCGTCGCCTTCGGCGGTCAATAATTCTTGAGTTTGGTTTGACGGCTGAAAAACTATTATGTCTTCTCGGTCAGGCTATATAGATATATTAAGATAACGTCAGTTCGGTTTAAGCCAAAACCTATATTTTAATAGGATTTAACCAATACCTTATAACCAAAAATTTTCAAGATAGACTTCATACAGATCGCTCACAAGCTAAGAGCTGATAGCGACCTTCACCGACAAACTCTCTGATCCCGAATTGACACATTAAGATATAGGCAAAATCTTAAAATATTACCCAATTTAATTAAATCGATGCCAAGATCGAAGCCACTGTAAAATTTGGCTGTTTTGTCTTTAGTACTACAATTCTAGTATTTTTTAGAACTATGCAACATCTATATAGTATTGTTCGTTTGATTCCTGGTTATTTAATTTTTCTCGCCATTTTTCTGGTGATTTTGCCAACTATAGCTACTGTTTTATTGCGCTTTTGTTTGTATCGGCATTTAAAATACTTAGCGGGAAAAGCGAGAAGATTATTAGGGGGCGTAAAGTTAGAGTCTACGCCAAAAATTGTTACTAAATTAGAACAGAGATTTATCGATAGCAATGTTAAACCAGATCAGCTCAATACTGGTTCGGTAATTGAGGGGGAATACAACCATGAAAAATTCTATTTTCTGGGACTATCTTTAAACTGCGAATTTATCGATCGCCTTTGCCGTATTTTGCCGAATTTGCTGCTTTCCTTTGGACTATTAGGAACATTTTTGGGAATTACTTTTAACCTGTCTAATTTAAGTCAAACTATCACCCAAATTGATATCAATGATGTGAGAAGTTTGGTCGAAGAACTAAATCGCCCTCTACAGGGAATGGGAGTTGCTTTCACTACCAGTTTAGTAGCGATCGCCTGTAGTGCTTTGCTTACAGTATTAAATTTACTTTGGAATACCAGCATCGTTAAAGCAAGCTTACTAAACTCGTTAGAAGACTATGTTGATAACATCTTTTTGCCCAAAATACAGCCAGTTAGCTCTTTAGAAGAAGCTATTGGACAGTTTAGTCGCGATTTTGATGGCATGGTTCATAAATTGGGAGATACCATTGAACAATCTATGAGCAAAGCTTTTGCTCGAATTGAAAATAGTGCAGTAACTTTTGAACAGGCTGCTAACACCATCGATAATAGTCGCTTTCCCGAAAAGTTAGCCTCGGCAACGAATAATTTGGCGATCGCCCAGAACCAATTTGCTCAGTCTTCTTTGGTTTTACAACAATCCACTCAGTCTTTTGAACACAACCTGGATTCAATGCAAAAGTTAACCAAAAAGTTTTTAGAATTGAATCAAAAAGTAAATAATATCGAGCGACAATATGACAGCTTGGTAGATCTAAATCAAGAGAAAAACATCATCGAAAAGTCAGGTTTAAAAGAAATCCGACAAGAGTTATCCAATTTGGTAAATCAAATGATTAATAAATAAGCGATGGCTAATAATAAATAATCAGCAGTTAAATTTATGAGTAAAAAACGCAAGTTACGAAATTATGAAGCTACGGAAAGTTTAAACGTCTGGCCATCTTTCACCGACTTGATGGCTAACGCTTTTATGATTATTAGCCTGTTTTTATTATTGACTTTGTTCAAATCCTTATTTCTGAAATATACGGCTCAAGAAACCGAGCAAAATCTCAGCGATACTGAAAGACAGGTGCGTTTATTACAGAGAGAACTGGCTACCTTGGAAAATGAGCTGGGAGAAAGTACTTCAAACGTACGTCAATTAAAAAAGACTTCTTCCGAGTTAAGAAGACTCCTACTTAGTAGCAATCAGAGCAGCCGTAGCCGTATAGATGTTCTTCAGTCGGAAATCCAACGCTTAAGATCTGCTCCTCCAGTAGTGGTAATTCAAGATTCTGGAGAATATCGGTTTGAGTCTGGTAGCGCGAGTTTACCAGAAGAGCTAAAAGACTACATTACGATAGATTTGGTAGATCGCATCGAACGCATCAGTCAACAGCGTAATCTCTATGTGGTAGAAATTATTGGACATACCGATGGTCAGGTAAACTTTGGCAACGGCAATCTAGATCAACAGCTAGAAGAAGTTGCCCAGGGCAAACAGCCTGTAGATAGTCTTCAACCAGGCTCAAATGCGGACTTAGGGTTGATGCGAGCTTTAGAAGTAGTCAAACAGCTACAGGCGGTACAGCAACAAACAGACAGACTAAAAGGTGTGCAGTTTCGTCCCTATTCCGCAGCCCAGTTACAGCTACCGACTGGAGAATTTGCTCCTGCCAACCGCGAGCCAGATGCTAGCCGTAGACGGATTGAGATTCGCTTTTCTCCACTGGGCAAAGCTGAAACAGTTAGATAGCAGATTCACAGTTAGCTTGGTGTGGAACATCGTCGTCGCGAGCCAGCCGAGTCTGATTTCGACTTACTTGTAATTTATTTTTTTTACAATGCTCCTGCTGCGGTTTGATCGATAATACTGCCATCACTGAGATGGGTAGTAATATTAATAGCTTGCAGTACGGGTTTGCCCGATGCACCGTTGGGATAGTCGATAACGCTGACTGCACCATTGCCCTGTTTGATGTTCCAGAAGTTATCGGGATTTAGTCCTAGTAGGTAACAGAGAATTACTTTATTCACCGCATCGTGAGCCACTACTAATCCTGCTTGAGGTGTGTCTGAATTGCTGTAATCTTCGGCAATTTTGTTCCAGGCTGCGATCGCCCGCTCCCAAACCTGCTGTAAGTTTTCTCCTTCGGGCATTTGTACTGTTTCTGGCTTGTCTTTCCACTGCTGTAGCAGATCGGCGTATTCGGCTTTTATTTCTGACTCTAACATTCCTTCCCACAAACCATGACAAATTTCTCTTAGTTCGGGAGTGGTTTCTAGCTCGACATCGGGATGTTGTTCTAAGATAATTTCGGCGGTTTCCTTGGGACGCAGCATTGAACTGGAGACGGCAAAATCGAGGGGGATATCTCGTAAAAATTTGGCAGCTTTTTGTCCTTGCGATCGCCCATTATCGTTGAGCGGAATGTCTCTAATACCTTGAAAGCGAGATTCTTTATTCCAGTTGGTTTCTCCGTGACGCACTAATAATAAGCGAGGTCCTGCATGGTTGGGACGAACCGAAGGAATTGCCATACCCATGTGAGAAGTTTGGTTAAGGGATTCTAACTGTACTGGCTCGCCAAAACCCCCACTAAAATTAAGGATATTAATACAGCAGTTAGACTGCTGAATCGAATGATAGCGATCGGGCGATATTCCAATCGCACTCATAATCAAGCAGCGATTGATGCCATTATGCGCCACAATCAGAATTGTTTGTCCTTGATGCTGGGGAATTGTTTCCTGCCAAAAATTTCGTGCCTGTTGATAAAGAGAACGTACGGGGTAATGTTCCCTGCCGTCATCCAAGTCCATTTTGAAATCTTGGGGATGTTCTTTCCAAAAGCGGTAATCGTCGGCAAATTTGACCCTGGCTTCGTCTTTTTTGAGTTTTTCCCACAGGGGTAAATCGATCTCCATCAACTTGTCAGTAGGTTGCAAGACAGGAGGATTAGCTAAACCTGCATGAATCGTTTCGGCGGTTTGTTTGGCTCGCTGTAGAGGACTACAGTAAAAAGCATCGATCATTTTAATATCGCTGAGTGCTTGTCCCACCTGTTGCGCGTCAGCAATTCCTTTGTCAGTCAAAACAGATTCATCACAACGACCCTGGATTATTTTTTGTGCATTATAGGTGCTTTGTCCGTGTCGAACGATAATCACGCGAGTAGCCAACCTTCTAATCCTCTAAATTGATTTACCTCAGTTATTGTATCCACAATTGGGCAAATATACTTGCTGTATCTAATTGAAAGATTGATAACTCTTCAAGGAAAAGGGATAATGCCAAATAGTCATAAATAATTATATAAATTCTGCCTTGGAGGATAGATGACGTTAAAACGAGCAATTCTAGCTTTGTTGACCATATTTGCGATCGCCAGAATTGGCTTTTCTTTAAATAACAGTCTTTCTCAACCCCAAATTCAAAGCCGTTTGGAGCTATATCAAACCAACTTAGTCCTCCATATAGCAGAATTTAAGTCTAGTCCAGCAGACGATTTTGAATTAAATACCGCAGTTAATTCTTTGGTTGGAGAAGATCCTTATTCCGCAGCCAGCAAAAAATATCAACAAGTTCGTCAAGAAACAGCAACTAGTCGCGATAAGTTTAAATCTCAACTACAGCAGCTAGATAGTTTGCCAACCAACCTATCTGACGGAGATAGATCTGAAGTAAATCTTGCTCAGAAAAAACAGCTAGAAACTCAAATTACCGAATTAGGGCAGTTTATCAACGAATTGGACTTAAAACGGGGTATTTTAGCTGCGGTGCAGGAGCAACCGCAGGAAGCTATTGCTATTTGGAATAGTGCGATCGCTCGGATTAATAATCCTGAAAATAGTTACGCCCAAACCGCAAAAATACTCAAAGAACTCTGGCAAGAACAGCCTCAGGAAATAGCATTGAGTAGGTCAATGATCGAGAGCAATTTAGACAGCTGGTTTCGCTATCAGGCTTTAGCCAAATTGTATCGAGTTAATAATCTTGATGAAGAATTAGCTGCGCTAACAGAACAAGAACTACAGATTGCTACCAAGTCGGTATTTAAATTAGCTTTAATTAGTGGGATTCCTTTCTTTGGCGGAATTAGTGGCGTAATTATATTAATTATTTTAATCGTTCAAAGATTCACCAAGCCAGAAAAATCAATTGTTGCTACCAATAGCAACACTACTTGGGAAACGCCTTGGAATTGGGAGATAACCTGGCAGGTTTTAATTGTGGGCTTTTTCTTTATCGGTCAGTTCGTCTTACCTTTACTCTTAGCTATTTTCAACGTAAATCCTGTAAACTCTTCGTTGAGAATTAAAGCACTATATGTTTTAGTAACTTATATTTTGATGGCGATAGGTGGCATTTCTGTTCTCTACTTCTCCATCAAATCCTTTTTTCCGTTACCTAAAGATTGGTTTAAGTTTAAATTCAATAGCAATTGGTTTTGGTGGGGTTTTGGTGGTTATTTAGTGGCAATACCTTTAGTCTTAATAGTATCTTTGATTAACCAGCAAATTTGGCAGGGACAAGGAGGAAGTAATCCCCTATTATTTTTGGCTTTACAGGCACAAGATAAGGTCGCACTTTTAGTATTTTTTAGTACGGCTTCGATCGCAGCACCAATTTTTGAAGAAATAATGTTTCGCGGTTTCTTGTTGCCTTCTCTAACGCGCTATGTATCGGTGACTGGGGCAATTGTGATTAGCGGATTAATCTTTGCCATCGCCCATTTAAGCCTGTCTGAGGTATTACCGTTAGCTACTTTGGGCATAGTATTAGGGGTAGTCTACACGCGATCGCGCAGTCTTTTAGCCCCAATGCTGCTTCACTGTCTTTGGAATAGCGGAACTTTAGTCAGCTTATTTGTTTTAGGTAGCGGAGTTTAATTAGCCCAACAGCGTAGTTGATATTTTGCTGCTGAAATTACCATGCTTTCTGTTGCTAAATGTGCTGGAAATGAGTTCTGATTGAAGCGGAAATCTTGTTTAACCAAAAAAACCGTAGTTTAACTTTACCTAGATCCCGTCAAAACGACAATATAATTTATAATTAATTATATTGATGCGCTTCTATACAAAAGCGTTCCCAAATTTCAACCCTGTTGGGACATTAGAAAACTATGTTTGTAATCGCATATAGACTTATTATCCTCTTAGCAGTTGCCTATTTGTTTGGTCTGTTGGTGGCTTGGTTGTTCTCATTGTTTAATGCTGGCGATGGCGGTGATGACTTCGGCGGTAACGATCCCGTTCCTCCCCAACCACCCGAACCAGGGAAAAGTCTGAAGCAAAAACCACCTAAAAAGAGGTTAGTAGAAGTTGACGAATCCTATTACCTTGAAGAGTTTGATTTAAATAAAAAGCGGTAATTTGTCTGATAGCTTGAATATAAGTAAGTAGGTGGGGGTAATTAAATAGAAGATAATTAGTCAGCTTGGGGAGATAGGGAGTTAGGGAGATAGGGAAGAAACAAGATGTTTGGGTGTGATAAATTATTGTGACTACCCACTTAAAACCCGCTGCCCCATAATGCTTTTTTGAGACATATCGCAACTACAGCGGTTTGCATTTCCATTTAAGACAACTAATATTGTTTTACTTTTTAGTTAATACAGATGGTTGACGGGGAGACTAGGAGACTAGGAGATGGGGAGAATTCATGTGTCTTATGTATTTTCTAAATTGATATAAAATAGCGTCCCCAGATAAACACAGATGGATGAATCGGCTTTTATACAAGTTGAATTGCACTATAGCAGTCTCAAATCATTCATGAAAACACCTAACGACAAAGAATAAAGGGCGAATGACATTCAAGACGAATAATTTTCACAACTCAAAGAGAATTGCTATATGGATTAATTAGTTGTGCAAAAGGCTGTATCAACTTATTGTAATTATTTAGTACTTAATAGGGATTATTATCTTGATAAGCCAGATATGTTGCTTCTAAAAATTGACTGTTGCTATACCCTTCTGGAACGTCTTCTAAAAGAATAATTTCTTTAACTTGTTGAGCTAATTTACGGCTCAATTGATGCTGATATTCCAACATAATATTTTTACGTCGCTGAAGAAAATCGCGAATAGTAGCAAAGTCTTCTGGTAACAAATTGGCAATTTCGGCTTCAATTCTTAACTGAAGTGCCAAATCTTGGGCTTCAGGAGAAATATCAAAATTAGCATTTGATGTGTGTTCATCTTGAACTACAATTGTTCCTGCAACCAGGTCGCCAATGCGCTTTTCTTTTTGGGAAAAAATAATAAAAAATACGCCAACAAAAAAGATATCATCTACGGGTCTTAGTAATGATCTTAAAATTGCCTGAGGTAACCTTTCAGGTTTGCCATTATCGCGAACAACTCTAATTTTCGTCCATTTTTTTCCTAGCGTTTGACCGCGCCAAAAAGTTTCTAAGAATACGAAATATCCCGTATAAATAGCGAAAATAGTCATGGACTGAATTGCCCAAATCCACTGTGCCAATTTATTGGGCGGGAAGCCAAGGCTAGAGATTGGCGAAATTTGAAAAGCTAAGAAAGCACCAATAATCCAGACAAATATAGCAGCTAAAACTATAATGATGTAATCAACTATCAAAGCTAAGGCGCGATTACCAATTCCAGCCAAGGTAAACTCCAACTCAACACTTTCTGGAGTTTGTAAATTAATCTGATTAAAAAAACGCATGTCTTATAGTGAGAAGCTTGAATAAAATAACAATTAATTTAGGCTTTGAGTTTAGCTTGGCTCAAAATAATCAACTGTGATTTTAAGCATGAATATGCTGATGGACAATCGATTGTGGACAATTGATAATTAGAACAGTACTGGTTAATTAAGGGATTAAACTTATATTATGTCCGCAGGGTCATTCAAACAAGATAGTTTAGGCTGGCGCATCGATCTGATTAAACAAAGATTTAATGAATGGGTCGAATTTAAGACCTCTCAACTAGACACGACTTGGGACTTGGGGTTTCTTAAATCTGAACTACTGTGGCAAATTATTAAATTTTGTCTGTGGACGATTATCGCTGTATTGCTGGTTTGGCTGACTTGGCAACTGTGGCTATGGTTACGACCCTACTGGAAACGTTGGCAAAGAAAAGAACGCCAGATAACTACCAATCCACCGCTCAAAACTACTCAGCTATCGATTACAGACTGGATCGAGCGATCGCAAACCGCTAGGGTTGACGGTAATTATCGTCAGGCGATCTTTTGTTTATACCAGGCAATGTTACAGCTATTAGACGAACGGAGGATCGTTCGTCATCAATTGAGTAGGACTGATGAAGAGTATCGGCAGTCGCTATTGCAAAAGCAGATTTCTTCTTCCCAACCCTACGAATTTCTCTTGTCGATTCATCAAAGACTGTGTTTTAGTAGGGCAGAAGCCGATCGCTCTTTGTTTGAGCAATGTCAGCAGGCTTATCAACAAATTGAAAGTTAAAAGGTTAGTCGTTGGTTATTTGTCATTCGTCGTTCGTAATTCTCAAGTCTCTGGTTTCCCCTGTCTCCCTGCTAATTGCTCATTTAGTATACGCAGCTACTAATTATGTCAAATTTTCGTCAACGTAAATGGTTGTTTGTTGGAATTGCGATCGCCGTGATTGTTATCTTGATTTTGATTGCAGCACCTAATAGTGGGGGACGCAAAAATGATAGTGGTTCGACCTATGGACGTAAACCCGATGGTTATGGTGCTTGGTATGAATATATGTCTGACAAGAAAGTACCGATCGAGCGTTGGCGTAAACCTTTTTCTCAGTTAATTGAAGGCGACATCCAAGAAGTAACCTACGTTCAAATTCATAGTAAGGCTGATTTTCAGTTGAGTAGGTTATCAAGTTCTGCTTTGTCTTCTTCAGAGAAAGAATGGGTTAGTCAAGGAAACACTTTAGTAATTATTGGCGAACATCAGCCAGCCACCGCAGCACCCTTTAAAAGTTTCATCCCTTATCGGGATAGCCCTCTATCTGACAACCAAATTGAGATTGAAACCACTCGTCGCGATCGATCGTCAGCAGAAACTCTACTTGGCGATCGCTATGGTGCTGTTGTCTGGCAGAACACAATCGGTCAGGGAAAAGTAATCTATTGCGTCACGCCTCATTTGGCAGCCAATGCCTATCAAGATACTGATAACTATGAATTTTTGGCAGCATTGGTCAGTCAAAATCAAGCCATTTTAGTAGACGAATATATCCACGGCTACAAAGACAAAGAAACTATTACTCAAGAAGAACGAGCAGATATCTTGAGTTATTTGGCTCAAACTCCTTGGTTTTTGTTATTCATCCAAACGGTTGCGATCGCTGGTGTGGCTACTGCTGCTGCCTTTCGTCGCTTTGGCAATCCAATGATATCTAAGGAGGCGATCGCCGATAACAGCACCGCCTATATTGATGCTTTGGCAGGAGTTCTAGCAAAAGCCAACAGCACTGATTTTGTGATTGATCATATCGCTCAAGACGAACGGCAAAAACTACAGGCTTCCCTGGGCTTGGGTAAGTCTTTAGTTGAGGAAAAAACTTTGATTGCAGCTTGCAAACAACAGAAGTCAGAATCAGCAGCAGAATTGAGTCAATTATTGCAAATAAGTAACAGTAGTAGAAAAATGGATGATGTAGGGTTAATCGCCTGGATACAAAAATGGCAGAAAATTAATTCTCAGTGAATGAATCAAACTGGTTAGCTTTAGCTATTGGTAACTCTCGATTACATTGGGCATGGTTTAAACATGACAACTTGATCGAGACTTGGGACACTCGGCATTTATCAATTGCAGTCGAACATCATTTACCCCAAGAGTTGTTAGCTAATGGCTTGTTAAAACAAGATTTAACTAATATTCCCGTTTATCTGGCTTCGGTAGTACCAGCACAGACAGAACTATGGCAAAACTATGGTGAGCTAAATCTGATAACTATCAAAGACGTTAAATTGAGTGATACTTATCCCACCATGGGAGTCGATCGCGCTTTGGCAGCCTGGGGAGCAAGCGTTACCTACACTCAGCCCTGCTTAATAATTGATGGCGGTACTGCTTTAACCTTTACCACCGTAGACGGACAAAAATTTCTGGGAGGTGCCATCTTGCCTGGTTTGCGATCGCAGCTTACTAGTCTCAAGCAAAAAACCGCAGCCTTACCAGCCGTAGAACTTCCTGCTACTTTACCTCCCCGTTGGGCATCAAACACCGATCAGGCGATCGCCAGTGGGATTATTTATACCACGATTACAGGAATTCATAGCTATATTGTCGATTGGTTAGAACAATTTCCTCACAGCAAAATAATTTTTACTGGAGGAGATGCCGAGTTGCTAGCTCAATATCTACATTTACAGTTTGCTGAAATCGCCCACCAGACAGTAATTAACCACAATTTAGCCTTCTGGGGCATGTTGCTTTACAGGCAGCAAAAAACATCGCCCTAACTTTCAATTAATTCAGAAAAAAACCGCGAACACCACAAATTTATGAGAAAACGAGAAATTTTGAGCAAAGAGCGTTACGATCTCTATTAAAGAAAATAAAGTTTTGTAACCGAACGTGACTGCAACTCAACCATATAATCTTAATACTGCTTCTGGTAACTGGCATTCTCTCAAGCCGATTTGGTCGGGAGGAAAAGACATGGTGCAACAGGGACTACCCCACGAACAGCTATCACCTACTTGGCAAATGCTCCTGTTGGGGGATGGTTCTCCAACTCACCACTTACAGCTGCTTACGGGAGAACCAACTGAAGTAGACGTAATTGATATGTCTTCAATCGGTAAACGAGATGATGGCGCACCAAGCGAGATCGAGGCGATCGCCGAACCCCGATTAAGGAGACAAGTATGGTTGCGTACCGCATCGGGTCAAAGGCTGGCTTATGCTGCTTCCTGGTGGAATGCGGGTATTGTCGATGATTATCTGCAAAATCGTTCTTTGCCTATCTGGCGCAGTCTTTCTACCCTGCATACCGAACTATACCGTGACGTACGGGGAGTCTATTGCGGACATTGCGCGGAACTAGAGTCAGCATTTGGGCAAAAAGCCCCATTATGGGGTCGTCATTATTTATTTTGGCATGATGGTCAACCCTTGACTTTGATTTACGAAGTTTTTTCGCCTTATTTACAGAAATATTTGGGAAAAATGAGCAAAAACTCTTAACTACATAAAATATAAAGTCTTGATAACGTCTTGACTTGGTTTTAACTTGCTAACCTTATACTTTCAGCAGGTACAAAATATATTTATACCTTTGATATAAACAGACCGAGAGGATAATATGGGTTTTTTAAGCAAGTTGTTTGGGAAGAAAGAAGAAGACAAAGTGAAAAAGTCAGGTAAAGTTGCAGTAGCCTCAGCAGCAAAAGACAATGATATTCCTCCTGAAAAAGTTGGTTTAGATGGTCAGTTTGACGAAAGCGGTTTGGCAAAGCGTGTTGCCCTAGCACTGGACGAGGCAAACATTTCAGATAATGTAGGACTTTGGGTTGCTCAAACAGGCAGTACTGTAGTTTTAAAATACAATCCCGATGCCGAAAGCATTTTATCTAAAGCAGAACAGGTAGCTAAAGGCGTAGACGGTGCAACTGCGGTGCAAACTGTACCCAACAGCTAATATTATTTGGTAACTCAATGAAGCAGGGACTATGATGTTGCGACATCTAGTCCTTTTGTTTTTTCTTTTAGCAGCCAAGCAAATGTTTTAATTCGATCTGAGTCGTGGTGAGCCACTAATGTCCGATCAATTACTCCAATCAGTTAGTTAACCTAGCTTCGGTAAAACCAAAACTATTAACTTTGCTCTAAACGCCTTAAAGATATTTCCGCTGCTTCTTTCACCTGGGGGTGCATATCTTTAGCTAAAAACCTCAGCGCAGATCTGCTCTTTTCTGTATCTAAATTGCCTAATGCTTCGGCTATTCTTTGGCGAATCAACCAGTCATCTGAAGCTGCGAAATTGAGAATTTTGTCTACTGATTCAACAGCTTTAATTTCTCCTAAAGCAGCGATCGCAGCCTGTTGTAGAATAATTTCATCACTGTCTAAGGCTTCCATCAGCAATTCTTTGGCTCGAATATCCTGTAAGTTACCCAGGGAAACCGCAGCACTAAATCTCACCAACCAGTTAGTGTCCTCATAAAATGCTCGTACCAGATGTTCAAAAGCGCGAATATCATTTAGGTAGCCTAATGCCCCTGCTGCATCAGCGCGAATTCCATAATCATCGTCACTTTCTAACAAATTTACTAGGATTGGAAAACATTCTGCTGTAGGTTTAACCCCCAAGGCAAAAACAGCCATTGAGCGCACGGGAAGTATTTCATCATTTAAAACCTTTTTTATTAGGGGGACGGCATCTTCTGGTGCGACTTCTCTCAAAGAAGTTAGGGCTAATAAACGATCTTTGGAATTAGAGCTTTCTAACTGAGTAGCAATCTTTTCTAAATCTGGCATTTATATATAAAGTTGTTGAGCTAAGAAGTTTAAAAGCTAATAGCTTGAAAACAAATAAGCCCCCGCCAAATAGCAGAGGCTTATTTACATATTAGACCGTATTTCAACTAATAACTTTCAAGGTTGATTAGTCTAAATCGGGCATCGATAGTGCTGGTTCAGTCTCGCGTTCAATACCTTTCTCAAATCCACCAGCAGCAGCCCTAGCACGACCAGCATGCCATAAGTGACCGATGAGGAAGAAGAAAGCCAAGATGAACTGGAACGCAGCCAACCATTGACGAATGTTTACGAAGTTGAAGGAATTGGACTCAGTGATAATACCACCAACAGAGTTGATCGAAGCATTAGGTGCATGAGTCATATATTCAGCAGCACGACGTAGTTGCCAAGGCTGAATATCGTTTCTAACTTTGTCGAGGTCAATACCGTTAGGACCACGCATGGGTTCTAACCAAGGACCACGAAAATCCCAAAAACGCATGGTTTCTCCACCGAGAATAATCTCGCCAGTAGGAGAACGCATCAGGTATTTACCAAGACCAGTAGGACCTTGAGAAGAACCAATGTTCGCACCCATTTGTTGGTCGCGAGCTAAGAAAGTAAAGGCTTGTGCTTGAGAAGCTTCTGCGTTGGTAGGTCCATAGAATTCACTGGGGTAAGCAGTGTTATTAAACCATACATAACAAGAAGCGATAAAAGACATCAAAGACACGGCACCGATACTGTAGGAAAGGTAAGCTTCACCGTTCCAAATCAAAGCACGACGCGCCCAACCAAAAGGCTTGGTCAAAATGTGGAAGATACCGCCAGCAATACAGATCAAACCGACCCATATGTGACCGCCAATAATGTCTTCCATATTATCAACCCCAATAATCCAACCTTCCCCACCAAAAGGAGCAGAAGTTAGATAGCCAAAGATGGTACCAGGGTTAAGGGTAGGGTTGGTAATAATCCTAACGTCACCACCACCAGGAGCCCAGGTATCGTATACGCCACCGAAGAACATGGCTTTGAAGACTAACAAAAATGCACCTAGCCCTAAAAGAATTAGGTGATAACCAATAATGTTAGTCATTTGGTTTTTGTCTTTCCAGTCTTGACTAAAGAAGTTGGAATATTCTTCAAGTTTTTCTGGACCACGAAGTGCGTGGTAAATACCGCCCAAACCAAGAACAGCGGAAGAAATTAGGTGTAAAACACCAACTACGAAATAGGGGTAAGTATTAATTACTTCACCACCAGGACCTACACCCCAGCCTAAAGTCGCTAGGTGAGGAATTAGAATCATGCCCTGTTCGTACATGGGCTTTTCAGGAACGTAGTGCGCGACTTCAAAGATAGTCATTGCACCTGTCCAGAATACAATTAAGCCAGCATGAGCGACGTGTGCGCCCAATAGCTTACCTGAAAGATTGATCAAGCGCGCATTACCCGCCCACCAAGCAAAGCCTGTGGAGTTAATGTCACGACCTGCGCCTACGGCAGGATTAGAGAGCGTTACCACGTGGTAGAACCTCCTCTGGGAATTCAAAGTTTTGATGTGGTTGGTCTTGGGTTGCCATCCAGGCTCTGAGACCTTCATTGAGCAGGATGTTTTTAGTGTAGAAAGTTTCAAACTCAGGATCTTCTGCTGCTCTTAACTCTTGAG
>JADEXJ010000303.1 GCA_015207195.1 Pleurocapsales cyanobacterium LEGE 10410
GAAACAGACTGTTAGGGGGAACGTTTGGGCAAACAAATACGTAATGCCGAATTAGAAAAAATTCCTGTAGTGGCAGTAGTTGGCAAGCGGGAAGTCGAAACTCAAACCTTAAGTATTCGTACTCGCCAACAAGGAGATATCGGAACGATGAATACAACTGAGTTGAAAGAGAGTTTGGATAATGCGATCGCACTTAAAGCTAATATTTAGCTATGAATGATAAGTAGAGTGTTTAACTCTTGACTAAAGAATACAATATGTACAAATTTGCCCCTGCTTCAGAAACAGAACAGACTGTATTTGGTGCTGCAAGACCTGGATATAGCAATTTAAAAGTTTTTGAGTGGATCGAATTTATGCAGAATCAAGATATAGATCGAGTTTGTTGCTTACTTACACAAAGCCAATTATCAAAATACTCAGACTTGCTTAGTACTTATAAACAAAAATTTGGCAAAGAGAAAGTTTGTTGGACACCAATCAAAGACTTTCATTTTGTCGAGCGCAATACGCTAATCGAAAAAATTTTGCCTTTTCTTACAGCAGCAGAGCAACAAAACAAACGAGTTGTAGTCCATTGTTCTGGGGGAATTGGACGTACAGGACAAATCTTATCAGCTTGGTTAGTTACCAAAAGAGGATTATCTAATAAAGAAGCAATTTCAGTAGTGAAGTCAACAGGCAGAAACCCCCATGAGGCAGTTTTAGTTACCACTATCTTAACTGGTAAAAATCCTTGGAAAGTTGCTAAATCTTTTGATATTTTATTAGATGATTGTCGTAATACTTTAAAAACAAGCTCAAAATCATAAGTGTCAGTGTTTTTAGAGATTAAAGTTAGTGCGATCGCTTGTTAGCTACTATCCTGGCTAAAATATACGATAAATAAAGAATCGAAGTAACTATATTCCTTAAGTAAAAATGTTAAGTATTGGAACAGAAAAAAGCGATCGCATTACCACAATTACTAATACGACTTGGGCTGAATATATTAGTTTGGATTTGCCAAAGTTACGAGTCTCATTTCGCAACGGAGTAATTACGATCGTGTCCCCAGGACGTAACCATGAAATGATTGGTGATTATATTAGAGCAATTATTTGGACTTACTGCCGTAAAAATAACTTGGCACTGTTTCCTTACAATCAAACTACCCTCAAGGAAGAAGGGAAAGAAGGGAAAGAACCTGACGTAGCTTACTGTTTTGAAATAGACAAAGACAAGCCAGATCTGGCAGTAGAAATAAATCTAACATCAGGGAGTATTGACGATTTAACTAAATATCAATACTTAAAGATTGCCGAAGTTTGGCTGTGGGAAAACAACAAAATTAGATTCTTTGTTTATCGTGAGTCGAGGTATTTGGAATTAACTATAAGCAATTCTTTGCCTAACTTAAGCAGCGATCACGCTACCAAGATCGTGAATAGTTGTTTTGGCAAAAGTGTTTTAGAAGTAGAAAAATATTTCTCTTAAAGCTTAATTCTATAAGTACTAAAAATGAACCAAAATGAATCTTTAATTCCCTTGAAAATTGCCGTGCTGACAGTTTCCGACTCGCGAACCGAAGCGGATGACAAATCGGGCAAAATATTGGTGGATAACTTAACCACAGCAGGACATTTTCTAGCAGAAAAAACCATTGTGACCGATAATATTTACCAAATTCGTGCTGTAATATCGAAATGGATTGCAGATGAATCTGTCCAAATAATTTTAAGCACTGGTGGTACAGGAGTTACAGGACGAGATGGCACGCCCGAAGCAGTTAAACCCTTGTTAGATAAAGAAATCGCAGGTTTTGGCGAAATATTTCGGATGATTTCCTATCAAGAGATTAAAACCTCCACCATTCAATCTCGAACTTTGGCTGGTGTGGCTAATGGTACTTATATCTTTTGTTTGCCTGGTTCTAGCGGTGCTTGTCAGACGGGATGGAATATTATCAAAGATCAACTCGATTCTCGTCATCGTCCTTGTAATTTGGCTCAATTGATTCCCAGATTGACCGAGACTTAGAGATAGTAAAGCGATCGCTTTACAAGCGTAGAGATTCTTTTTGCTTAATTACCAAATCCCTTTTTATTGCCGTAGTAAACTGTTTTGAATTCTAAGCGATCGCTATATGGACTATAAAGGGTATAAGTAGCCTTTCCTGGTTCTCTGCCGACATTTCCTACCCCGACAACTCTTCTTTTGGGTGCAGTAATAGTTTGTACGGGTTGCTTAGATTCTAAAGTCGTTACCGAACTATTAACCGAACCTGCCTGTAGTTGATATTCAAAGACTTGACCCGAACGACCACAAAAGAGATGATTTGCCTGGACTCTCTGCAAGCGGTCTAGCATTTGCCAGGGTGGAGTTTGGGGAGTTAACTCATCGCTGACGCTAACGGTACTACCGTGAATTAACAAACAATCTAATTCAAAGAAGCCAAAATGACAGTTGCGTAACCACTGTACGGTTTCGCGAGATACGGAATCCCAAAGAAGTTTAGCGGTTTCTTTGCCGAAGCGAAGCAGCGCGGTCTTGGGGGTTTCCCCCAAGACCGACTGCTTCAAGAAGCGATCGATTAATTCTGTCGGTTCTGCTATAGAACCCAAACCGTTTAGCTCTAGAATTAATCTATTCCCAGAAAACCTAATTTTGATTCAACTTTTTGCTACTTTTAATAACTATATTTTGTTTGCAGAAAATACCAGAAGAAGGATTAACGAAATTGAACGGGATCTTAGCAAGAAAGACTTGTCCGATGATGATTTACAAGAAGCAGGAGAAGATTTATCAGAACAATTAGGTAGAGTGTTAGAAGCTAAAATAATCGTAAACAGTATCAAGGAACGTTTGGAATATTAGCCATGCAAGTAGACCGTTTAAGTGAATCAGAATTAAAAGAAATATTAACAATTGCTCAAGAAGGAGAAAGTAAACTCAAAGAAATGAGCGATCGCCTGAAATTTTTCAAGCAATTATATAGTGCGATCGCATTTATCCCATCCCTTCATCAATTTGAGACAATAATAATCAAGATGACTAGATCGGTTTTAAAACTATGCCAACATTAGAAGAAATCAAACAAATGATCTTTCAGTTACCGATACAAGAACAAATAATACTAATGGAAGATTTAGAAGAGAAACTAGAAACTCTACAAATGATGCAGCTAGCTGAAACTGGCTTTACAGAATGGAACGATAAGGAAGAAGATATCTATGATGCCTAAGCCTCAACCTGGAGAAATATGCAGGGTAAGCGCAAGAAAAATGAAGCTGTAATATGCTGTTAGAATCCATTTAATAATCAGGATTCCCAATGGTAAAAGGTTTTGGTGAAGCATCCATCGACCATCAGAAAAGTAGCAAATCCTCGTC
>JADEXJ010000062.1 GCA_015207195.1 Pleurocapsales cyanobacterium LEGE 10410
TGAGAGACTTGAAGTAGTCTTCGTTCATCTGTACCAAGTCATTTTTATCTAATTGAGCCATGTTTTTAACATACACCACAAGGGTGGAGTTGGCTCATTTTTGATTGGGGGGGAAATGAACGGTTACGCGAAATATCGTTAAGTCCAAAATAGTAACAATTATCCAGACAGCGAAGGGGTAGGCAGTGCCTACCCCTTTTTGATTATGGTTTTTTTAGTCCTGCAATCTTGACCTTTAACTCTTGACTCATTCCTAACAAATCGCTTTGAGCGATCGCCTGCTGTTCTCCCGATGCCAACCATTTTAGATTTACAGATTTGCTTTCTGCTTCGGCATCTCCCAAAACCAAACAGGCTACTGCGCCACTGCGATCGGCTCTTTTAAACTGCTTGCCAAAGGCACTACCGCTGAGATCTAGCTCCACAGCAAAACCTGCATTGCGTAATTTTTGTGCCAGAATCAATCCTTGAGCTTCTGCTGCTTCACCGCGAGAAACAATATATAGCTCGGGGGCAATAACGGGATTGGATTTAAGCTGTTGCAGCAATAAGACCAACCTTTCCATACCGATTGCCCAACCTACTGCTTGAGTTTCTGGCCCGCCTAATTCTTTGACCAAACCGTCATAACGTCCGCCACCACATACTGTTGCCTGTGCGCCCAAGTCGTCAGATTTAATTTCAAAGGCAGTATGGGTATAGTAATCTAAACCCCTAACCAAGCAGTGATTAATCTGATATTTAATATTTAAGTTGCTCAGCAAGTTTAGCACCGTATCAAAGTGCTTTTTTGATTCCAAGCTGAGGTGTTCGGTGATTTTTGGAGCATTTTGGGCAATTTCTTGGGTTCTTGGGTCTTTACTATCCAAGATTCTCAAAGGGTTACGCATTAAGCGGTCTTTACTATCTTCGTCTAAATCATTCTGGTATGGTTCGAGATAGTTAATTAGTGCTGCGCGATATTGGGCGCGATCTGCACCATTGCCAACCGAGTTAATGTCCAACTCCAAATTTTTTAAACCTAAACGCTGCAAAATATCAGTAGCCAAGGCAATCACCTCGGCATCCGCACGGGGAGCATCACAACCAAGTAATTCCAACCCCACCTGATGAAACTGTCTTTGACGACCAGCTTGAGGACGTTCGTAACGAAACATTGGTCCTGTATACCAAAGACGCTGCACTCCCCCTTGAGCATGAAGTTTGTTTTGAATAAAGGCTCGCACTACACCCGCCGTACCTTCAGGACGCAGGGTAATGGATTTATCACCACGACTGCTAAAGGTATACATTTCCTTTCCTACTACATCAGTAGCTTCGCCGATACCCCGTTCAAACAAAGCCGTTTGCTCAAAAATTGGCAGACGAATTTCTTGATATACGGCTCTACCCAATGTTTCTCTTACCGTCGCTTCGATTAACTGCCAGTAACCAACTTCCTCTGGCAAGATATCTCTCGTTCCTCTTAATGCTTGAATCATGTATTATTTGCTAGAAACCGTTAAAGAGTCCCAATAACTATTGGCTGCTTGTTTGTTAGGGACAAACTTACCTTCAAGACGATCGCCTGTTTGCTCAATCGTGATTGCCTTGCCATAGCGTTGGCGAAATTGCTCCAGCGTCCCTAATTCTATTAGTTTACCAGCTTCCATCATACCAATGCGTCCTAGTTTGCCGTTACCAGAGCGATCGCACTAGAATTTCAACTCTGCCATATTGTACGCTTTGCCGACATTTGACAGTGCCACCACTACTTTATTCATTTATATTTTGTTTTTAGATTAAATATTAGAAAATTGAATAACCACTATTAAAGATAATGTTATTATTTTTCAAAACTAATCTAAACAACGTTTATTTTAAAAACTTGATTCAATCTTTAAACAGATCGACAAAATTAATAGCTAGAATTAATTAGTATCGTGGTTACCCTCAAATTTCTCTATCTCTTGAAGAGTTTTCCATCCTGGAAGCCAAAGGGAATCGTCCTTTAGCTGAGAAGCATTGAGCCAAAAGCGAGTTTGCGGAGCGCAAGATGCTACCATTTCAGCAAAAACCCATTTTCCTTGGTTTTTGCGGTTGACCACTTGAAAATGTCGCCAGCCCCATGTTTTTTGTCTAGCCGTCCATTTTGAACCTATTAGGTAGGGGAACTTTTGTTTTTGTTTTTTCGACATTTTAACCTCAAGAGATAATAATGATAGTCTAGTCGCAAGAATTTACTTTTTTTCATTGTGATATCTTTATGAAAACTACATCTTTGTATCAATTATTTTTAGAAAGAGTTAATAATTACAGCGCGATCGCTCTGTCTTTATGTTTGGTTGCTGCTGCTCCAGCAATTGCTCAGGACAACACTATAGAATTGCAGGATGCCAATTCAAGTGAATCCAAACCCTCAACTAGAACACCAGGACAGATCAATTACAGAAATTTACCACCTTTAGACAATCAATTTCCTGGTTCAAATTCAGGGCAAAATGTAGCTCCTTTGCCCACAGAAAATATTGAATTCGCTACTGAGGAAACTGACTACACTCTCGGTCCTGGAGATCAGATCAACCTCGATATTTTTCAGGTAGAAGAATATAGTGGTGAATATCCTGTACTAGTAGATGGTACGATCAGCTTGCCCCTGGTTGGCAGAGTAGACGTAAGGGGATTGAGCCTTAAAGAAACTTCTAATGCAGTTTCCCAAGAATATTCTACCTATCTTAAACGACCAATTATTACTGTCGGCTTAGTTACTCCCCGTCCCCTTAAAATTGGCGTGTCGGGAGAAGTTGATAACCCTGGCTCTTATCAAGTCGCGATCACTGGCGACCAACCTCAGTTTCCTACTGTTACCGATATTTTAGAGCAGGCTGGCGGTATCAATACTATTGCCGATGTTCGCAACGTCAGAGTTACTAGAAACATTAAAGGAAAAGAGATTATTTACAACTCTAACCTTTGGGATCTTTTAACTAAGGGGCAAATTCAGCAAAACATTTCTCTTAGAGATGGAGATACAGTTTTCGTCCCAACAACTGATGAAATTAATACTGCCGAATTAGACAAGTTAGCGGGAGCTAGCTTTGGTTTGCAGACAGACAAACCCATTAAAGTAGCGGTAGTGGGAGAAGTTTACCGTCCAGGTTCTCACTTTGTTCAGCCAGAGCAGTTGGGTAGAGACAACGACGGTGGCGCAAACCGAGCTAAAGATGAATCGATTCCCCCCAGACTTTCTCAGGCGATCGCTGCTGCCAACGGAATCAAACCTCTAGCTAATATTAGTGAGGTTGAGGTCAAACGCACTGCTTGGGATGGTTCACAGAAGATTATTGCAGTCGATCTATGGGAGGTAATCAAATCTGGAGATACCAGTCAAGATATTATTCTGCAAGAAGGCGATCGGGTAATCATTCCTAGAGCAGACAGTATTTCAAAAGAACGAAGTCGTGAGCTTGCTACTGGTACATTTTCTCCAGAAACAATTACCGTTAATGTTGTAGGAGAAGTTGTCAGTCCAGGACCGGTAGAAGTAGAACCAAATACTCCACTAAACCAGGCAATTTTAGCTGCTGGCGGATTTGATACCCAACGCGCCGACACCAAAAAAGTGGAACTAGTTAGCCTAAAACCAGATGGTACGGTAGACAAGCGCATGATTGAGGTAGACTTGGGTGCGGAAATCAATGACGAAACCAATCCTATTTTGGGTCAAAACGATGTAGTCGTCGTCGGTCGCTCTGGAGCAACCAAAACTGGAGATAGTATTGGTACGTTCACTAGTCCTCTTGGTGGATTGTTCGGCATTTTCAACGCTATTTTTTAAACTCAATTAAACCAGCTGCTTAACCCATTGCCCTACTACGTTATGTGGTGGTAATGGGTTATTATGCGACTAATTTAAAATAATCCGTGTTGTGAGGATCGATAAAATAATGCCCGATAGAAGTTCAGATCGCTCTACTTATCTCCCTCTAAAAAACGAAAATGGCAATGGAATAACTCAGGGAAGCGAACCTAGTCCCTATACTTATACCTTGCCTATTGCCAATCAGCCAGCAAATGAATCTGAAGGAGATAGCGTCGATCTACGCCAGCTAACAAGGGTAATTAAACACCGTCTGCGCTTAATTGGCTCGATAGCCTTGGGTCTGACGACGGTTACGGCTATCTTTACGTTCAATCAAGAACCGAAATACGAAGGCAGCTTTCAGCTTTTGGTCGAATCAGTGACAGAAGAACAAGAAGATGCGCTTTCGGTATTACAACAAGATATTGGCGGTTTGGATTATGAAACTCAAATCGAAGTTCTACGTAGTCCCAAAGTTTTAAACCCGATAGTAGAAGATCTTACTGAGCAATATTCTGAAATTGAATATGCCGAACTGATCAAACCCAATAGATCTCCTTTGGAAATTGAGCAGCTAGACGAAACGAAAATCCTCCAAATAACTTACGTCGATGGCGAACCAGAAAAAATTCAATTTGTTTTAGATAATTTAGCAGAGGCTTATCTAAGTTATTCTTTGGCAGAAAGAAGAATTGAGGTAAGACAAGGAATTGATTTTGTAGAAAGTCAGTTACCAGAGGTGAGAGCTAGAGTAGACGAATTGCAGGGCGAGCTGCAAAAGTTCCGTCAGCGATATAATCTGCTCGATCCACAACAACAGGCAGAATCAATCGCCCAACAACAGGTTGAGTTTGAGCAAAGGTATTTTGATACTCAAGCTCAGTTAAAAGAAACCAGATCTTTATATACTCTGCTACAGCAGCAATTAGAATTAGAGCCACAGCAAGCACTAGCTGCCAGCTATTTAAGTGAGTCGCCACGCTATCAAAACTTACTTACTGAATTACAGCAAGTTGAGGTAGAACTAGCTAAAGAGTCGGCACGTTTCTCTCCACAAAACCCCGTAATTCAAAACCTAGAAGATAAAAAGACTCGATTATCGACCCTATTACAACAAGAAGCAGATGGAGTGCTGGGTCAGAATCTATCTAACACAGTAGACAATACCCCCAATCTTACTTCTCCAAGTTCTTTGCGTTTAGAACTAAATCAGCAATATATTGAAGCAGCCAATAAAATTCAAATCTTAGAGCTTAGAGAGCAGGTTTTGCAAGATGCGATCGCTCAATTTAATAAATTAACTAGGCAGATGCCCGTTATTGCACGGCAATATACAGATTTAAATAGGCAGCTAACGGTAGCCACCGAAAGTTTAAATCGATTTTTGACTGCTCAAGAAGAATTGCAGCTACAAGGAGCGCAACAGGCATTACCTTGGCAGATAATTTCCCAACCGAAGGTATCGGAGGATCCCATATCTCCCAACCCGCCTCGCAATCTAGCTCTAGGGTTAATATCTGGTCTAATGTTAGGTATGGCTGCTGCACTATTGGCAGAACGTCTCGATCCTGTTTTTCATTCTGCCCAAGAAGTTAAAGAAAGCACTAATCTGCCAATCTTAGGTCAAATTCCAGTACAAAAAGATCTAGAGCCTATAGGTGAATTAAAAATTTCATCTGAGAAAGAAAAAGTAAGTTTACCTCAGCTAAAGATTGGCAATACTACCCTCAACCTGAAGAGTTCGGAAAAATCTTCTCCAGCATCCACGGTGAAAACTCCGAAAAAATGGTCTGGTAGTTCTCCTTTTCTAGAATCGTTTCGTTCTCTTAATACCAACATTAAGCTGTTGGGTTCTGATACCTCAATTCGCACTTTTGTAATTAGCTCTTCTGTTCCTTCAGAAGGCAAGTCAACTATTTCTTGTCATTTAGCACAGGCTGCTGCTGCTATGGAACAAAAAGTACTGCTAATTGATGCCGATCTGCGTCGCCCTCAAGTTCACCGCTGGATTGGTATTGAAAATCGAGAAGGCTTGAGTAACGTTCTGGCTACTGGATTAGATGTAGAAGAAGCAATTGTCAAAGTTCCTCAATGGGAAAATCTATCTGTAATTACGGCGGGAGATATCCCCCCCGATCCTACTCGCTTGCTTTCCTCGCCCAAAATGTATGATTTGATGGAGCGTCTCAGAAGCAGCAGAAAATACGACTTGATTATTTATGATACTCCCCCAATCTTGGGTTTTGCCGACGGTAGAATCTTATCAACTCGTACCGACGGGGTCATCTTAGTAGTGAGAATCGGCAAGGTAGATCGCTCTTTGGTTAAGCAAAATATTGATAATATCAGAATGTATAATGTTCCAGTGCTGGGTGTCGTAGCTAACCAGGTAAACCGCACTACAGGTTCTTATCATTACTACAATAACTATTATGCTGACCGAAAATAGACTATATTTTTAGTATTGCTTTAATGACCAACGAATCTATTTAACCAGAGTGAATTTGCCAGTTATTTCTTCAACTTTTTTTCTCACCTTATTAATGATGATTGGGTTGTTCTTCTTTATTCGGGCTTCAGTTAAAGACCGTACTAAACAGATTCAACTTATTCCTTCTGAATCAGAGGACATTCTACTCAAAAAATTACAGGAATATTTTGAGGCTAGGGCATACCAACTGACTGCTGTAGATGCGGAGAATAAACAAATTGTTTTTAAGGGTTTTGTACAGCCTAGCCTATTTTTAGCCATATTGTTGAGTTTGCTGGCGTTGGTTGGTTTATCCTGTCTGGCTTTAGTGTTATTTCTTTTATTTCCCAATGTTCATCAGGGGTTTTGGCTCTTAATATTGATTGCTCCTCTGGCAGGGTTTTTTTACTGGCGCAAAGCGGGTCGTTGGGAAGAAATATTATTACAAGTCATATCGAGAACAGATAACCCCAATTTGGTTGGTGTAACCGCTCATAGAGATGAATTGATTCAGCTACAAGAAAATTTATCTGTCCAGACAGTAGATTGAATTAATTTTACGCTCTAGGAAAACGCAATCATCAATATGCAAAAGGAGACGAATTTTTGGTTCATCTCCTTTTCTCAAGAGCATTAATTGATACGCGCCGTTATTCAGACCTAGCTTTCAACGAGTAGCTGCCGTGGCAACTGTCTTGTCATTATCCCATTCTTGAAGATCGATCGCTTGTAAGCTGGGAAAAAGAAAATGATTTTCTTCTACATATTGAGCGCCAAACAAGCCTTTTTCTGCCCAGAAATAACGATCTGTAGTGTGTTCATTTCTCTTAACTACCAAGACTGCTGGAGGTTCAATCCCTAGGGAGGCTATGTAGTTGCGAGCAGCAGTCACTGGCTTATCTTCACCGCTTTCGATATGATACTGAGAAACAAGTTCTAAAATTTTGCGACCTTCTTGACGACGACGGCTCTTGCGTTTTCGTTTTCTTGCCAACCCCTTTACCTCCTGAAATTTACGTACTGTATACTGTGTCATTAGTTACTAATTTGCTAACAAGTGTATCGTAATGAACAAAAAAAATCAACCGTATCTTATAGGAATTATTGAGAAAAATCTACCAACAAACAAGAGTAAAACATGGGTTGGCGAGTATTTTTACGAGAAAAAAAAGCTCGATCCCTGAAAGCTTTACCTGAGCTGAATCGCCCCATGACTTTTTGAACTTGATAGCAAACAAAACCCCAAAATTCATGTTGAGTCAAGAGCTAATTTTCTCTCTTTGATAATGTAACTTTTTGCAAATCTCTGTCCTTGAAGCGTTAATGTCAAACAACCATATTTCTAGTTCTGAATTTGCTACTTTATGTCAATCTCAGATAGCTTTGCTATCTCAGATCGGTGCGGTTTGGAGCGTTATTTACCTAACAGAGGAAATAAGTGAAGATGGGCAGGCACAACTGTTTCCTTTCACTATTTATCCTCAAACCCAAAATCAAAGTTTTTTCGAGCTTCCTCCAATTAAATTACCAGAGATTTGGCAGAGAATACGGTCTCATTCCATAGCTCAATTATTACCCGACAATTTGGTAGCTGAAGAGGGAAAATCGACAAAATCCACCTGGACACCCGATACCAAGCAGATAATCTTACCGTTAATTCATCAAGAAGCTTTTATTGGTTTGTTGGTAGCTGGGCGTGAAGACCGAGAATGGAGAAAAAAGGAATTACAACAGGTAGAAGAAATTGCTCGGACGATTGCCGTTGCCCGTTTTATCGAACTTCAGTATCATTGGACGCGGGATAAATTAGCTATTCAAGAAAATCTCAGACGTGTCGAACACGATCGCCTGGACAATTTGTTACATCAGCTGCGCAATCCTTTAACCGCCCTGCGGACATTTGGTAAGTTATTGATCAAACGTCTGTTGCCAGGTAATCCCAATCATCAGCTGGTCGAGAATATTTTGGCACAAGGAGAACGCTTTACCGAACTTTTAGAACAGTTTGAAGCAGAAGCGAAAAATTTTCAGGCTGCCGAAACAACTGCTTCAGATAGTAATTCGCTTTTATTGGCAGCAGACGACAACCAGGTCAATCAAAGCAGCTTTTTGTTACCCAGTGCTACCGAGTTAAATCCCGTCAATTTAAAGCAAATTTTAGAACCTTTATTGCATACGGCAAAAGCGATCGCTCTTGCCAGAAATATTGAGTTGCTCGACAACGTTCCTGCAAGCATACCAATGGTTCGGGGAGATTTTCTAGCTATTAGAGAAATACTTGACAATCTTGTTGACAACGCCCTCAAGTACACTTCCCCTGGAGGCAAGGTAAAACTCGAACTCAAAGAAAAACACTCAGCAAATGAGTCCCAAATGTTGGGCGTGGTCATCGGCGATACTGGCTGTGGAATTCCCGCAGCGGATCGAGAGCGTATTTTTGAACGGCATTATCGAGGCATTCAAGCCGAAAGTGATATTCCTGGTAGCGGTTTGGGTTTAGCGATCGCCCTAGAATTAGTTACAAAAATGCAGGGGGAGATTGAATTGATTAGCCCAAATAATTTGGCAGAAAATACTTCGGGGACGACCTTTATTGTCTGGCTGCCTCTGGCAATTGATAAATGATGAATTGATAAATATCTTAGGGATTGATGCGAAAATTATATTTTTTGTTACCGCAAACGGCTGGTCTTAGTGGCGGTGGACTATCAGCGGAGTTGAATACCTGTGCTTTGGCAAGGCAAATATGTTCCGCGCAGGTAGTTACCTATCGGCAGAAGGAGGCAAAACATCTTTTTTTACCCGATATCTTGCCAAATAGTAGCCCGCAAACCTCAATTTTTGTCATTGGTTGGGGTTTTGATGTCCCAAAAATAATTCCCAAACTGAAAGGACAAAATGTTATTTATCATGCCCATAGCGCAAACTATGGCTTTAAAATACCTCCAGAAATTCCGATTGTTACCGTTAGTCGTAACACTATGGGGTATTGGGGCGAACAAGCAGCCAATGGATTAATTTACTATTTGCCCAACCAAATTGGTGATGAGTTTTGTAACCTAAACCAACCGAGAGATCTTGATATTTTGGTGCAAACTCGCAAATCTTCGCAATATCTACTCCAGCAGTTGATTCCTGCTTTACAGTCTCGTTATCGAGTAGAAATTATCGATAGTTACGTCCCAGATTTAGCAGCGTTGTTTAACCGCAGCAAAATTTATCTTTATGACTCGGCAGAATATTGGGCGGTGAGCGGTGTTACCGAAGGATTTGGTTTACCGCCTTTAGAAGCTTTAGCCTGTGGCTGCCAGGTGTTTTCCAGCCTCAATCACGGACTATCAGATTATCTCGATCCTGGATTTAACTGCCAAAAAATTGCGGGTTACTCTCTAGAGTACGATTTACAAAGAATCGAACAGGCAATTAGCCAGCCTCGAAAATTTCCAGAATCATTACTGGCTCAATATCGCAGTGAACACCTGGTTGCCAAATTGAAAGTAATCTTGACCGAGATCGATCATTTTTTTGATTGGCGAGCAACTGCAAGTAAATTGTCTAAAGAGCAATTTCAGGCTCGAATCAAAATCAAAAGTCTAGATAATAGACGCATTTTTGCCTTGAAGCTCGCAAGAATAATTAGGAAATTGCCACAAAAACTAAATCGAAACTAGAGCTTAAGAATTATTTGTCTTGACAGACACTTCTATTGCCGATGTAGCAAGCTCTTTATGCCACCAGAACTTGCCAAAATGTGCTAAAATACTATTATAAAATGCTACTATATTGGGCTTTATTGGCTGTAAAAAAGAAAAGCGTCGAGTTTATCAGCCATTAATCCAAATTATTGCATATATTTGGAGTTTTTCAGAGTATGACCACTTCCCAGGAACGGATAATCCCCACCGATCTGAGTAACGAAATGTCTCGCTCCTATCTGGAGTACGCTATGAGCGTAATTGTAGGTAGAGCATTGCCAGATGCTAGGGATGGTCTAAAACCAGTCCATCGTCGCATCCTGTACGCTATGTACGAATTAGGACTGACCCCAGACCGCCCGTTTCGTAAGTGCGCCAGAGTTGTGGGGGAAGTATTAGGTAAATATCATCCTCATGGCGACACGGCAGTATACGAGGCTCTGGTGAGGATGGCGCAAAGCTTCTCGATGAGAAGTCCTTTGATCAACGGACACGGTAATTTTGGTTCGATCGATAACGATCCTCCAGCAGCGATGCGTTATACCGAATGTCGTTTGCAGGCTTTGGCAACGGATTCTTTACTACTGGATATTGAGGCAGAAACGGTAGATTTTGCCGATAACTTTGATGGTTCACAACAAGAGCCGATAGTATTACCTGCCAGAATTCCCCAATTATTGCTTAATGGTTCATCGGGGATTGCCGTAGGCATGGCAACCAATATTCCCCCGCACAATCTGGGAGAGCTAATTGAAGGGGCGATCGCCCTAATTCACAATCCAGAAATTGGCGATCTCGAACTGATGCAGTATATCAAAGGTCCTGATTTCCCTACGGGAGGACAAATTATCGGTAGAGCGGGGATCAAAGAAGCCTACACTACAGGGCGAGGTTCGATTACTATGCGGGGGGTAGCAGAAATTGAAACCCTGCAACAGCGAGGCAGGGCAGACAAAGAGGCAATTATTATTACCCAACTGCCGTACCAGACTAATAAAGCCACCCTGATTGAGAAGATTGCCGACCTAGTTAACGATAAGAGAATTGAAGGCATTTCCGACATCCGAGATGAGAGCGATCGCACGGGAATGCGGATCGTTATCGAACTCAAGCGAGATGCCTATCCCCGTGTTGTTCTCAACAATCTTTATAAGCAAACTGCCGTCCAGGCAAACTTTGGTGCCAATATGTTGGCGTTAGTCAATAGCGAACCCCAGCTGTTGACAATTCGTCGCTTTCTACAGGTCTTTTTAGACTTTCGGGTTGAAGCAATCACCAGACGAACTCGTTACCAGCTACGCAAGGCTGAAGAAAGAGATCATTTATTGCAGGGCTTACTAATTGCTCTAGATAACATTGATGCGATCATCGGGCTAATCCGCTCGGCTGCTGATACTGCCACGGCTAAAAACGATTTAGTAGCCAGATTTGGCTTATCTATAACCCAAGCAGATGCTATTTTACAGATGCAGTTGCGTCGCCTAACTGCCCTAGAAGCAGAAAAGATCCAGGCAGAACACGAAGATTTGCAGACACAAATCGCCGATCTCAACGATATTTTGGCAAGAAAAGAACGCATCGAAGCCATTATCGAATCCGAGCTGGCTACGATTAAAAACGTTCATGCTACTCCCCGTCGCACCGAAATTATCCAAGGAGAGGGAGAGCTATTAGATAAAGATTTAATTGCTAACGAACAGTCGGTAATTCTGCTAACCGAACAGGGCTATATCAAACGAATGCCCGTGAGTACCTTTGAAGCTCAAAGTCGGGCAACCAGAGGAAAAGCAGCTGCGAAAATGAAGGAGAACGACGGCATAGAACACTTTATGACCTGTTGTGACCACGATACGGTTTTGTTCTTTAGCGATCGCGGAGTAGTCTATTCTTTTCCTGCCTACCAGATACCCGCAACTTCTCGCACCGCTAGAGGAATCCCCATCGTTCAGATGTTGCCCATTTCTCAGGCAGAGAAAATCACCTCTCTGGTTGCGGTAAGCGAGTTTACTGAAGATGAATATTTAGTGATGCTAACCCGTAAGGGCAATATCAAGAAAACCGCCCTCTCTGCTTTTGCCAATATTCGCTCTAATGGCTTGATTGCAATTTCGCTTCAGCCAGAAGATGAACTACGGTGGGTGCGTTTGGCAACGGAAGAAGACAGCGTGATTATTGGAACGCGTAAGGGGATGGCAATCCACTTTAAAACCAGTAATCAACAACTGCGTCCTTTGGGCAGATCTACCAAGGGGGTCAAGTCGATGAAGCTTAAGGGAAACGATGAACTAATCAGCATGGATATTATTTCCGCTCAGATTGTTGCCACTATTGATACTTCAGAAGAGGAGGAAGAAGACATTGAAGATTTAGTCAACGAAGGAGTGGATAACGGTCCTTGGTTGCTGGCTATCACCAACAATGGTTATGGGAAAAGAGTGCCTATCTCTAAATTCCGCCTCCAAAACCGTGCGGGAATGGGCGTAAGAGCGATTAAGTTTAAATCCGCGGACGATCGCCTAGTAGCGATTGACATTGTTAACCCAGAAGATGAGCTAATGATTGTGACTAACCGAGGCATTATGATTCGTCAGGCAGTCCAGGCAATATCTCTGCAATCCCGTAATGCTACTGGAGTTAGGGTGCAAAAACTAGACAAAGATGATGCGATCGCTGCTGTTGCTCCAATTCCTCCGATCGAAGTGGATGAAGAGGAAGCGACTTTATCAGAGTCTTAAACAATAGCTCCCCAATTAGAGTTAATAGTAGTGAGACCTGCTGGGGTTTGGCACCGTGCCATTGATAATTTGTTTTAGGGCGTTGCTGAAGTATATAACTGGAATTTGTCGAGCAAAGTTAACAAGTTAATTTTTGGGCAATTTCATGAATTGGCTATACTTTAGCACCGCTTTTTTTGTACAATTCGATACCATATATAAGGCTAGCGTCAATTTCAATTAAAAAAACATAAAGATTGAATCTCTCTCGAAGCAGTATGTTTAATTTTTATCATACTTAATTTTAAATTTACGGCAAGCCAATAGTTTTGATGCAACGACCTACTTAATCTCATACGACTGGAACGGTGGATACAAAAGCTTTAAAAGTATTGTTGATCGTAGATAATTTGACTGATGCTAATTGGATAAGTGAAATATTAAACAAACATAATCAGCGACTTTGTTTAAAATACGTCCAACAAACCGAAGAAGCTGTAGAGATTTTATTTCAAGAGTATTTTGATGCAATTTTGCTAGATTTATCTTTTAGAGATAGTCAAGAGGCTAGCTTGAACCTCATTAAACAAACAGCCCCACAATTGCCAATTATAGTTGTAACCGACATTAACGACCTTAATATGGCAGTGCGTTTGCTACGCCAAGGAGTGCAGGACTATTTGCTCAAAAGCGAACTTGAAGGCGAAATTCTCATTCATTCGATTCATCATGCTATTGATCGCCAACGCACTAAATTTGGCACGCGCCAGCAAGCATTAATCAAAAAAATGCTGGACAAAATTCGCAGTTCTCTTGATTTGGAGAACGTTTTGAAGAATACCGTCAAGGAGATACAGCAATTTTTGCACACCGATGAAGCATTAATTTATCTTTGTGAACCACAACCATCGGCAAAAAAAGTTATTTCCCAAACTGCGATTGATTTGCCTTCTCTAGACTCAATTTTATCTAGAGCAACTTCTGTGAGTGCAGTAGAAGACACGGGGAAATTAGCATCAGTTTTCCCTGTGGTAGCCGACCAAATTCGTTCCTATATAATTTTGCCTATTTGGCTAAATCAGTCTACCGATGCTGTAGATGAGAATTGGATTTCTCTGGTTAGACAGACTGCTACTCATATTCCCCAACGAGAACCATGGGGAATATTGGTGGCGTATAACATTAGCGAAACGAGAAAATGGCAACAATACGAAATCGATTTTTTACAACAATTACTCCAGGAGGTAACCATTGCTATCGATCAGTCACAACTCTATCGTCAGCTACAAATAGCCAATAAAAAATTACACCAGCTAGCGATCTCAGATGGATTAACTGGAATCGCCAATCGTCGTCATTTCGATTTAATTCTCAACCAAGAATGGTACAGATTAGCCAGAGAAAAAAAGCCTCTGTCTCTAATCCTGTGTGACATAGATTATTTTAAAGCCTATAACGATAGTTATGGACATCAGTATGGCGATCGCTGTCTGCAAGAAATTGCTAGAATTTTACAACAATCTATTAAAAGACCAGCAGATTTAGCAGCCCGCTATGGTGGTGAAGAGTTCGCTTTGATTTTGCCCAATACAGATACTTCAGGGGCTTTGTCGATTGCTCAAAACACTATGCAAAGGTTAGCCAATAAACAGTTACCTAATAACAAGTCGGAGGTTAGTAAGTACATAACACTCAGTATCGGTATTGCCACGATAATTCCTCATTCGAGGAAGCTTGCCAATACTATAATTACAGCAGCAGATGAATTGTTGTATCGAGCAAAAAAAGCAGGACGCGATCGCATAGCGGTGAATAATTGGGAAATTTGTTGCTAAACCAAGCTACAAAATAAATAATTGTCTCAAGGCAAATAATCAAATAGTTAGATGGTCTTCTGTAAAGCAAGTATTAAAATTGTGAAGACCTAGTTGGTAGTCATTTGAGCAATCGTGTCGATGGATAACAATCTTGTTGGGCAAACTATTCAGGGACGCTATTACGTCGTCAGGCGACTAGGACGTGGAGGTGTGGGAGTTACTTTTTTAGCACAAGATCGGCAGTGTTTTGATAGTCCCTGCGTTGTCAAGCAGCTAAAGCCTAGATCGGCAAATCCCAAAACTCTAAAAATAGCTAGAAAGCTGTTCAATCGAGAAGCAGAAATAATGAATCGTTTGGGTCACTGCGATCGCATTCCTCGACTGCTGGCTTATTTTGAACAAGATCGAGATTTTTTTCTAGTTCAAGAATTGATTGAAGGTCATGAGCTGAGTAAAGAGATAGTTGCTGGTCAACCGTGGTCAGAAAATAAAACTATTGCTTTGTTACAAGAAGTTCTCGAAGTATTGTTATTAGTACAGCAACAGAGGGTTGTGCATCGCGATCTCAAACCTTCCAACTTGATGCGTCGTCATCAGGACAACAAAATTGTTTTAATTGATTTTGGCTCAGTTAAACTAGTCAGCACCCAGGTTGTTGATATCGCTGGAATCAAAAAAACTATCGCAGTTGGCACAAAATACTATATGCCAATAGAGCAAAAGATGGGGCATCCTGGGTTTTATAGTGATATTTATGCTTTGGGAATTATTGCGATTCAAGCCCTGACGGGAAAACATCCGAGAGAATTTGCCATTGACAGTAATGGTGAAATAATTTGGCGCAACCTGCTTGATTCTCAGGTAGATTACCAGCCTTTGTTGCTGGATATCTTAGACAAAATGGTGCATTATCGCTATCAAGAAAGGTACGCTGCGACGGGAGCTGTGTTGTCAGACCTCAAACGATTAGACAAGCATCGAAACAATCAACAGACAGCTGTAATTCCCCAGGAAATTGCTCCATCCGATACAGTTTATCAGCCATTGTCTGAAAATCTTGGAGTGATTGATAATCAAACAAAATTCAAGCCAAGTACGGCAACGGCAGAGTTTATTGAGTCAAATCAGACGCAACCCCAAACCCAGTTAAACAACCAATTTAAGTTCAAGATCTTTCCTGCTATCGTAGGGATGTTTATGTTCGCTACTGTGGTTAGTTTTTGGTTATTTATCAGTAAGTCTTCTGAGTCAGAAATTCAATTATCATCCTATGAAAATTCCAGTCAGGGTTTTGAGCTAAATTATCCTGAGGTTTGGTCAAAGCAAAAGCGAGATGATTTTTTTACTAGTGGCACCGTGTTCCTCTCTCCTTTAGAAAATGATTCAGACAAATTTAAAGAGAGAGTAAGTGTTCTAGTAGAAGATTTGTCTGGGAGTATGTCTTTGGCGCAGTATACCGCTGAATCGATCGCCGAAATAAAAAGACTATCCGATCCTAACGTGGGTGAAGCTCAGACAGTCAAGCTTGGCGATCGCCCTGGGCAACAGGTGATATATGAAGGAGAAGAACATGGTAGTTCCATACAAAGGATGCAAACCTGGTCAGTTGAAGGCGATCGTGCTTACATAATTACCTATACTGCTCAACCTCAAAGCTATAACAAGTATTTGCCTATAGTAGAAAGGATGATTGAATCTTTTAAAATTCTTACTAACTAACCTGAATTTGGGTTTTGGTAAGCTTGAGGTTTTTATTCTGTCCAGATATTAAATATTTATTTAAGCAGGAATATTAATCCGTTCTTTCCCACTCAAATTGAAAGCTTCGTGAACTGCTTTTAAACCCTTGACTCCCTCTGCTTCAGAGATAACGCAACTAATTTTGATTTCTGAGGTAGTAATCATCTGAATGTTAATTTGCTCCTGAGAAAGAGCAGCAAAGAACTTAGCAGCTACACCTGGATGTCCGAGCATTCCCGCTCCTACAACACTCAATTTGGCGATCGCCGTATCTCCAGAAACTTGACCGCAGCCAATTTTTTCATTTAGCTCAGCGATCGCTCTACAAGCCAAATCTGCATCATTTTGGTTGACGGTGAAGGCAATATCACGGGTAGGAACGTCGTTGATTACATGACAACGTTGAGATTGAATAATTGCATCAACGCTAATATTTTTCTTCGCCAGCAGGAGAAATATCTGCGCTGCCATACCTGGAGTATCTGGCACGTGGCGGATCGCGATTCTGGCTTGATTGGTATCGAGAGCAACTCCTCTGACTGGGGGATGTTTCCCCTGGTATTGGCTTTTGGTAATTTCTTTTTGTGAGCTTAAATCTATATCAAACGCCAAAGAAAGCAGATGTAGAGCGCGATCGCAATCAGCTTCGTCAATGACGCAGCTTACCTTGACCTCTGAAGTAGAAATCATTTGAATGTTAATTTGGGCATCAGCCAGGGTTTTAAACATCTTGGCTGCAATCCCAGGACGACCGATCATCCCTGCACCAGAAATAGTCACCTTAGCAATTTTGCGGTCTACAATCACTTCTGCCTCATCTACAGCGGTAGGATGAGTACGCAGGGAAGGCGCGATCGCTTCAGCTACGGCTTCGGCTGGTTGTAACACGCGATTGACTACGGTAAAGGCAATATCGTTGGTGTTTCCTTCGTGGATCGATTGAATAATTAAATCTACGTCGATATTTTGGTTAGATATTTCACCAAACAAACTGGCAGCTACCCCAGGAAAATCTGGTACGCGCAACAGGGCAATCTTCGCCTGATCGCGGTCTATTTCTACGCCATCTACCGCCTTGGCGATTTCCATCCCCTGTAGTGAACGTGGTTGGGGTAGACGCGAAACTACTTTTGTTCCAGGGCGATCGCTCCAGCTAGATAAAACGATCAAAGGCATTCCATAATTACGGGCAATTTCTACTGCACGAGGATGTAATACTTTAGCTCCCAAACTTGCCAACTCTAACATCTCGTCGGCGGTAATTTCTGACATCAATTGGGCAGAAGGAACCAGGCGAGGATCGGTAGTCAAAATTCCTGGGACATCAGTATAAATCTCACAGCGATCCGCTTTGAGAGAAGCTGCCAAAGCCACTGCCGAAGTATCCGAACCACCCCTTCCTAAAGTGGTAAATTCTAAATTTGCGGTATTGCTAACTCCTTGAAAACCAGCAACTACTACTATTTCACCCTTATTAAGATGACTTTCGATGCGATCGGTGCATATTTGTAGAATTCTGGCGCGACTGTGTTCGGCTTCGGTAACAATTCCGACCTGCGCTCCCGTCAGAGAAATCGCAGGCTGTCCTAATTCTTGTAATGCCATACTTAAAAGAGCAATAGTTACCTGTTCACCAGTAGATAGCAACATATCCATCTCTCGACGACAGGGATTGTTGGATATTTCTTTAGCTAGCTTGACCAGAGTATCGGTGGTTTTACCCATTGCCGAGACAACTACCACTAAGCTATTTCCTTCCCGTGCAGTCTTGCAGATGCGATCGGCTACTGCCTGAATCCGCTCTACTGAACCTACAGATGTACCGCCATATTTTTGAACAACCAACGCCATAATTTTTATCTCAATCCTACAAGAGGCATCGCTTATATTATCAGTTATTACCCAGATTAGCCACAAGTCGCCAGCGATCTTGCTGCCATATTTTTATCATACTACACAGATATATGCTGGTATGCGCTAAAAATAGGTTCTTATTCAAGACTTTACTGTAGCCGAAGCCTTGGTATTTTAACAAAAGCCTAATCTTTACTGACGTTTCTCTTGACGTTTTTACTGCTGGTTTGTGCCATCTCGATGGAAATTTGTTTCGTAATTGTAATAAATGTATTCTAAACCCCGTCCATTCCATATTGAAAACTGGAGTTTTATCTGTAAAATAAAGTTTGAGTCAGAAGAATTAAGAATAACTCTTTACTCTTTACTTACTACTTACTACTTCGTTTTAACTGTTCATCCGAACCTGATATTATAGTTGCGATCGCTCTTGAGATTTGTCAATTAAAATCAATTCAATGTCCACCAAAAAAGGGGCAGAATTCAGCATATCATAGCTTAATTTCTGACCCCAGTCGAGCGACAGCCTACGATAGTTTTGGCAATTTATAGCAATACTTTAGAAAGTGAAGGTAGTTCTTACCGTACCGATATATACGTCTTCATTATCTTGATTTTGGTTGGGGGCAAGCAGCCAAATAAAACCTGGAGTAATGGAAATGTTGTCGTTTAACGGGTACTTATATAAAGCTTCTAGATGGATAGGAACATCATTGACAACTACTTCATCGTCGTCATCACCATTAGCATTGATCGCAGTTAAATATGGCTCTGCACCGACAATTAAGGCAGCCAAGCTACCTTCCTTAACAAGGTCAGAAAAAACAACCGCAGCAGCATAGTTCCAGATAGTAGCACTACCATCATTATCACCACCAGCATTGATGATGTTGGCATCGGTATAACTACCCCAGCCCCGAATGCTAAATTTTTCAGTAATATCAAATTCAAACTGCGCGCCGAAAGTATCGGTCGCCACTGGCACACCAGCAACACCTACATCTCTAAGGTTGCCTGCATTAGTGCCTGTACCACCAAAGAGAAAAGCAGGACGGAAGCTACCATCATCGGCAATAGCTGCATCGTTATCGTAGCTGCGAACATAGGTAACACCTACTTTTAAACTCTCAATTGGTTTAACGGTAACCTGTCCTAAAGCAGAGAAACTGCCGTTAAACAAACCATTTTCTTCAGTAGGATTTGCTGCACTAGGAGCAATATAGCCAGCAGATATCTCTACAAAGTCGTTAAAAGTATATTTGGCACCAACACCAGCGGTAGAGCGACCAATACCCTGACGGTAAATAGGATTACGTTCGCCAAAACGGGTCAAGGCACCAGTTCCCCCTCCACCAGTATTTAAACCAGTGTTGAAAGTTTCTGCATAAAAATGATGCGCCCCCAATACTGCCATGGCAGTAACGTTAAGTTTTTCACCTACAGGAAAGCTATAGTGCAAACGGTCAATGACAACATTGTTTCCCGCAGGACCATCATGGGCAAAACGACCCTCTCTCGTACCAATTTCATCCTGGAAAGAGTTATCAATATTACCAGCAGTTAAACGGGTAAATAGCTTATCTTGACCTGTAAAACTACTAACCAACTGTAGTCTAATTTTGTCGGTAAAGACTAATTCTGTATCTACATCGTCGCCATAAGCCTCAGCTAACTGAAAGGTAGCTTCACCGACTAATTTGGTAGTGAAAGAAAAAGCATTGTCCTCCAGCAAGGCAGTTCTGCTTTCAACTTCATCTACTCTACCCCCCAAACTAGCTAGTTCTGCTGCAAATTCTTGACTCAAGCGTTCGATAGTTTCCAAATCTGCCCCACTTGCACCACTATTAGCAGCAATCAAGCGTTCGATTTGATTGAGACAGCTATTCAAACCAGCAGCAAACTCATAACGAGTTAAAGGCTGGCTTCCTCGGTAGGTTTGATTGGGATAACCAACGATACAGCCGTAGCGATCTACTAGACTACGTAGAGCTTCATAAGCCCAATCTGTAGGAGCAACATCTCGCAGTTGGTTAACATTAGTTACCTGTCCCATAGAGTTGCTGAGACTTTCCTCTGCATTAAGTTCGAGAGGGTTGGTAAAGTTAGCGTAATCGGCGATCGCCTCTGGATCGGATAGATCTATCTCTTGAGCCGAGATACTACCCGAAAATATGGCTGCATACCAAAGTGCAGCAGTACCTAGTAATGCAGACTGCTTAAATTTCATCTATTTTTCCTCACACCTAAATAACACACAGACTATTGCGTTCTGTGTGCCAACATCTTTGTATGCTCAATAATTATTTTTTGTTAATTTAAATACCAAATTCCCTGAGCCAATGCAGTTTGAGGATTTAAAAAATGTAATAAGTGCAATTACACTTATAAAATAGACATAGTTGGCGAATCAACTTCTTGCTCTACTGAATGCCAGATCTGACCATCCAATGCCATTTGCTCGATTAAACTAGCTAAACGCAAAGCTTTAAGAGCCTGTTCTCCTCCTACAGAAGGACGTTCTCCCCCACGAATACAGTTTACGAAATGTTCAATCTCAGCATAAATCGGTTCAATGTTGCTGGTATAGACTTTTTCGGTAATGCCGTCTTGTTTGTAGAACATTGGTTGCTGTTCTGCCCTTAAATTAATCTGTTGATGGCGATGAATCGAGATCTCATTTTTGAGAAAATCTGTTTCAATTAGAGAATTTTTGCAGTGTGCTGCTAGACAACGGATTTTACGGTGAGTAATTTTTGAAGCAGTAAGTGTGGCAACTATACCATTAGTAAAACCAAGATTTGCCGTTACGTAGTCTAAATTTCCTGTGCTGGAGATACTGCCACTGGCAGTTAGTTTGACTACTGGCGAAGCAGATAACTCTAACAACAAGTCAATATCATGGATCATCAAATCCAAAACCACGGAAACATCATTAGCGCGATCGCTATAGGGACTTAAACGACGTGCTTCTAGGGCAAGGATTTGTTCTGTTTGAATGACTTGACTTAATTCTTTAAAAGCAGGATTAAATCTTTCAATGTGACCTACCTGCAAAATACACCCAGTCTCAGCTGCTAGGTTTACCAAAGATTCCGCCTCGGCGATCGAAGCTGCGATCGGCTTTTCAACTAAAGTGTGGACTCCCGCTTGGAGGCAGTTAACGCCAACCTCATGATGAAGCTTAGTAGGAACAGCAATACAAACTGCATCTACTAGGGGCAACATTTCCACATAATTTTCGTAAAAGTGAGTTTGATATCGGCTAGCAATTTCAATTCCCCTAGCTAAGTCAGCATCACATACTCCAACTAGTTCGATATCTTTAAGTAAGCTGAGGATACGAACATGATGCTGACCCATATTGCCCACGCCAATAACTCCCATTTTTAAAGGCTGAGCTTTGCCTCCGTTGTTTGGCGATTGCCTAGATAAATTAGATTGCACTTTTAAATAAATTCCTCCACCGTTAAGTCGATTAGTATAGCCGATGTCTCAACTGCCCTCGAATCATCCAGATACTATCACAGCAATATTGATCGTAAAGATCGTAAATAAGTCAACCCATTGTTAACTAAATCTTTAATACTGTTGTATTCTTGAGTATATTAATATATCTTTACATTTTCTTCCAATTAAATAATTTAAGATTCGTAGCTTGTGGCGATTTTCGAGCTGTCTGCTGAGATAAATAGCCTTATATCTTTTTGAAGCAATAATAGATAATAGAATCAAATTTCGCTCTTGGTTGCGATCGCAAATTATCTAGATTAATTTTTGCGCTTAGCGACCGTAATTCCATTACAAAACTTTGCAACGGTTGTAATACCAGTCCCTATTGCCCTAATCTGTGACTAAACTAAAATTAATGTTTTTATTTTTATATGACCGTTTCTCCCCACAAAAAAGCCAAGGCACTAAAACCAGGTAGTCGTCGTCCTGCTAAAGAACTTTGTAGTGAGTGTGGACTCTGTGATACGTATTATGTTCACTACGTCAAGGAAGCCTGTGCCTTCTTAAATCAACAAATTGCTGAATTAGAAACAGCCGCTCATGGACGTAGCCGTAACTTAGATAACGAAGATGACTGGTATTTTGGCGTGAGTCAAGAAATGATAGCTGCCCGTAAGAAAAAGCCAATTGAGGGGGCGCAGTGGACGGGAATTGTCAGTACGATCGCCTGCCAAATGTTAGAACGGGGTATGGTGGAGGGAGTTGTCTGCGTGCAGAACACTCCAGAAGACCGTTTTCAACCCATGCCAGTAATTGCCCGAACCCCAGAAGAGGTATTGGCAGCCAAAGTCAACAAACCTACTCTTTCGCCAAATCTAAATGTATTAGAACAGATCGAACAGTCGGGAATGAAACGCCTGTTGGTCATTGGTGTGGGTTGTCAAATCCAGGCACTGCGAGCTGTGGAGCAAGAGTTGGGCTTAGAAAAACTGTATGTTTTAGGCACGCCCTGTGTAGATAATGTCAGTCGCGAAGGGTTACAAAAGTTTTTAGAAACTACTAGCAGATCTCCCGAAACTGTGGTGCATTATGAGTTTATGCAGGACTTTCGGATTCACTTTAAACACCAAGATGGCTCAATTGAAAAAGTTCCTTTTTTTGGGTTAAAAACTAATCAGTTAAAGGATGTGTTTGCCCCTTCCTGTATGAGTTGTTTTGATTACGTCAATTCTTTAGCAGATTTGGTAGTAGGCTATATGGGTGCGCCTTTTGGGTGGCAGTGGATTGTCGTTCGCAACGAAACTGGCAAACAAATGTTGGATTTGGTCAGAGAGCAATTAGACACTCAGCCTGTAATGTCCAAAGGCGATCGCTCTTCAGCAGTACAGCAGAGCATTCCCGCTTACGATAAGGGCGTTACCTTACCGATGTGGGCAGCAAAAATGATGGGAGTGGTAATCGAGCGTATTGGACCACAGGGATTAGAGTATGCCCGCTTTTCTATTGATTCACATTTTACCCGCAATTATATTTATCTAAAACGCAACTATCCCCAAAAGTTAGAACAACACGTACCAGAATATGCCAAGAAAATTGTCGGTCAGTATCAGCTACCCGAACAATGACGTTGCACTTGTTTGATTATGGAATGGTCGAGATAGACAACGTTAGCTAGATTTAAGCCCCGATCAATTTTTATTATGAATCGAGTTTTACCCACCTGGATGAGAGATGAATTCTGGAAACGCCTTTATGGCATCCATAAGCTAGAAAAGATATCAGCCAAAAATGAATCTGAAACGAACAAAGTAGAACCAAAGCAATAATCTCTTCAAATAAATCCAAATAAAATTTAGATCTCTAGATTGTTATCGTTGGGAATAAAATTCGACTCGTTTAAAGCAGTTGAAATATCAGCTTGCTCTACAGCAGCACTATCAATTGCCAACAATCCAGAATTAGAAAGTGTCCCTGAAATATTTTTGACATCTAGAGATGAGTTGACAACTTCAACATAGCTATCTGTAGTAGCAGCAGCAGCAACAGTCGGTTCCAAATTAATAACGTTCTCCGCAGCAAGAAATTCTAGTGTCGCAGGGTCATTGAGTGCAGAATACACATAGACTGAACCGTAACTTGAAAGAGGAATTCCAATTGCTTCAGTATCAATAAATTGACTGGCAACACCCACAATCGTAGGAACTCCTAAATCTGACTCTACGAGTAGTGGACCGCCACTATCACCTTGACCAATTCCTCCTTCTAAAGGCAGGGGAATAGGTGAAGAATTGGCAACGGGGATCAGTGCTGGAAATGAACCATCTAAATTCGGATGATTTATTCCCGTATCAACTTCTTGCTCAAATTCATAGGTACTATCATAATCAAATCGGATCAATCCATTGGCAACACTATCAATAACGTTTTCCGCTGCACGACGCAAACCATCACCATTCATGCTGGCAAAGGGACTACCGAATTTTCCATAGCCGACAAGAGTTGCTGTTGTTCCCAGCAAGGAGGTATTATCCGTCCCTGCAAGGACATTGGGGGAGACAGAGATAGGCAATACATTGGTAACGTTACTATCTAGGGTCAATACGGCTAAATCGTATCGAGAATTATATCCTTCTCCAGTATTGACATCGGCAACTCTATTAGCTTCAGAGGCAATCCAAGATGGATGTAAACTTACCTGAGAAATTCCCAGGCTTTGTTCGGCACCTTCGGCTAAATTGTCCCCCAGCAAAAATGAATACTGGGAAAGATCGCTAACATCAATTTGACCATCTCGATCGGAATCGATGACATGAGCTGCCGTAAGAATTTTGTTGGGACTAACTAATGTGGCTGTACCAGTGTTAAACCGTATCAATGCCCCAGTTCTAGAAGTTACAATTTCTAACTTTCCTACTGAGTCTATGGGTTCTGCTAGTCTGATAGAATCTGAATCGTCGGCAAGTCTATTAATCCCTACCATTTTGGTTTGTTTTCTAATGCTTTAGACAGTTAGTTAACCAATTAATAATCAACTACAAAAAAACTACCATGATTCTCAGATTGCCAGAGCGAAGAGTCAGGGAATCTTAACAGCTTCTTTAGATTAGAGCTAATTAAGCCTCCGATCGCAGCCACAAAACCAAGCAAGAACCTTCTCTAATTCTGCCTAAATTATTCCCATTCAATTGTTCCAGGGGGTTTGGAGGTAATATCATAAACTACCCGATTGACTCCCTTGACCTCATTGACGATGCGATTAGATATAGTTTCTAACATCTCGTAGGGAACTCTCGCCCAGTCTGCCGTCATACCGTCCTCGCTGGTGATAAAGCGCAGCACGATGGGATGAGCATAGGTGCGTTTGTCCCCCATAACCCCAACGCTCCGTATTGGCAAGAGTACGGCAAAAGCCTGCCAATAGTCGTGGTATACGCCCTGTTTACTAATTTCATCCCGCACGATGAAGTCAGCATCCCGTAAAATATTTAGTCTTTCGGCAGTAACTTCTCCCACAATCCGAATCGCCAAACCAGGACCAGGGAAGGGATGACGACGCACAATTTCTTCAGGCAAGCCAATGGCGCGAGCGACGTTACGCACCTCATCTTTGAATAGTTTACGCAGTGGTTCGACTAATTTAAAGCGCAGATCTTCTGGTAGCCCCCCACGTTGTGATGGCTTTTTATTTTAACCGCTACTCTTTCTCCTGTTTTGGGATCAACATTACTATCGGCAGACTCAATTACATCGGGATAGAGGGTTCCTTGAGCCAAATAGTCAAAAGGTCCTAGTTTTTTGGATTCTTCCTCAAAAACCTGGATAAATTCATGTCCGATGCGACGACGTTTTAGTTCGGGGTCAGTTACTCCTTCTACTTGTTGGAGAAAGCGATCGCGAGCCATAACATATTCTACAGGGATATGAAACTTATGCTTAAAGATTTCTACCAGTCGTTCGGGTTCGCCCTTCCGCATAAATCCCTGGTCGATAAACATACAGGTTAGCTGTTTGCCAATTGCCCGATGTAGCAGAAAAGCTAAGGTAGAAGAGTCTACTCCGCCAGAAAGAGCCAACAGAACCCGCTTATCACCAACCTTTGCCCGTATATCGCGGATCGATTCTTCAACAAAAGCCTCTGTCGTCCAAGTTGGTTCGCATTCGCAGATATGATAAACAAAGTTACGAATTAAGGCGATTCCACCTTCTGAATGTACTACCTCTGGATGAAACTGTACGCCAAAAAGCCTTTTCTCAGGATTAGAAATGGCAGCACAGGGAGTATTTTTGGTATAGCCTAAAACTGAAAATCCTTGAGGCAATTTGATACAGGAATCACCATGACTCATCCACATCGTCGCTCCATGTTCGACATTAGTTAATAAGTCCGTAGGATCTTCAATAAACAATTGCGCTTTACCATATTCGCCCAACTTAACTTTCTCAACTGTTCCTCCCAGTTGCTTGACCATAAGCTGCATTCCATAGCACACGCCTAAAACTGGAATACCTAAATTCCAAATTTCTGGATCGCATTTGGGAGCATAGTCGTCATATACAGAATTGGGACCACCAGAAAGGATGATGCCTTGGGGATTTATTGCTCGCAGCTTTTGGGCAGAAGTTCTGTAAGATAATACCTCTGAATAGACCTGAGTTTCTCGAACTCTACGGGCGATCAACTCAGAGTACTGAGAGCCAAAGTCTAAAATAATGATCTTCTGATGGTCAGTGTTATCAACTAAAGACTTAGGGGCTAAAGTCTCTGTGCTGGAGATCGGTTCTGTCTGAATAGTCACTGGATTTTAAGAAGTCGGGGTAGGTAACAAACTGTAAAGAATTTTGGTTTTTAACGCCAATTTTGAAGCTAACAAGTTAAGATTTTGCTGGAATATAGTCTCTTTGACAGATGACATATTAAATATTCTTAATACATTAGCATAAGTCAGATAGTAAAAGCATCGCGTTATTGCTTTTTTTGATAATTCGGCGACGGCGATCAAATAGCACAGAGCCAATACGCAGTTTTTGTTCGGTGTATTTATAGATATATTCTTGAGACTTCAAATCGATCGCCCTGGCAAGCTCCTCATAGACTAGATCGACCAAATTAGTTCTCTTCTCTTGGAACTCAATTTTCCGCAACAAATTTAGAGCAGATTCAGTGGTAGAACAGTTGAAGATCTGCTCGATTTGAGATTGTGGTAAACCAAGTCTGGCACAGTAGGCAGTAAAAATTTCTAGTCTGCCATCAGCAAGGTGGTTGTGAGTATGAAAAATACCTCCTGCTAGCTTGATTAATTTACCATGATAGCCAAACAGCAAGATAGACTCGATCTCGGCAGCCCCTGCGGTAACTAACATTGACCCCAACCAATTGGCAGTTTTGATAATTCTTTGAGGATCGATGCCCGATTTCTGTGCCAAGTCGATGCCATTTTCGCCGATACAAAATACTAAAGAATTGAACCTCGCTGCTTTTGCTTTAATTTGCATCTGATATGCTTCTAGCTGACTTGGGGCGATCAATGGCTGAACAATTCCTGTCGTTCCTAATAAAGATAGTCCTTCGACTACACCAAAAGCCTCGTTGGAAGTACGTTTAGCTAGCCTTGTGCCTTCAGGCAAGATGATAGTTACTAAGATGCTTTCATTGCTTTGTAGTAGGGGTCTGAGGTTTACCTCAATTAACTCTTGAGCATAACTATAAATTGCTGCTTGACGATCGCTTTGCCTACCTATTCCTTCGCCCCCTTCAATGGTGATTTGCTTTGCAGATGAATCACTCAGGCTGACTTTTGCCCAGACAGGAGTATTACGAGTCAGATCTAAATGATCTCCAGGATCGCTACGAGTTATGGCGATCGCCGAATGGTCATCGATTTTAGCCACCTGTTCTATGTCAAGATCTACCTGTCGCGCTGGCTTGATTAAACTTACAGTGACGGTATGAGCAGGTTGTTGATGAAGATGATGTAAAGCAGCGATCGCGCTGGCGCAGGCAAAAACGGGTAGCGTATATCCAGTAGTCATTTAAAAATGTATTCAGATTTCTAATATTTAATTCCTTGTTGGCGTGGCGATCGCTATTGGCAGAGTAAGTTTGATTGATAATTTATATCTCGTTAGCCAAATAACTAACCACGTTTTGAATTATTATCGAGAATTAGATAGCAACCGATTGCAACAACAATAACTATGGGTAGAAAAGCCAAACTCAAAAAAACGCGAAAGCACGAAATAGCTACTACCAAGCCCAAGAAAAGATACGATGAAACTCAGTTTGTCAAACAGTTTGAAAAAATGGGTTATCAACTAAAAATCGATCCACAACTACAGCTTAAAACAAACCGAGGGAACATCTCTCCTGAAATTCCCCAGGATACAATTGAACCCCAGCTCTAAAAATTATCTATTTAAGTCTAAGAGCCTGTTGGTAAAATAATTGAAGTTTGAGCTTTTTTGCTTAACAATAGTAAGACTGGCAAGGGCTTTTTTAGCAGCAACCATAAATTATGAAGGTAAAGGAAGCAATCTGCTACTACATAATTATTTATTAGTCTTGAGATCGTTGTTGAAAAATTTGCCCAATTTCTTTGTCTTATCATTGGCACAATATAATGCACACTTTCAGTAAAACAGATAACCTAGCTATTCCTCTAGATAAAATTCGCTACAACGACCAAGGATTAGTACCAGCGATCGCCCAAGACTATCTTGACGGTACAGTCTTGATGATGGCGTGGATGAATAGAGAGTCCTTAGCCAAAACCATAGAAACCCATGAAGCATGGTATTGGAGCAGATCCCGCCAGGAATTGTGGCACAAGGGCGCAACCTCTGGGCATATCCAAAAGGTGCGAGGGTTACGTTATGACTGTGATAGTGATGCGCTGTTAATTACTATCGAGCAAGTTGGCGATATTGCTTGCCATACAGGAGAACGGAGCTGTTTTCATCTTACCTCAGATCATACTAAAGCTGCTCCTCCTGCCGATACCTTATCAGAAGTTTATCGAGTTGTTCGCGATCGCCTGGCTCATCCTACAGAGAGTTCTTACACCTGTAAATTATTTGCGGGAGGGGATAATAAAATTCTCAAAAAAATCGGCGAGGAATCGGCGGAAGTAGTTATGGCTTGTAAGGATGATGACAGACAAGCGATCGCCTCGGAAGTAGCCGACTTGCTATATCACACTTTAGTCGCCTTAGCTTATCATCAGGTAGATATTCGCGATGTTTATCGGCAGCTACAGTCAAGACGAGGTTGATTTAACCGACGGTCATAGCAGAGGTAGCTTGTTTATTCTTGATTCTGTTCTTTTGGCGGTGCTTTACGAATTTCTGAGTAGAAAGAAGTTTGTTTTTTTCCGTCGCGATATTTAACTACGGTGGTACGCATTTTAAAATTGTCACTAGCAAACCACTGACGCTCCTCGGCGTACATTTCATCAGTTTCTACAATCAAAGTAAGAGCCTGATCTTCACCTAAAACATAACGACCCCAGATTTCTGTATCTTGAGGACGAATCAATTTTCCCGTATGATCGCCGTCTAGATTGCCAACTAAAATAATGCTGGCAGAACCTACTTGTTTAGTTTTGCCCCAGTCTACAGAGTTGTCCCAACTTTGCACTGTACCCCCAACAACTAAATTAGGATCTAAATGATTCTGCTGACACAGCTTTAAGGCTCTAGGATCGTCTGGCGGAATAAACTCAATAGTGAGGTCTGCCTTGCTACTATCTGTTTGGTTTTCACTCAGGAAGTAGTTAGTACGTTGACTAAACCATCTACCCGCACTTAAATTTAGAAATTTTTGTAGGTTCATGATTATATTGTCTGGTCAATCTAGAGAAATCTTCTAAAACTATTCTCCTTATTTAATTGAACATATCTTGGTTTTATTGGCAACACTGCCATATTCTGGAAATTTATGAATAGCCAACAAAATTATCCGACTTCCGTTACCAACTTGCCTTCCTTAGGACTAACTTTAGATATTTTGCTCAATCGGCAGGAAAAAGATTGGGGTTGTTTTAAAGTAGTCAAAGAAGGAGAATTCTATGCTTTGTATATTCCAACTTTAGACAGCTTTAAACTATACAAAAATCCTAAAAGTGAAAATTATAAAGGATATTGGCGCGACTCCCGATTGGAGACTTTACCCGACATAAAAAGCCGAGATGAAAAACCCGATCTCTTTCTGCGCAACCGTAGTAAACAGATCGAGGAAAAGAAATCTCGGACGACTATTCGCAAAAAACAGCGCATTATCGATGTTAAGTATCGCTACAATCCCTGTCCAGAAATCTATCGCCTCAATCAAATGATTGCCAAAATGTTACGCGATCGCCTTGCCAGCAACATTACCTTTTCACCTGCCGAAGAAATCATGCCTTTAGTTTTGGCGACTGAGGTAGAAGATTGAACGATCTGATAAGGCTGTTTACAATTATCGAATAGCATTACTTAGTTTGAGTCGCTAAAATAATCGAGCAGAATGATAGACTTGGCAGATTTATGGTAGAAGCAAAAATAGGCATCATTGGCGGTAGTGGTCTATATCAAATGGATGCCCTCAAAGACGTTCGAGAAATAGAGCTATCTACGCCTTTTGGCGATCCTTCCGATGCCATAATTGTTGGTCAGCTAGAAGGGGCTACGGTGGCTTTTTTGGCTCGTCATGGGCGCAATCATCACCTGATTCCCACTGAATTACCCTTTCGCGCTAATATTCACGCGATGAAACAATTGGGGGTAGAGTATCTTATTTCTGCTTCTGCTGTAGGATCTCTTAAGGAAGCAGCTAAACCTTTAGACATCGTAATTCCCGATCAATTTATCGATCGCACTACAAATCGCGTATCTACCTTTTTTGGTGAAGGATTGGTAGCCCACATTGCCTTTGGCGATCCTGTTTGTCCTAACTTGGCTGAGGTTTTGGCTGATGCTGTGCAATCTCTAAACCTGCCTGAAACTAGTCTGCATCGCGGTGGAACTTATGTATGTATGGAAGGACCCGCATTTTCTACTAAAGCCGAATCCCAGCTCTATCGTAGCTGGGGAGCAACTGTTATAGGTATGACTAATGTACCAGAAGCTAAATTGGCTAGAGAAGCGGAAATTGCTTATGCTACTCTGGCTTTAGTTACAGACTATGATTGCTGGCATCCCGACCACGATAGCGTTACGGTGGAAATGGTGATTGCCAACCTCCAGCGTAATGCTATTAATGCCCAACAAGCAATTCAGGCAACCGTCAAACGCCTGAACGCCAGCCCTCCAGAATCAGCAGCCCACTCAGCTTTGAAATATGCGATCTTAACTCCCCCCGATAAAATTCCCGACCAAGCTAAAGAAAAACTAGAATTATTAATTAAAAAGTATCTGTAAATCAGCAGAATTTGTACCTTGGTAAATCAACGTAACCTCAAACAAAAATATTCTGGTCTGCTGCTTGTTGCTGGATTATTGATCGCTATAGCAGTTAATACTGTCTTGGTGCAGCCAACCACGGCTGATTCTTTATCGATGAACACTAAAGAGCAAATAGCCGAAATGGTTATTAGACAGGCTAAGGCTTGGGAACAACAGGACGCTGAGGCGATCGCCAACGATTTTGCTCAAGACGCAATTTTTATTGCTGCGGGTTTTAAGTTTGAAGGTAAACAGCAGATCGAACAAGCAGCACGAGATTATTTTAAACAGTTCGAGCGTACCGAGGTAGAAATCAAGCGCGTAATTATTAGCGATCGCCAAGGTGCTGTGGAATGGGACTGGCGCGATTTCAATCGTCAGACTGGCAAAGAAGGCTATGCCGAAGACGCAATTATTTTTGAACTAGAAGATGGAAAAATAGTTTATTGGCGAGAATACATTGAAAAGAAAAAATAGCATTATAAGTAATTCTTATGTTTATTATTATTAATCACAATGTAATATAGCTTGATAAAGTAGAAATACTTAGCTATTATTGTTTACATAGGCTGAAAAACACATTATTTTATTTTGTTTCCAGTCTAGTTCTCAAAAGAACCTAGAAAACTAAATAACGCAATTATAAACACATGACAACTACTTTACAAACACGCGAAACTCGCAGTGCTTGGGAGAACTTCTGTCAGTGGATCACTAGCACCAACAACCGCATCTACGTCGGTTGGTTCGGTGTTCTCATGATCCCTACACTCCTAGCAGCAACCACTTGTTTCCTAATCGCCTTTGTTGCAGCACCTCCTGTTGACATCGACGGAATCCGTGAACCCGTAGCAGGTTCCTTACTCTACGGAAACAACATCATCTCTGGTGCAGTAGTACCTAGTTCCAACGCCATTGGTCTACACTTCTACCCCATTTGGGAAGCAGCTTCCCTAGACGAGTGGTTATACAACGGTGGACCTTACCAGTTGATCATCTTCCACTTCTTGATCGGTGTATTTAGCTACCTCGGTCGTCAGTGGGAACTATCCTACAGACTAGGAATGCGTCCTTGGATTTGTGTAGCATACAGTGCTCCCGTATCCGCAGCGACAGCAGTATTTCTAATCTATCCTCTAGGACAAGGATCCTTCTCCGATGGAATGCCTTTAGGAATCAGTGGTACCTTCAACTTCATGTTAGTGTTCCAAGCAGAACACAACATCTTGATGCACCCCTTCCACATGTTGGGAGTAGCAGGTGTCTTTGGTGGTTCACTATTCTCTGCAATGCACGGTTCACTAGTAACCTCATCTTTGGTACGTGAAACAACCGAAACCGAATCGCAAAACTACGGTTACAAATTCGTACAAGAA
>JADEXJ010000304.1 GCA_015207195.1 Pleurocapsales cyanobacterium LEGE 10410
CAATAAATGTATTAATCAAGTACATTGAGAATCAAGGCTACGAAGATTAATCTCAACCCAAGTCCTGCGCCCTAACTCAGCCTTGCAAAGTGCGAAGACTGAGAGTGCGGGCTGATTGCCTGTTCAAAAGCCAAATCGAAGACTCGCTGATATACAGGTTGATTTTTCAATTTCTTTAAATCTTTCAAAAAAAGTTGTCGATATTCAGATATTCAACCTGCAAATTACTCCTCCAAATACTTTAGTGCTGCTTCGCGAGCCAGTAAGGGAGTTTCTTGGGCTTCATCCATAGCTTTGCCAAGACAGTAATCTTCCAATCCTGCTGATAACTCATCTACGGAAACTTCTTCTCCCATAAACATCTGTCTCCATACTTCAATTGGAATGACAACAGCTTTTGGTTGACCATTTTTATCAGTTAAATATTCGATGTCAAACATAAATTTTATAGCCTGCAAAATTAAAATACAGTTAACCAACACAAGATCAAAACCTCGCTCCATTCTACAACCGCACCATAAGTATCTCCCGTGTGTCCTCCAAGCTGCCGATCAAACCAATATCCTGTTAATAGCGCGATCGCACTATTGACCAAAACTATCCCGACTATCTGCCACCAAGACAAATACCCTACAGTAAACCAAAAAGCACTAAAGCACAGCAAAAAACCTAATCCCAGCAAAATATCCTGGGGTAAACGCAAATTCTCTTTATGAAACGCACCTTTTCCTGTTTTTCTCAAATAGGGATAAAAAGCGATCGCCCCTACCTGTCCCCATCTCGCCCAACCTACCACTGAAGGTAAGACCAACCACAAAGGCAAGGACATTTCACTGAGAGTTGCGGTTTTTAATAATAAAATAATTATGGCAGCGATCGCCCCAAATGCCCCCGTCGCACTATCTTTCATGACTTCCAATTGACGTTCTTTGTCGGTGACAGACAAGCCATCGGCAGTATCCATCGCCCCATCTAGGTGTAAGCCTCCTGTGATCCCAACCCAGACTGCTACGAGCAAAGCACTACGAGTTAAACTGGGCAATCCTAATCGCTGAAGTAGTATGCTCAATAAAGCTAAGAGTAATCCGATCGATAAGCCGACTACGGGACACCAACGAGCAATCTGCGACCAGTTGTTAGTCCACCGTGCGGGCAGGGGGATCGTAGTATAAAATATTATGCTGCTGCCAAAAGAGGTAACTAAGTTAGCAATCCATGACACAGAAAAATCAATCAGTATTTTGGTCACCACTAGAAACTTGATTAAAATTTGATTAAATATGGGAGGAATGTTGGGCTAATATTGTTTCATAAGCTACGTTATTTTTACACCGTATTTCCAGCAACCAAATCTTTAGCTGGGTAATTTGATTCAAATATACTTCTTATGAGTAAACATCACGGCAGAGAATCTTTTCCCGCCCCCTGTATTGTAGATGAGGGGATCGCGATCGACCGAGATGATATCAAACGCCTACTATCCGATCTATGTCATGTCTGTTATGTTCACACGATAGACGGACGGGTAAGTAGCGAAGGACAGGGATTTATTCGAGAAATTTTTAGTAATTCTCATCAATCAACCTTGATTGCCAACGGAAAAATTTATTTAAATATTCAAAGTTTTGATTATTTACAGCTAAGTAAATCCAGCGAAAATCGAGCTTGTTTCGATCTCGTTCAAGATAATCGCCAGCTACGTCTGATTCCCGTGTATCGAACTACTCAAGAGGGCTTTTCGAGAAACATCGATGCAGAAACTATCGAGGCGGTGGTCACAGAAGTTTTATCTGCACGTTTGGATGTGCAGCTCGATGACGAATTTTAATTTAGCTACCCAACTATAGTTCAGGACAATAAAGAGTGGGATTTTCATTTGAATGTCAGGCAGCCTGCGATCGCACCAACGCCAGAGCGGGAGTTTTTCATACTCCTCATGGCATTGTCGAAACACCGAGATTTATGCCCGTCGGTACTCTGGCAACGGTCAAAGGAATTATTCCGCAACAGCTTGAGGCTGCCAAAGCTCAGATGATCTTGGCAAATACCTATCATCTTCATCTCCAGCCAGGTGAAGAGATCGTGAGAGAAGCTGGAGGACTGCACGATTTTATGGCTTGGAATCAGCCAATCTTGACCGATTCGGGCGGATTTCAAGTTTTTAGCCTGAGTGAAATGCGCTCGATTACCGAAACAGGAGTAACATTTAAATCTCCCCGTGACGGCAGCATCATCGAGATGACCCCAGAGCGATCGATTCAGATTCAAAATGCTTTGGGTGCAGACGTAATCATGGCATTTGATGAATGTCCGCCAGCCAACGCAACTAAGGAGCAGGTGCAAGCAGCTACAGATCGCAGCTATCGCTGGTTGAAAAGATGTATTGATGTCCATCACAACACAAACAACCAAGCCCTATTTGGCATTGTTCAAGGAGGAATCCACCTCGATCTGAGGACTAAGGCAGCAGAGCAGTTAACAGAATTAGACCTACCTGGATATGCCATTGGTGGGGTCAGCGTGGGAGAAACTCCAGAATTGATTAATGCTACGGTCAAACATACCGCACCGCTGTTACCAGCGAATAAACCCCGTTATTTGATGGGTGTAGGAACCTATCGAGAAATGGCTTTGGCGATCGCCTCAGGGATAGATTTATTTGACTGCGTGATTCCTACTCGCTTTGGTCGTCATGGTACTGCTTTGGTAGGGGGCGAGCGAATTAATATCAAAAATGCTCAATATAAAAGAGACTATCAACCCCTCGACGAAACCTGCGACTGTTATGCCTGCCAAAACTATAGTCGGGCATATCTCAATCACATGGTGCGATCGCAAGAAATGCTGGGCTACATCATGCTGTCTCTCCACAACGTTACGGAATTAATTCGCTTTACCCAACAGATACGTCGCTCAATTATTGGCGGTACTTTCGCTACCGAATTTGCTGGCTGGCTAGACCAAGTGGAGTGACTTAGCCTTCATCGATTAGTAGTTCGGCAGATTCTCGATCTACTGGTTTAGAAAAAAGATATCCTTGACCCAATTTACAGTTTAAAGTTTTCAAAACTTTTAGCTGTTTCAAATTTTCAATTCCTTCGGCAACAAGATCTAGCTTGAGGGTTTTGGCGAGGGTAATAATCATCTTGACAATTTCAAAATTTTCTCGCTCGTGTAACATTCCTTGGATAAAAGAGCGATCAATCTTGAGAGTATTGATAGGAAAGCGATTCAGATATTGTAGAGATGAATAACCCGTACCAAAATCATCGATATCTAATTTTGTTCCTCTTGCTCTTATTTGCTCGAACAAACTAATTGTCTCTGGCTGATAA
>JADEXJ010000063.1 GCA_015207195.1 Pleurocapsales cyanobacterium LEGE 10410
ATTTAAATTGGAATGTTTGAAAATAAAACACAAAATGAATCATTTTGCTTTGCGGAGTCGTATTTACATACAAGCTTTGCAACACGCTATGCTTGAACTGCAATCTCTCAAAACTGCGTAATGTCAGTTAGTCTAATCAATTAATCAGAATATAGCTGAAGAGAGAATGTCAGTAATATTGGTTCGTGATATATTAAGAGATATTACGCACAAAGTCTATTGCTTGACAGAAAGAGCTTTGTGTTTATCTGTTGAAAAAGAGGAAAGAGCCAAAATGAGATCTGCGGAAACAACTAGCATTGCTTTAGAGTCCTTAGCGGTAGACTTTTTCCGTAAGTCGGCAGGTAGCTGGAATTCTCAGCGTCGATATTACAGCCTAAACAAAGATACTCAACCTCAAGAAGTTGAAAGTCTGCTCAATATTTCTTTCCTAGAACGAGGTGCGCCAGAGTTAATTGAATTAGCCCAAAGCCACGAACTTGAAGATTTAGCAGCATTAGTTTGCGGAACTAAAGTAACTTGGGAAAGCAACTACACCAATCAAAACCGTAAGCCCGTGACTGGTTCAACCGTCTTTGGAATTCGAGGCAACATTTTGTATCGCGATCGCGGATTTGCCACCCCAAAACCCATTGTGGCAATTTGCTCTTTTGTCAATGCCGAGACTATGAGTTTGCGTACCGAGTATAATGCCAACGTTTTTGAAGAGGAAATCAAGCTAATTGGTAGTAAGTATCGTACCAGACAGACAATTATCTCTCGTGCTGAAGAAGAGATTACTATTGGTCAATACCTAGAAAAGCGCGTGTAATAAATAGTGTAATAAATATTAGAATTGATAGACGATCGCCTGGCTTTGGTTAGTATCTCTTAAGAATTTCTGGGTTATAGCGATCGCCTTAGATATCTTGTAGTTACACCCGATCGATCCTAAATGGTTGCCCAGTCTTTGATTGAAGGTTTAAAACAAAGAAGAAACAAACTGGCTCAAGCAGTAGCCCAGCCAGTGATACTATGGTCTGGCAGAGGAGTAGGGCGAAATTTCCCAGCCAACAAACTTGCTTTTCGTGCCAGTAGCCATTTTTTATATTTTGCGGGAATCCCTATAGATAATGCTGCCGTCCGTATGGAGGATGGCAAATTAGAACTATTCATGGATAACCCGCCACCTCAGGCAACTCTATGGCATGGCGAAACACCACAACGAGAGGAAATTGGCGCGATCATTGGTGCAGATCGGGTTTATCCGCTGGCTGAATTATCTCAGAAAACCAAGGATGCAGCTACCATAGCGGTACAGGAATCAACTACCTATCAAGAACAATGTCGTTTATTAGATCGTTCTGTAGCATTCTCCGATCGCCTCAAGGATCTAGATTTAGAACTGGCTAAAGCTGTAGTAAAATTGCGATCGCAACACGACCCTTTGGCACTACAGGAATTACGTCAAGCTGCTGCCGTGTCTGTCGAAGCACACAAAGCAGGAATGGCTGCTACCAAACACTCGACAACCGAAGCCCAAATACGGGGGGCAATGGAAGGAGTAATCATTGCTCATAATATGTGTTGTGCCTACAACAGTATTGTTACGGTACACGGAGAAGTATTACACAACGAAACTTATAGCAACAAGCTACAACCCCAAGACTTATTACTTGCCGATGTTGGGGCAGAAACCCCTAACGGTTGGGCAGCAGATATCACTCGCACCTGGGCAGTTTCGGGTAAGTTTTCCAGTACTCAAAAAGATCTTTACGAGATAGTTTTAGCAGCACACGATCGCTGTATTGCCCAGATGCGCCCTGGGGTAGAATATCAGGAAATTCATCTGTTGGCAGCGGGCGTAATTGCCGAAGGTTTGGTAGATTTAGGTATTCTTAAGGGTAAGCCTCAAGATTTGGTTGCTACCGATGCCCATGCCCTGTTTTTCCCTCACGGTGTAGGGCATTTGCTGGGCTTAGATGTTCACGACATGGAAGACTTAGGCGATATAGCAGGATACGAACCAGGAAGAACCAGAAGCGATCGCTTTGGACTGGGATATCTTAGGTTAAACCGCCCCTTACAGTCAGGAATGCTTGTCACTATCGAACCAGGTTTTTATCAAGTCCCCGCAATTTTAAGTGACTCCAATTTTCGAGCTAAATATCAGGATGTAGTTGACTGGGAACGTCTAGCACAGTTTGGTGATGTTAAAGGAATCAGAATTGAAGATGATGTTTTGATAACCGACTCTGGCACAGAGGTTTTGACTGCACAGTTGCCGACTAAAGTAGCAGAAATTGAAGCCCTAGTGTTGTAAACATTCAATTGCCAAGAAAATTTAAAATCAATTAATTTTTTCTGAAAACTAATCTTGCCATCTAGCGATCGCCTTAGACTAACGAAAACAATGGCTACAGCTTTCTGTTGCCCAAAATGATTTGAATTTAAACAACAAGATTAAGCTTTAGTTTACATTTTTTTACAAATAATGATAAAATTCCCCATGTAAACTTGCTTTAATAAAAGAGTAAATAAGTATACAGAAAGTTTTCTGCATAGCTGCAAATCAATCAGCGATCTATCTGACAATTTTTATAAAATTACGACTATATGCGGATACTCTAATAATGAAAATTGTGCTAAGTATATAGATAAAGCTGAATAAAACTAATTAAAAGCTATCCATAAATGCTTTGTAAACTAGAATCTTTATTTTGAGTTTAGCGGGATTAACCCACACCAAAAAAAGATAATTTTGGATTTAAATCAAAGATAGTAAACTTTTAGGCTGTTAACAATAACGCCAAGTCACTGCCTTCGGTGAATGGAGTTTGTTGATAGTTGTTAGTTTGCCAGACGAATCGCAGCATAAATTTGCTTCGGTCAATTTTTTTCTTGTCCAGAAATAAACAATTTACTTTGATTGGCGGTCAAATCAGGCTTCTTGCCTGTAGTGAGGGGTCGCTACTCCAACTCTAGGAAACTTAAATGAGTTTTTGCTTCCTGGTGAAAGTTACTTTTACCAATCGGATTTAGTATGGTCTCTGACTGAGTTGTTCGGTCAATCTTACTACCGAAACTGTGTTTCGGCTGGAAAGTCCTGGAGAAATAAAGTACAACTTTTTATTTTAAAGAACTAAAGAAGCATTTAATACTAGCAAAATGGAGCATGAAGACAGCTAGAGTAATGGCAGTTTGATAGTAGATAGTAATTTGTCTCGAAAGCAAACCGCAGCCTTTTTTAAGCATTACGATAGCGATTTCATCGTATTCTCTAGTATTGTTACCTAGCCAAATTAGCGTAGGTTTTAAAAAACATTCGCTAAACTTCAGGATATTGGTACCGACTCTGTTTAGATACAGGATTGAGAACGCAAGTATACATCAACAAAAAAAAGCAACAGAATTATTAGTGGGGAGCATTTAGTTTACCGTGGTAAATACAAAAGATACATCAGATCTAAAAGAGTCGAGTTCGTTCCTAAGCAGAGTGGATTTTGAGCAAAATGGATACGAAACCGCTAGACCCGTAACTCCTTTGGGTATTCTCGTTCAGCAACTAGAACAAATACTTAATACGGCAAAAACCGAATCAGTTTCGACTGAATTCAAGACATCTTTAGAACAAGCATATCGTTTGGCTGCGGGTCTAGATCCTTATCTAGCAGAGTGCGCCACTGCCGAATCACCAGCTTTAGCCAACCTGACAGAACGTACTCAACAAGAAGACTGGAGTAAACGCTTTGACGACGGCGAAACCGTAAAAGCCTTGGAGCAAGAAATGCTTTCTGGGCATATTGAAGGGCAACTATTGAAGATACTAGTGTCTATTAGCCAATCCAAACGAGTCTTAGAAGTAGGGATGTTTACTGGCTATTCCGCTTTAGCGATCGCTGAAGCCTTACCCGATGACGGTTATTTGCTGGCTTGTGAAGTGGATGAATATGTTTCCCAGTTTGCGGTTGATTGCTTTGCTGCCTCCGAACATGGTAAAAAAATTGAAGTAAGAGTTGCCCCCGCGATCGAAACAATGCGAGAGCTAGTAGATGCGGGAGAGTCTTTCGATTTAGCGTTTGTTGATGCCGATAAAGGTGGCTATATCGATTATCTAAACCTGTTGTTGGATACGGATTTGTTGGCTCCCAATGGCTTTATTTGTGTAGATAATACTTTGATGCAGGGACAACCCTATCTACCTGCCGAACAGCGTACAGATAACGGAGAAGCGATCGCCCGCTTCAATAGTTTTGTTGCTAAAGATCCCCGTGTCGAGCAGGTTTTAGTGCCAATCCGCGACGGCTTAACTATCATCAAGCGTAAATAAATCAAAGCAAACAGGGAGCAAAAAATAGAAAATTGAGCTTGACATATTTCAACTTCTAACTCCCAACTCGTGACTTCAACCAATGGCACAAACATCATCTATAACCGAACGTGGTTCAGCGATCGTCAAAAACCTAGGTACTCTGATTTTATTATTGCTTCTGCTTCCTGTTAATTTGGGAATGATCTTAGTATCTTTAGTAGGTAATATTTTTGCTGACCAAGCGATCGCTCCTGCTACTCCTATAGAGAAAAAAAGAATTCTGATTACTGGAGCAAAGATGACCAAGGCTTTACAGCTTGCCAGGTCGTTTTATCGAGACGGACACGACGTGTATTTGGTCGAAACTCATAAATATTGGCTGTCGGGACATCGCTTTTCCCGTGCAGTTAAAGGCTTTTATACTGTACCCGTTCCCGAACAAGAGCCAGAAGCCTATTGTCAAGCGTTGGTTGACATAGTAAAGCAAGAGAAGATCGATCTTTTTGTTCCCGTATCTAGTCCCATCGCTAGCTACTATGATTCTTTGGCTAAAAAAGCTTTAGAACCTTACTGTGAATCAATTCATCTAGAGCCAGAAGTCACCCAGATTCTCGATGACAAACACGCCTTTTGCTCTAAAGCAAGGGAGTTAGGCTTGTCCGCCCCCAAAGTTTTTCGCATTAGCGATCCGCAGCAGATCTTAGATTTTGACTTTGCCAGGGACGGCAGTAAATATATAGTTAAAAGTATTCCTTACGATTCCGTACTGCGCTTAGATTTAACTAGATTGCCCTTTCCAGGAATGGAAGATTATGTGCGTAGCTTACCGATTAGTCCCAAAAAACCTTGGGTAATGCAGGAATTTATTCGCGGACAGGAATATTGCTTCCACGCTACGGCGCGCCAAGGAAAAATCAGGCTACACTGCTGTTCCCAGTCTTCCCCCTTCCAGGTTAATTACCAACAGGTAGATAACCCTGCCATTTATCAGTGGGTAGCAACCTTTGTCGAAAAAATGAATCTAACGGGGCAAATTTGTTTTGACATGATTCAAACTGAGGACGGGACGGTTTATCCCATCGAATGTAACCCCCGTCTGCATTCGGCGATCACCATGTTCCACGATCATCCAGGGGTAGCCAAAGCATATCTCACCGATGGCGAACCAGAAGAAGAACCGATTACGCCATTACCCGACAGCAAACCGACTTACTGGACGTATCACGAACTTTGGAGACTATTAAACATTCGTTCTCTAAAAGATTTGAATGCTTGGTGGCAGAAAATAACCCAAGGAACTGATGCTATTCTAACTCCAGACGATCCTCTGCCCTTTTTGATGCTGCATAATTGGCAAATTCCCCTGCTGTTGCTAGACAACTTACGCCGTCTTAAAGGTTGGGTAAAAATCGATTTCAATATCGGCAAATTAGTCGAAATTGGCGGAGATTAAGGCTGGTAACATCTTGACAGCAATTGACTATTAATAATTATCCATCAACTAATAATTATCCATCAACAACAATAATGGTATCAACTAGCACAACTTCTAATACAGCAGCAAAACAAAAAGTTTTCGATTTAATGCTGACCTTTGTTAAGAGCAAATGTCTTTACGTGGCAACTCGCTTGGGTATCTTCGATCTTGTAAATAAAGGTGAACAAACGGTAGAGAGTTTAGCCCAAAAAACTAACACCGACACCGAACGACTATACTTTATTCTCCGTGCCTTAGCTCACGTAGATGTATTGGAAGAAAAGCCAGGACGAGTATTTGCCCCCACAGAAACATCTGCTTTATTAGTAACCGATGGCGAACCTTCAGCAGGACATTTGGTCATGCACCTGATCGAACCCGCCCAATGGGATGCCTGGAAGATTTTACCAGAGGCATTAGAAAAGGGTGTCGTTCCGTTTGAACTGGCTAACAACAAAGGGGTTTATCAACACTGTTATGATAACGAGTGGAGCAAAGACACTTTTATCAAAGCAATGAGTTTTCTGACCAACTCTCAGGTAGACGGATTACTCAATGCCTATGATTTTGGGCAGTATGAAACGGTAATGGATGTCGGAGGTGGACAAGGTGGTCTGATTGCCAATATCGTCAAGCGTTATGGGTGTAAGGGTATTTTATTTGATATGCCAGAGGTTGCCGAAACCGCCAGGGAATATATTGGCAGTTTGGGTGTCGATCCAGATGCGATTGAAATCAAAACAGGGGACGTGTTTAAAGAAATCCCTCAAGGTGCAGAGGCAATTGTGATGAAGCATTTTATCTCTGCCTGGAGTGATCAAGATGCCAGGAAAATTTTAGCCAACTGCAAGCAAGCACTTCCCCAAGATGGCAGACTAATTTTATTACAGTCTTTTGTTCCCGACCTAGACGAACCAAAAACTGAAGCCGATGGCATTATGCCTGGTATCTTCGCCGTACAAATTAACGTGGCTACTTCTGGTGGGGGCTGGCGTACTAAAAAGCAATTTCAAGAATTGTTTGAAACAAGCGGATTTAAACTAGAGAAAATAATCAAAACCGATAACAGTCTGTCGGGTATGGAATTTAGTTTGCAATAACTACCAACTACTAACTAATATTAATGTCGATCGCCCTTTCTTTTATCTTCTTTCTCATTCTATTCACCGTAGTTGGTGTTTATGCAGCAACTCAAAAACAGGATACGACTACCGACTATCTTCTGGCAGGAAGAAAGGTTAATCCTTGGGCGATCGCTTTATCAGCTTTGTCTACTGGGCAGAGCGGTTTTTTGTTTACGGGACAAGCGGGATACGCCTATACTCAGGGTTTATCGGCAATTTGGCTGGCAATTGGCTGGGCGATCGGCGACTGGCTAGCCTGGACGTTGGTTTTCAAGAAATTACGCCTGACATCGGAAGCATCTGACGCGGAAACTGTCCCCGCCTTTTTGGCACAAAAGCAGCCTGGTTATCGTTGGATTGCGGTTATTTCGGCGCTAATTACGATTTTCTTCTTGGGTACTTATGCTGCTGCCCAGCTGTTGGCAGGAAGCAAAGCCCTCAACAGTCTATTTGGCTGGAATTATGCCTGGGGAATTATTATCGGGGCAATTATTGTAGTGCTTTATTGCTTTTCTGGAGGAATTAGAGCCTCAATTTGGACGGATTCGGTACAAACTATCGTGATGATTGGTGCTTTATTGATGTTGTTGGTGGTTACTATCTCTGCCAGTGGAGGAGTCGATGACATCTATACCAATTTGAGCCAAATAGATGCAAATTTGGTTAGGTTGTTTCCCTTAGATTTACCCTGGGGATTTCTGCCGTTTTTTATTGGCTGGTTAGTAGCAGGTTTCGGTGCCGTAGGACAACCACATATTGTAGTCAGGGCGATGGCGATTGATTCGGCAGATAACATGAATAAGGCGCGGGATATTAGAACTATCTGCGGAATTATTACCGCTTTTACCGCCATTTTTATCGGACTAGCAGCACGAGTATTGTTGCCCGACTTAAACGATCCAGAATTGGCACTGCTAGATTTATCCCAAAGTCTCTTACCAGGAATACTAGTAGGGGTAATCTTGGCGGGCTTGTTTGCAGCGACAATTTCTACCGCCGATTCTCAAATACTATCCTGTTCGGCTGCCCTAACTCAAGACTTGTTTCCAGGGTTAGCTAAATCCTATAGATATGCCAAAATTGGTACTTTAGTCGTTACCGCGATCGTTTTAGTAATTGCCTTGGCGAATAACGATAGTGTTTTTGATTTGATTGTCTTTGCCTGGTCGATTTTGGCTTCTGGCTTGGGAGTTTTACTAATTTTACGTAGCTTGGAAAAACCAGTCTCTACTCCTGTGGCGATCGCTATGATGTTAGTCGGTATTGCCGTTTCGATGTTTTGGAAATTAGAAGAACTATTGATACCAGGTCTGTTTACAATAAATTTTGGTCTAGGATTGTCAGGCGCAGTGTATGAAGTCTTTCCAGGGATGGCTGCTGGTTTTTTAGTTTATCTAATAGCTTCTATACTTATACCTCCCAAGAAAGTCTAATTTTATGGTTTTACTATAATTAGCTCAAACTCATTATAGACTGCGTAGAATTAAGGTTAGGAAGGTAATCAAAACTTTAGAACAAGATGGTTGGTATTTACATAAAACTAAAGGTTCACACAGGCAATTCAAACATCCAGTAAAAAAAGGAAAAGTTACTGTACCTGGAAAAATGTCTGATGAATTACCTCCTGGTACTCTTAATAATATTTGGAAACAAGCTCAAATAGAAAACAACTAAACTATGCGCTACCCTATTATTATCGAAAAAGCGAAGAATAACTATGCAGCTTATTCTCCCGATGTCCCTGGCTGTGTTGCTACAGGTAAGACCATAGAGGAAGTTAAACAACAGTTTGCTGAAGCTTTAGAATTTCATTTTGAAGGCTTGAGAGAAGATAATGAGCCTATTCCCCAACCACGTACACTGCTGGACTATATCGAACTTCCGACTTCTGCTTAGTTCTAAATCAAATTAGAACGATCGCCCAGACCATTACTACTAAATTTACTTTCAACCGATGAGTATTTCACCGCGATCGAATACTTTGCCATTTTTACCAATACCCTGAATTTCCAATCTTTTGGGATAGACATCAATGGTAGCAAAGCTCAATCTGGCAGCCGAACGAGCAGTCCAATCGGAACTAAAAACAGGGCGGGTTTTTGCTCCTGCACCACAGGTTAAATAAGTCGTGCCGTCAAGTGGTATGGTGCGTTCGTAGTTATGGTCGTGTCCGTTAAGATAAAGCTGAACTCCATAGCGAGCGAACAAAGGGGATAGGGTGGCAATAAGTTCGGGACTACTGCCATGAATTCCAGAGGAATAAAGAGTATGGTGGGCGAAGACAATTTTCCAAATAGCGGTAGAACTTGCCAAATTTTTCTCTAGCCAGCCAAGCTGTGTTGACCAGTCTGCATTGGGATTGGTGTCGAGAGCGAAAAACTGCACGATACCCTTGCTAAAGGTGTAGTAACGTCCCTGCATATTAAACCCAGAAAAATTTATCTGATCGATACCGTTGTTGGTTCTAATGTCGTGGTTGCCCAAAACCGCATAGAAAGGAACGTTTTGTCTTCTCAGATAGTGATAGGGTCTACTAAACGTCGCGCCAACCCTTCTGATGTTTCCATCTTCATAGATGTTGTCTCCAGCCATCAAAACTAGCTCAAAAGGATGCTGTCGGTAATAGTCGTTCATCACCTCGGCGATCGCCATTTGTCCTATATTACCCGTTCCCACATCGCCGATAGCGACAAAGCGAAATAAAGGAGAAGTTTTAGAAGTTTTACTTTCAAAGGCATCTGAAGCTGTTGCCCTAGGCAAATAATGACTGCCTAAAGCTAAACCTAGCCCAGCCATTCCGCCCCAATACAGCAATTTACGACGTTTCAATGGTTCAATTTCTCCTAATTAACAGTTTCACAATTATTCAAAATGACTACAATACCTTTGCTGTTATGCGATAGCTGCTTAAAATAAGTATAAATATTAAATCTATAAAAACCAGCGATGGGCGATCGTCCTATTCCTAGGATCGCCTTTGACTATCTTTTATTATGCAAATTTTGTTACAAAAACTAGTTAAATTTTGGCAGGACAAGATCCACTTAAGAATTACTTCTCTAATTGCTACGGTAGGAACGGTAGGGATAGTTAGCTGTCTGTTGATTATCTATGTTGTGGCTCAAATTTCTGACGAAGTATTAGACCGTGAAGCCTTTGCCTTCGATAAAATCATTCTGCTATGGATTCATTCCTTTGCCAATCCAACTTTAGATCGCATTATGCAAACTATTACCCGTCTTAACGATCCCAAGACGGCAGTGGTATTAGTATTAATTGCTGTAACCTTACTTTTATGGCGACAATATTATCAGGAAGTCAAAATATTTTTTATCAATTGTGCAGGCGGGGTAATTCTCAGCTATGGTCTAAAGTCCGTATTTGGTAAAACCCGCCCCGATCTCTGGCAATCGGCGATCGAGGAAGTTTCTTTTAGCTATCCTAGTGGTCACGCCTTGGGAGCGACGGTTCTATACGGATTTTTAGCTTACCTTTTAGCAACCCGCTATCCGCAATTTTCCTGGGCTATTTATTCAATCGCAATATCAATTATCGGTGCGATCGGCTTGAGTAGATTATATCTGGGGGTACATTGGCCAACTGATATTATTGGGGGCTATGGAATTGGGTTTTTATGGCTGACATTCTGCACTACGATGTTGAAGTTACAGAAAATAAAGCAGCCAGAAATACAATAGATTTAGTTAACATTAATTTACTTGCGTCATGCCTAATTATTCTTGCATGAGCGAAATATTGATTCTGGGAAGTTGCTCATCTATCAATACCGTTCGGTTAAGCCCCCCAGCCCCCAAATTTGGGGGAGTAAGATTCATTAAAGTCCCCCAGAATTGGGGGATTTAGGGGGAGAACGAAATAACTTGAAAGACTAACCGAACAGTATTGGCTCATCTATTGCGATCGCCTTTATATCTCTATCATCCCGCGACAATCTGGCAAGTTTTAACCTAAATCTATTAAACAGGTAGGGTGGGCAAAAAAACAATACAAGCCAATTATGGTTTCAGAAATAACTTGTTGCCCACCAAATAAATATTCAACTATATAAAGTATATTGATCGTAGTGTTCGCGTATGCGAAATGAATTTGACATCAACGCCCGCATAGTAAAATAGCTCGATTTAATTTTAATCGCCAATTCCTCTAAAAGGGGCAAGTTTATGCCCCAATCTCTAACGAAATTTAACTATACAAATCCAAATCCGTTACCGCACCCAAACTACTAGAAGAAACCAGTTTGGCGTATTTACCTAAAACTCCCCTGGTATATTTAGGCTGTCTTGCCTGCCACTGGCGACGACGCTGTTCTAGTTCAGTTTCATCAACATCGAGCTGTAATAATTTCTGGCGGGCATCAATCGTAATACTGTCTCCTTCTTCAATCAGAGCAATTGTACCGCCTACGGCAGCTTCGGGGGCAACATGACCGACAACCATGCCATAAGTACCGCCAGAAAAACGTCCATCAGTAATCAAGCCTACAGAGTCACCCAATCCAGCACCAATAATTGCCGAGGTGGGAGCAAGCATTTCCCGCATTCCAGGACCTCCCTTGGGACCTTCATAACGCACGACGATGATATCTCCAGCCTTAATTTTGCCGTCCAAAATTGCCGATAGGCATTCTTCTTCTGATTCAAACACCCTAGCAGAACCAGTAATTTGCGGATTTTTGACTCCAGTAATTTTGGCTACCGAACCTTCACTAGCTAAATTACCCTTGAGTATAGCGAGATGTCCTTGTTGATAAAGGGGGTTGCCCCACTGACGAATTACATCTTGGTTTTGCGGGGGATGTTCGGGTAGATCCGCCAAAACTTCAGCGATGGTTTTTCCCGTAATTGTTAGAGCATCTCCGTGTAATAAATCGTGTGCCAGAAGCATTTTCATTACTTGCGGAATGCCACCAGCCTTGTGTAAATCCACGGTGACGTATTTTCCCGATGGTTTGAGGTCACAGATTACTGGGACTCGCTGACGAATAGTTTCAAAATCGTCTAAAGTCAGTTCAACCCCCATCGTGTTAGCGATCGCCAATAAGTGTAAAACAGAGTTAGTCGATCCCCCTACTGCCATAATTACGGTAATCGCATTTTCAAACGCCTTGCGAGTTAGAATCTGACTGGGTAATATTTGCTGTTTAATCGCTTCTACCAAAGCAAAAGCAGACTTTTCCGTACTCTCTGCTTTCTCTTCATCTTCTGCTGCCATCGTCGAGGAGTAGGGTAGGCTCATCCCCATCGCTTCAAAGGCGGAAGACATCGTATTGGCGGTAAACATCCCCCCGCAAGAACCAGCCCCAGGACAGGCTTTGTGTTCGATCGCGTCTAACTCTGCCTTGTCGATCTTACCCGCGCTATATTGTCCGACTGCTTCAAAAGCACTCACTACAGTCAAATCTTTACCGTTGTGTGAGCCTGGCTTAATTGTCCCACCGTAAACAAAGATAGCAGGAATATTCATCCGAGCGATAGCCAACATTGCTCCAGGCATATTTTTATCACAACCGCCAATAGCCAGCACCGCATCCATACTCTGTCCGTTGCAGGCAGTTTCGATCGAGTCGGCAATCACGTCACGGGATACTAGGGAATACTTCATTCCCTCTGTACCCATAGAGATACCATCGCTAATAGTAATTGTGCCAAACATCTGAGGCATTGCCCCAGCGTCTTTGAGGGCGGTTTCTGCTCGTAGTGCTAGGGTATTGATTCCCATATTGCAGGGAGTAATAGTACTATACCCGTTTGCCAAACCGACTATAGGCTTAGTAAAATCATTATCGCCAAAACCCACCGCCCGTAACATAGCACGATTGGGCGATCGCTGGTCGCCTTGGGTTACTTCTCGGCTTCTTCGATTGTCAGACATCAATTACATCTCCTGTTAAAGCTATAGGCTATAAGCTATCAGCTGTAAGCTAAGTAAAACCAAATTTGAAACTGTTTCACTAAAAGCCCCAGCCTAAAGACTATGAGCCTCGATTGAAAATCTCTATAAAAGTACCTTACCTAAATATCTGTCTCAATGGCGATCGATTTTACCAATTCTTGTTATAGATAAAAGCTATTGACATCAACCAAGGTTTTATAGCATTACGTGTCAACGTTAAGATACTTAATTACTACTTACTACTACCCCTGTTAAGGTGAGCGTTTGTACTAATAAAATATAACGATGTTTAACTAAATCAAAGGGTTACAGAAGATTCTTTTGCTTCGTAAAAATTTGGACATCCGTTGCGTATTTTGTAAACGAATGTCCAGGAATTTAATAGCGATTAACCAAAGCGATGATTAAACAATTGGTTTAATTACGATGTGAAATGCACTTCAATAGTAAATCTTTGCCAAAAATTATACCTCTGCACCAGATTTTGGTTCGGCACCAGCACCGACTACGGCATCTCTAAGGAAAGTAATTTGCTGCTCAAATTCCATTGCTTCAATCTGAGACAATAACCCTGTTACACTGCCACTAGGTTCATAATTATCGGGCATAGGAACAATCGTTCCAGCTTCCATCCCCTGCGCCAAACGATACCAAAAATATAGCTTGCTGTTTTGACTCAAAGAACCGTACTCACGAGAAATCAGGGTATCTTGCGATTCAATAATTTTGCGCTGTACGTCTAATTGTTCTTCACGAGACAATTCTTTTACCTGGTTAAATAATCCTTCAACAATTTCGTCGGCTGCTGTTCCTGGTGCTGCGGGAGTCACTGATGTTCCCATTTTAGTATAAACATACCAGAGTAAAGCTAATTTTTCGTCTGTGGATAAACTACCGTAAGAGCCAAGTGCGCCACTTACATTTTGTCCTGAAGTGCCTGTAGTCATATTATTTTTCAATCTCCAATTTAATATTTTTTAACTTTTCCAAGTTACTAATAACCAAACTAGTGATTTTTAAATTGACAGGAAACTATAACAAGATAGATAACTGTTTAAATTCAGCCTCAACCAGAGATAGATATTCTAATTCTATATTTATCTAACTTGATACAGCGGTTTGCGCTTCAGTCTGGGACAACAGGTAATAGAACCTTTTTTATTAATTAGCCAGAATTACACCAAATAATCTTTCAGGGCGATCGCTCTTGAGCTTGAGCGGGAACGACACAAAAAATTTTAACTGTCTCGTAATATGCAAAATTTGAAGCCTTTCCTTAGCTAAGGCTCATCACTTCGTTAAGATATTGTAAGATATTGTTTAAAACTCCCCAGGTAGGATTTGAACCTACGACCAATCGATTAACAGTCGACCGCTCTGCCACTGAGCTACTGAGGATTGCTTAGTTCAGCCATAAATAATGATAGCGAATGGTCAGAGGATTGGCAAGTATTTGAATAAAAGTAATTTGGGGTCTACCGATTTGCTTAGTGTAAAGGATATCCTATAAATAAAGTGAGCCTCGCTACAAAATTTTCCATGTTAGTCAACCGCTATCAAACCGTTTATCTTTCTCTTGTTTCCACTGATTTGCCTGTTTGGGATGTCATTGAGGCTAAAGCATCTTTATATCAGAAGGATCGAGAGCGATTCCATCTATTGCTAGAACGACAAAATTTACCCTGTTCGGTATCCAATAACAATAATTTCGAGCAAGAATTATTTTGGCTAGAAATTTCACCTCACCGAGTGATGATGAGTGTGCAAAACAATAAGAGACTGAATTATCGGCATTTTTGGCAAAGGGGAATATATGGAGTAAGTCGTTACTGTCTCAATAGTCATCCCGATCGCCCTAGCCAATCCTTGCGTTTGCGTAATTTTACCCGTTATTTAAAAGTAGAAAACGATCCCTTGCCCAAAAATGTCCGCATCGAATACGAAATGTGGTCGCGACAAGTACATTTGGGTTCCTATGTTTTTAATTTAGACCTTCAAGCTTAAGAATTTGTAGACACAACATCAAAAGCCGATCTAACATAGCTTGATACTTTTGCTTTTAATGTGGTTGAATTCAAACTATTCGGTTTCGTGAATATCGATCAAACCGTCGGGAGGAGATATTTCTAGTCTTTGGTGATCGAGATCGACTACAGGAACAATCTCTTTGACGAATGGAACAAATATTGTTATTGGCTTGTTTGGTTTTGGTCGATACTTTTTGCGTTTACTGCGACGACTGATTTGAGATAGATCTCGTTTAGCTGCTTTGGTGGTTTCGGGTTGCTGGTGCAGCTTGACTTCCAATAAATCGTTTCCCGCAGAGTACATATCGATCACTACGCCAATATTTTCCCCTGTTGCTTGATGGTAGACTTCCAAACCCACCAAGTCAGCAACGTGATATTCATCTTTGTCTAGTTTGGGGCGATCGCTTTTACTCACGAGTAATTTATAGTTACGCAATTCCTCAGCGCGATCGCGATCTTCAACTCCTTCTAATTTAATTACATAGAGATTTTTTCCTGCAAGATATCTACCACCACGCAACTGCACTGTGGTAATCGCGGATGTATCGGGGTGCTGTAGCCAGCGAGTACCCGCTTGGGTAAATCGTTCGGGAAAATCAGAGTTGGGATATACCCTCAATTCTCCTTTTAAGCCTTGAGGAGAGGTAATCGTTCCTACTTCCAACCATTCTTCATTGTTGATGGTTGACTGTCCATTGTTCATTGTTTAGAAGCTTGGTATAAACTTTATTAAATAGTTAAGGTTGTTAGTTGTTGGTTGTTAGTCGTTAGTTGTTTGGGTGTACCCCGCTAATTCAAGAATCATAAATGCTCATTTGACCTAATCTATTCATCCGCGTTTATCTGTGTTCATCTGTGGACGATATCAAACTCAAACTGTCTTTGATAATTTACGCTTTAACCAACTGATAGACTCTTTCAGCAACTTTCGCCAAACGCTGCATCGCCTCGGCTATTTCGTCTTCTGTAGCAGTCAAGCTGATGCGTAAACATTGTTGTTTGTGTTGCCAATCTTCTTTTAAACCTGGAAAAAAGGTGCTTCCAGGTACGGCGATTACTCCTACCTGCTTTAATTCCTGATAAAGTTCCCAGTCTGTCATCGGTAAATCTTGTAGCCACAGCCAGGCAAAAATCGCCCCTTCTCCCTGATGCAGAAACCAAGGAACATCGGGCATAGCTGCATCGAGAGTATCTTCTAAAACTTCAATTTTGCGTCGGTAGTGAGGACGAATAATATTGGTGGCAATATCTGCCAGCTTACCAGATGAAATAGCTCTAGCTGCGATCGCCTGTCCATAACGAGAGGAATGAATACAGGCATTAGTTTGAAAAGATTCTAAGATTTGAATTAATTTGGGATCGCCGATGGCAATACCGATTCTCTCTCCTGGCAAACCTGCTTTAGACAGGCTCATGCAGTGAATAATATTACCGCCAAACTGAGGGGTCATTTCGGTAAAGTTCAAGGCGGGAAAAGGCGGGGCATAGGCAGAATCAATCAATACGGGAACATCGTGTTTGGCTGCCAAATCTGCTATTGTTCTTACTTCTTCATCGCTAATCACATTTCCTGTAGGGTTGCAAGGACGAGAAAAAATTACGCAACCAGTTTGCTCGTTAATTTGTAGTCGCTCAAAGTCGGGACGATATTTAAACCGATGTCGAGCTGTATCTATTTCTAGAGTTGGCTTATATGCCACTAAAGCCTTGGGAGTCAAACTTACTCCCCCATATCCCGTATAGTCGGGACTCAGTGGCAATACAACCTGTCTGAGTTCTCCCGAAGCAGTGTAGCCTCCAAAAGCATTAGCAGCATAGAGATATAAAGCCTGGGAACCACCCGTAATTAAGATATGGCGATCGCTTAAATTTAAACCGTAGCGAGTATTAAAATCTCGAACTACAGCCTCAATCAAGGGTGCATAACCCTGGGATGAACCATAACGACAGACTACTTCGCCATATTCGTCGCTGTCTAATAACTCATGAGTACAGTCGCGCCATAACTGGACGACTTCGGGCAAAATTACAGGATTTCCCGCACTAAGATTAATATAATCTCTCCCCGCACTATTTCTCAAAGTTTCAATAATGTCTTTCATAATTGCTCTAACTCCCGTTAGCTGTGACATCTGAGAACCGAATTGAGATAGGGCAGGATTCATTGATAATTACCTAAAAATAATGGAGAAAATAACTATAATGCCAATTCTAACTTGAGTTTGCCTAGTAAATTTTGTAGTACTGTTTAGTTTTTAGCGATCGCAATTATGGCACTATATTCTAATACTCTCGCCTCCCATAGCTACAGATTTAAACGATTGATGCTGACCTATACCGATACGGAAATCGAGCAAACACTACGAAATGCTCGACTGTTGTTTGAGAAATTAGACAAAATATTAGACTCTCCTACCGAGGCAACGGAAACCTATCGCCTAAATATTGAAAAATTAGTTGACTCCTATAAAATGGACGACGATCTAACCTTGCTGCAAGCCGAGATCGAACTTCAGTATGCTGAATTAAACAAGTTGCTTGAGAAAAATAATTAGGGCGATCGCTAGCGGGTATAGCCGTACAAAGTTATGTTAGGACACAAAAGCTATTTACTCGAAAGTAGTAAGTAGTAAGTAGTAAGTAGTAAGTAGTAAGTAGTAAGTAGTAAGTAGTAAGTAAACCAGATAAATAAGAATTAGCTTTAAGATTGCACGACACGACCGTAATCTAATTTTATTAGGCGATCGCCCTCCGCAAAATAACGGTCATCATGGCTTACGGCAATTACAGTTTTACCTCTACTTTTTAATTCGGGCAGCAGTTGCTTATAGAATACTTCTTTGAATACAGGATCTTGATCCGATGCCCATTCATCAAAGACATATATCGGACGATCTTCTAAATATGCAGTCAGTAAAGCCAGACGTTTGCGCTGTCCCTGAGATAAATTAGTCGTGGATAAAACTCCATCTTCGATCGTTACCTTCTGGTCTATTTCCAGCAATGTTAAGTAATGCTGTACGAGCTTGCGTTCCGTTGTGTCGATACCAATCAGGCGATCGAATAAATAAAAGTCGTAAAATATTGCGGAAAACTGCTGTCGATACCATTCACGATTGTCATCGGTAACGGGAACATTATTGAACAAAATTTTACCGCGATCGGGAGTATACAGCCCCGTAATCAATTTAACCAAGGTAGATTTACCGCTACCGTTGCCACCGACAATAAAAACTATTTCTCCTGGTTGAAACTCAAGATTGATGTTGTCTAAAGTAAATTGATGCTCTTGGCGATCGCTACTGTAAGCATGGTTGATACTAACTAGCTGCCAACTCGTCCAGCCGTCTCCAAAATCTGACCCCCTAGGAAAACTAGGTTCGGTAACGGGTGTAGCCAAAGACAATCCTAAAGATTCAATCTTACTCAAAGAAACACTTGCTTGAGCTATTTGCGGTAAGGAAGTGACTATTTCAGTGATGGGGCTGATCGCATATAGGACAGCCAGGGCATAGCTGGAGATCGTGGTGATGGCAACAGCATTCATTTGGGGAAAGACAAACAGAATTAGACCTACAGGTACGAAAAACAACACTGTTCCTGTTGAACCTGCCATGGCGAAAGCCGTAATTGCTTTGACCCAATAATCTCTGGCTTCACTAGCAGTAGGCTGCAACTCTTCATTGATAAATGCGACTCTTCTCGAACGGTGTAGCTTTAATTCTTTGGTTCCTTCGGTAATAGCACGAAAGTGTTTGAATAAAACGTCTTGAACCTGACGACCTTTACTAAAAGATTTTACTCCTTGCTGCTGGATCGAACTGTAGATAGCGTATCCGATCGCAATACTGCCTAGCACGATGGCAAACAACAAAGGAGAAAGCCAGCATAGATAGGCAAACACGCCAATTAATACCGCTAGATTGACTAACATAACTGCTAGTTGAATTGAAGCCCCAGCAATTACATTGATATCTCCCGTTAAGACTGCTAAAAGTTTTGGCGCACCGACGGTTTCTAAGTGCTGTAGGGGACAGTTGAGGATCTTTTGGGTCATGTCCAGACGCAGATTGTAAATTATCTCTTGAGACAGGCGAGTAATCAAAATCCAACTGGTAAAGCGAAATATCCAGGAGACTGTTGCCAAACCGATAAACATCCACAACAACCATTGAGGTAAGTCAGGTAGATTGGCGATCGCATAGTTGATTACGGCGATAATTCCAGCACTACTAGCACCGCTGATTAAACTAGCTATCGCTGCCAAAAGTAAATTATTATTTGAACTTTTGAACAAAAGACGAATAATTTTCATTGCTTGGAAGTGTTTTGTCGTCTTGTAATCTTATTCAGGTTAACGTAGATGCTTCTAAGTAGGTGGGGGTAATTAAATAGAAGATAATTGTTCAGCTTAGGGAGACTGGGAGATAGGGAGATAGGGAGACTGGGAGATAGGGAGATAGGGAGATAGGGAGATAGGGAGATAGGGAGATAGGGAGATAGGGAGATGGGGAGATAGGGAGATGTTTGGGCGTTATAAATATTGTGCCTACTTACTTAAAATGATAAATCTGTCAGACGCTTGGGTTCAATTGATAAACGTCAACAAAAAGTATTCGTTAGAATCGTAATGTTTCTTAAAATAAATTTAATTTTAATTATGATATGAATATTAGTGAAATACGACAAATATACATCTTGTCTGGCTAACTGTTTCTAGTTTAAAACCAGTTAATCTGAACGATATTTAAATTGCGTGTAATTTATACTTCTATTTTGCTTCTATCACTGTCGTTAGATAACTGTAAAATTATGAAAAAATGATTTTGATGTCTAGTTTTATTCTTAATATAATAGAGTTTTGATGAGCTAAAAACAATTGAGACAAACTTTATTGATAGCGAAAAAAACCAGCTCAGGTATTTTAAAAACTGAACGATTAATAACCTGCCGAGACTTATTTAGAAAACGCGAAAATGCAATTGTCGAACGGTGCTAATAACCATTGAACAATAGAAATAAATAGGCTCGCTACTGGTCTACGTTTCGAGGAGACTTAGAAGTATGTCCGCTCAATTTTAACTATACAATGTGTCTTCCTAAAATACGTAAATTTTGAGGCTACTGTTGCCATGATTAATGTTCTTATAGCTGATGATCAACATCTAGTTCGTAAAATTATAGAATCATACTTAGAGCCAGAACCAGATCTAAATGTTGTTGGTTTTGCTGAGAATGGAGCAACGGCAATAGATCGAGTATCTAGTCTTAAGCCAGACGTAGTTTTGATGGATCTTGAAATGCCTGTTATGGATGGTTTGACTGCTACGAAAACCATTGCAGAAAGGTTTACCGATACTAAGGTTTTGATGTTAAGCATTCATGATCGCCAGCAAGATCTTGCTCAAGCTTTAAAGTTAGGCGCAAGAGGTTATTGGCTGAAAAATACAACTGCTCAAGAATTAAGTAACGCAATCCGTTCGGTTCACCAAGGTTATTTTCAATTAGCTTCAGAATTAATCGAAAAGCATTTTGTTAAAGATACTGTAATCGATGCCGAATTTCAACCAGATATTGAATCAAACGAGCGACTAAAAATTGTAGAAACTGTCGTAGCTGAAATGGAAAAAAAACTTGAGCTTGTTAAAGAACTAACCCCACAAAAGCTCAATAAAACTATAGAAAATACTGTTAGACAAGAAATATCTGGCCAAAGTGAGCAAGATGCTAATCTGCAATTTAGATTGGATCGTTTAAATCATCAAGTAAATCGAATTAAACAAGGTACTAATTTTGCGCTGAAGGCGCAACTAGTTTGTAATCTCATTTTAATTGTCGCGGTTATTGCTCTTTGCTATGCTGTTTTTTGGCAATAGTTTTTGGCAATAGTTAGAGTGAACCTACGGTCTAGAGAGTAGTTCTGGTAAATTTAGATTATTAATAACCATTCTTTTGAGCTATCTTTGCCATGACCAAAGCCATATTTCAACCACCGAAATTACGCCGAGAAGAATGCGAAGATGGGGAACGCAGTGCGACTTGGTTAGAGCTATTTTTCGATCTAATCTTTGTTGTAGCGATCGCCCAATTGGCACACAATTTTCATGACGACTTCAGTTTTCTTGGTTTAGTCAGGCTGGGAGCTTTATTTGTTCCTGTTTGGTGGTGCTGGGTTGGAGCAACCTTTTACGATACTCGTTTTGACAATGATGGTTTAGTAGATCGCCTAATTACTCTGATGCAAATGGCGATCGCAGCCAGTATAGCAGCCAATATTCATCATGGTTTGGGCAGTTCTTCCGTTGGTTTTGCCTTAAGCTATGTTGCCTTTCGCGGTGTACTGATCTGTCAATATCTTCATGCTGGTTATCATGTACCTCAAGCAAGACTTTTAACCCATTGGTATGCCGTTGGCTTCACTAGTAGCATTGTTTTTTGGCTATTTTCGCTATTGCTTCCTCTACCCTGGCGTTTTTTTTTATGGGGTATCGGATTAATTATCGATTTTGCTACACCCCTGACAGCAGGACAAAGAGTTGTAAAAGTTCCTCCCAATATGTCCCATACTACTGAAAGAATTGGGCTATTCACGATTATAGTTTTGGGTGAATCGATAGTTGCCGTAGTAGGTGGTGTATCGGAAACTGCCTGGAGTCCCATGTCTGTGGCGATCGCCTTGTTGGGCTTATCAATCGCCTTTAGTTTCTGGTGGATGTACTTCGATACGGTAGATGAATCTCCTCTTCAGGCAATGAGACAGGGCAAAATGACCATAGCTCTCACCTGGCTTTATTCTCATCTTCCTCTGGCTATAGGTTTAACTGCAACAGGGGTAGGCGTAGAAAAAATGATCCACGGTTTAGGAGACGATTCCGCTAGGGGGGAAAAAGTACTATTTTGTCTAGCAGTGGCTTTGTGTTTGGCAATACTTTCTAATCTTCATTGGACAAGTTGCGAACTTGGACAAACAAAATGCAAAAGAATTTTAACCTTCTATCGCCTAGGTGCTGCTGCTTTTGTGCTGACTTTGGCTCTTGCCAGTAGTGCTTTATCTTCTTTGATGATTATTACTCTGGTAGCGTTTGCCTGTACGATTCAAATTGTTTTGGATATTTTTAATACTTGTTCCGATCGCTGAAAGGTCAGGATTATAAAATCAATCTATCTGTCTCAAAATCCCAAAATAAACAAGATTGCTGGAGAAATTTGAGTGTTAATTGAGACCCTGTAATAATCTCTCCCACAACAGTACAGGAGATTGATTTTTCGGCAAATCGCCTCACGACAACATCCAGATTTCGGGGATTAACTGACAACAAAAATCCGTAACTGGGAAAGCACGATAGCCAAGTCTCAAAAGCTATCCTGTCAGGACAAATAATACTATCCAAATTTAATCTTGCGCCACATTGGGAAGCTTCGATTAACATCAGTAACGTTCCGACAATTCCCCCCATGCTGATATCTTTTCCTGCGTGACATAAGTTATTTTCTGCCAAGTTAGGAAGAACAGTTAAGTTTTCCCGTAACTTAGTCGGATCGGCTTTGGTAGCAGCATTCCAAAAAGGAAATTTGGGGTGCATCTTTCCTGCCAGATCTATAGCAACGACTAATAAATCTCCAGGCTGGGCTGCAAAACTACTAATCAACTTTTGGCTTCGTCCTAAGATAGAAACGCTCAGAGCATTGTAAGCACTTCTAAAATTAGTATGTCCCCCGACAACTGGCACTTTAAAAGCTTGGGATGCAGCTTTCATTCCTTCCAATAAAGGTATAGCTTTGGTAGCATCTTCCGTCCAAATTGTATCGACGATCGCGATCGCCCTGCCTCCCATGGCTGCAATATCACTAATATTTACCATCACCGCACACCAACCCGCAAACCAAGGATCTGTCTCTACCAACACGTGCCAGATTCCTTCTGTCGCCAACAATAAATAACCATCTCCATCGGGAATCGCAGCGCAGTCATCCCCCACCCGTATACGATCTGTTGCTGACAGATTTAATATCTGACTGGCAATTTGAATATCCTGCTTTTGAACAATGCCTAACGATTGTTTGAGTTTTGCTGCTAGCTGTTCGAGATTGAGGGGAAGGCGATCGCTCATGATTTGATCATTGAATGTGGAGTTGACTTTTAACCATTTGCCAAATGTAATCAGTGAATCATAAGCTTGCCAAGTTACGTCAGAAGTTGCCAATTTTTCTTGGCGATCGCCTTATAATTGCAGGGGAAAATAATCGCTGAATAGTGCAAGAGTCAATATTAATCTAGCTTTGAGGTTATTTAAATCATAGTTCTTAAGAAGTTGAAAAGAAGGCGCGATCGCACTAGAGCGTCCAATCTTCTATTTCAGCGATTCCAATAGCAGAAAATAAGTCTCCAAGATATTCATAGGCTTTGGTTATAGGTTTTCGCTTAACTTTTTGTACCGAAGCCAAAGCACCTTGTAATATTTCTTCAACTGTAATGATACTGATAAATATCTGTTCGGGAGGTTTGCTTAAAATTCTGGCTGTTAGTTGAGGATAGTAGCGTCTCTCGTCAAGAAAATTACTAACAACACTGGTATCTAACAGATACATTAATCTTGATGGTTAGAGTTAGTGTCCTGAAGTTGCTCTGTTTCTTTTCGATCTTTCTGACGGAATCTTTCTATCTCTGACTGAGTTTTTAGCCAAAATTCTCCACCGAACTTACCCGCGATATCTTTCAGAGGATTGTCTGCTTTCTGAATTTTAGGCTGTTGCTGAGAGGATTTATCTATCGTCATTTTGGTTTTATGGCTTTTCTGTCTAGATTTAAGGTTGAGTTTTTTGAAATTTCAACCAGCATTTATTATTGTACTTATCAATTCGATAATGTTGATGAGATGCGATCGCCCTAAACCAATCTCTTTTTCAGCTTGCAGACAATTGTTGTAATTGAGTTGGTAAACTAGGACGACTTTGATTTGTAGAAGGATAAAAATTTAGCTCTGCTTCCATCAGATGATGAGGTCGATCGCAAATGATAAGTTCCTCAATTGAATTCCAATGTAAACGTTGGAAAAAGCGCACGTTGGGTAATTGAACTGTAGCCAAAAAGCGATCGCATCCCCAAGTATTCGCGGTAGTTACTGCCTTCTCGATTAGTCCTTTACCGATTTTCCAGCCTCTTCGATAATCTCGGTGTACTCCCAGTCTGCCACCGTACCAAAGTCTAGGTTGGGTTTCGTAGATCCTGACAACTCCGACAACCTGGTTATCGTCATTAATTGCAATAATAGGATAAGCAATTGTGTCATGTTCGTCGCGATCGCTGTTGTTAAAAATTCCTTGTTCTTGACAGAAGATTTGTTGTCTTAATTGATAGTAGGCTTCAATTTTTTGAGGAGATAAGGCTAGTCTAAATTGATAGTTTTGCTTGGTCATTGAGTAATAAGCGTCCGCAGATAAACGCAGATGAACACAGATAGATTATTGGATGTGATTTGAAGGTGATAGTTATTTTTCAAAGCTAGATAATGCCGAACAAGCACCACACTTGGCACAGCCAGCTTTGATGTTTTGTGAAGACATACCAGCGTTGTTTAGCATTGCGCCAACTCGTTCGTAGATGGCGTACATGAATTCGCTACTAGGTGGTTTGTGTTCTGCTAAAGGCGTACCCGTGATCGGGACAAAGGGAACGACAAAAGGATAGACCCCGATGTTTATTAGGCGATCGCAGGTAGCAACAATTGTTTCTAAGCTATCCCCTAAACCTGCCAGAATATAGGTGCTTACCTGTCCCCAACCGAAGACTTTGACTGCTGCTGTAAAGGCTTGGAAGTAATAATCTAGAGATACTTTAGCTTTTCCTGGCATAATGCGATCGCGTACTTGGGGTTCGATTACCTCAAGGTGCATTCCCAAAGTGTCTATTCCCGCCTGTTTCATCTTGGCAAACCAAAAAAAATCATCTGGAGGTTCGCACTGTGCCTGAATAGGTAAATTGACTCTAGCTTTGACTGCTTTGGCACATTGAATTAAATAAGCTGCACCGCGATCTGTAGTGTTTGGTGTACCTGTTGTCATTACCAACTGTTCGACCCCATCTAGTTTTACCGCTGCTTCTGCCACTTCGGCTAACTGTTGGGGAGTTTTTTGGGCAATAGTTTTGCCTGCTGCCAATGACTGTTCGATCGCGCAAAATTGACAGGCTGTATTACGATTGCCGTAGCGAATACAGGTTTGTAAAACAGTGGTAGCCAAAACATTGTGACTGTGCAACAGGGCAATTTGGCTATAGGGTATTCCTTCGGCAGTCTTTAGATTATAAAATTTTGGCTGTGGGGGGAATTTGATCTCTGTAATGAGGCGGTCACTTTTCTGTAGAGACATACCACGATCTGTCTCTACCGTGTAGGCTGATTTGGTAGCAATATTATTATGAATCGGTATCATTACCGTCGTACCATCAATAATAACTGCTTTGTGGTCGGTCGGTCCTGCACCACCTTTTCTTGATGCCGAACCTACATCACGCTCAATTAGTTTTAAGCCTTGAGACTGTAGATCGGTAATTAATTTTCGTTTGTCCATTGATTTATCAGAGGTAAGGTAGGACTAGAATCATTTTGGGTTGATTCGTTAGATAAATCTGATGATTGGCGATCGCCACCGTTGCTAGATTGTGGGGAATTATAATTTTGCGAGTTATGGCAGACAGTATATGACTCTTGGTTTACTTTTAATTGCAGTAAATCGGGACGAGAATAGTGTCCCACCGAGTCCATCATCCGTTTGCGCTTAGTAATTAGAGAAAAATCAAGATCGGCGATCGCCATTCCTTCGCCATTGGTTATCGGTTCGCACAGGGGAACGCCTTCGGGAGAAATAATAGTGGTGTAGCAACCACCAGTTAATACTCTTTGTAAGTTTTCGTCAGGGCAGATTTCGGCTATTTGTTCGGGACTTAGCCAGCCAGTAGAGTTAACCACAAAACATCCAGCTTCCAAAGCATGATGCCTGATAGTCACTTCTGTCTGATCGGCAAATATTTGACCCACCATCGAACCAGGAAACTGGGCGCAGTGTATTTGTTCTTGCTGTGCCATCAGACTATATCTCGCCAGGGGATTATAGTGTTCCCAACAGGCTAAAGCACCCAATTTACCCACCGCCGTATCTAATACCTGCAAACCCGAACCGTCGCCCTGTCCCCAAACCATCCGTTCGTGGAAGGTAGGAGTGATTTTACGACGTTTTAAAAGCAAACTACCATCAGCATCAAAGATTAACTGGGTATTGTATAACGAACCCCCATCTCGTTCGTTAACCCCCAAGACAACTACCATCGTATTAGCTTTGGCTGCTTTACTAACCGCCTCGGTAACGGGACTCGGAACTAATACCGCCTGTTCATATAGCCTCATGTGTTCTTGACCCATCAATACTGGTGGCTGAATGAAAGAGAAATAAGGATAGTAAGGAATAAAAGTTTCGGGGAAAACAATTAATTGGACACCTTCTTGGGCTGCATCGGCGATCGCTCGTAAGACTTTCTCGGTAGTTCCTTCACGGCTATACAGTACGGGAGATATTTGTACCGCTGCTGCTTTAACAATACGTGAATAATCCATTATTTTTTGATGAATGGGGAGGAATGAAGGATGAGGAAGTAAAAAGCTAACAAAATAGGTACAGAATACAGGGAGAATTTATTACTTACTACTTATTACTTACTACTTATTACTTATTACTTAATTACATCGTCCAGGTATCTAAAATAAATGCACCTTCTTTACGATGCAGCAGTACAATATCTAAAACATCCAGAGGATTGATTGGCGTAATACCAGGGATTAGAGAAGGCTCACCATGTCCGTATAATGCTTGTAGGGCAAAGCGACAGGCATACACTTTGGCACCTTCTTCCATAATTTTGACTAGCTGATTATTCATCGCCTGATGTCCAGGGAAGGATTCATCGCCAATCTTAGGAAAGCCTCGCTGTATTCCCAAGGTTACCCCTGGTCCATATAACAAGACAGATGTTTCAAAACCTTTGCGAATTAGACGAGTAGCCTGTAATAGATTCACTAAACCAATCGAACCTTCAAAAGCTACGGTGTGAAAGGTAACTAAGGCTTTCTCCCCTGGTTCGGCTTGGACATCGGGAAATACTTTTTCTTCGTAATCGACAAAGTAATCACCAGCTTTGTGTTGGGGGGTAGTAACTTCGGGCATAATTTTAATTTGTTAATTGTTAGTGGTTAATTGTTAGTTGATTTGAGAGGATATCTGAAAAGTTTTTTTATACTGGATTTTGCCCCCCTAGCCCCCCAAGTATGGGGGGAACAAGAGTTGAAAGTCCCCCAGGATTGGGGGATTTAGGGGGCTTGGATGTAAGCAATGAAACTTCTCAGACAACCTCTAAGATCCAATTGCAGCTTCGTTAACCGCTAACAACGTACCTGGATAGGCATATTTCATCTTGTTAGCGATATAGTCAGACAGATATTCGGCATCTCTGGCTATTCCCGAAAATCTTCCCGAACCCCAGGTATACAGCCAGGGAAGACCGAGAAAATATAAGCCAGACACGCTAGTAACACCGCGATCGTGACTGGGATAGCCTAACCCGTCAAAGACAGGAACTCTGACCCAGCTAAAGTCGGTTTGATAGCCGATACACCAAATTACTGAAGTAATGTTGGCTTGTTGATAGTTAAGTTCTGCTACTTCCGTTGCGGGTTGCCATACTGGGTGATATGGTGCTTCGATGGGTGCAGCTAGATCTTTTTTAGCGATATATTCATCAATAGTTCTTTTGATACTTTCGGCTACTTCATCGGCGCGATCAAGATTTTGCTTGAGGTTAGGCTTAAACTCTAAATTGTCTCCCTGAATATTTTTTAGAGAACCATATAGCTGCATTCCCTCTTGAGCAAATTGGCGCAAGTCAATTTCATGACCGCCATCACGTCCAGTCAGATAGTGGTTGGTTTTTTTTCTGACACTTTCAGGATCGGAATGTTCGTTGATACTCAGGTCATAGTATCCCAGTCGGTCTAACCAGTCTACAACGTCTTTACCTCGATATCTCCGAGGCGATCGCGGTGCGCCACCTACGCAAAGATGAACTTTTTTCCCTGCTAAATGTAAGTCTTCGGCAATCTGACAGCCTGACTGTCCGCTACCTACTACTAGAACTTCTCCTGCGGGTAACGATTCGGGATTTTTGTATTCAGAAGAATGGAGTTGCAAGATGTCTTCAGCAAACTTTTCCGCCATCCTAGGTACTTTTGACTGATGATAACTACCCGTCGCAATTACAACCTGATTAGCCGTATAGTTGCCGATGGAAGTATTCAACTCGTAAAGTCCTTGGGATAGATTCTTGGTAACTGAAAAAACTTCTACACCTTCTTTAATTGGCGGGTCAAAGGATTTGGCATAATCTCGAATATATTGAACAATCGCCTCTTTTTCCATAAAACCCTCAGGATCGTCACCCTGATAGTGATAACCAGGAAGAGTACACTGCCAATTGGGTGTCACTAAACAGAAAGTATCCCAGCGTTGTTCTTGCCAAGAATAACCAACGTAGTTTTTTTCTAAGATAATGTGATCGACACCTTTGTTTTTTAGACAATAACCAAGGGAAAGACCAGACTGTCCACCACCCACAATTATTACAGAGTAATGCTTTTTCATTCCTTGACTCCAAGACTGCAAAGCGCGATCGCTTCTCAACTGAGTTACCAATACATTAGAAGTTGAGTCTCAAAGAAACCTGTGTATTTTGCTACGTAATGATTGATACTAGTAATAGGTGCAGAGATTATGAATAGCTACTCTTGAAAAAGAGAGTTGACCTGTCATTTTTAACAGGTAAGTAGAGTCGAGTGCGTATTTAATATTTAATTACTAATTACAATAAAACAACTATTATTGCTTTAGATTATTTTCAATAGCATCTTTTTTTACACCAATCATTCTGACAACAAAATCTTCAAAATCTTCTTTTGGATATTTGGGATTTGGTTTTGGAGGAACATACGTATCGTGATTCGAAAATAATCCTGTGCCTAAGGCTCTTGCTAAACTACTTCTCAGTAAATAAAACTGTTGTAATAACACCTCTGTATATCTACTGAAAATTTATCCTGTATTAGTAATAGTCAAAGCATAATCTAGCTAATAGTTACAATGTAACTATTAATTTCAGGTACTATATCTATGTCCAAAGTAGTCAGCACTAGATTGTCAGTAGAAACAGAAGCCAGATTGCATGGGATGCTCCCCTTGTTTCTCATGAGTCGGGCGTGGTACTTTTAACTTACTTTGCAATTCGTATCTGACGATTCTATGTATTGTAGAATAACTTATTTCTAGATCTTGACAAGCTAAAAGCCACAGTTGTATTTCTTGATAACTAATGAATCCTTCGGGTTCGGATAGCTCATGTTGGATTTTAGCTACAGTTTCAATATCTAGTTTTTTTGGTTTTCCTGTTTTTGGTGGTTCTTCTAGAAGTGAGGATAATCCTCCTATTTTATATAATTGTAACCAGCGATGAATCGTTGATTCTCCTCTGCCTATAATTACTGCTAAATAATTGACATTTTCTACTGCCTTGATTTTTAGAAGATACAGGCTTTGTACTTTGGCATATCCTAATCCCGTTTTTTGTTGCTTCATCAGTAATTTTAATTCTTCTACTGATTCGGCTATTTCTATTTTTGGTACTCCAGACATTGGCTACTATTTTATCTTTTTGTTATTTTACCAAGTCTCTTATTACTTTTGAAAATTGGTATAATTATCAGGACTTGATATTATATGAAATAGAAGAAAAAATGCTACACATAGGTCTTGCAAGGCAGAGGGCACAAAGGGGTACCCCCCGCATGTAGGCAGAAGAAATTATTGACCGTACGTACTTTATTTATCTGTAGCAAACATTTAAGTATTTCATATTACTTCCTACTTCCTACTTTCTACTTTCTACTTCCGATTCTCCCTTAACTGCTCAATTCCATTGAATGCTCTTTGAGAACTTCTAAGGGGATATAATTTAGCATTGCCTCGTGGGTAGCCTCCAGGTTAATTGGCGGTGCATAACCCGCATCCAAGGCTTCTTTCCAGCGTGATGCACACAGACACCAGCAGTCTCCTGGCTTTAATCCAGGAAAATTATACATTGGCATGGGCGTAGTTAGATCGTTGCCTCTTTCTTTACTAAAGGCTAAAAACTTTTCTGTTACCTGGGAACAAACGATATGTACTCCCATATCTTGAGAGCCTGTATCACATTTTCCATTACGATAAAATCCTGTCATGGGGGATGTGCAGCAAACTTTCAGTTCTTTACCTAAAACGTTCTTAGCTGTCATGTCTTGATTCTTTGGTAGTAGGGAATAACAACTAGATTTTAGCTAAATTGACGCAAAAAAAGACGCTCTTTTGAGAACGTCTTGATTAACAACCGATATGATACTAAATCCTGTTTACGTAGAACACTCAAAAGTTGGATGAAGTAGTCGCTTTTCTAAGTATCCCCAGCTTTGGCAATAATTTCTTGCAAAACAGGAGAAAGATTTTCGTTTAACTTTCCTGCGCGAATAAACTCAGCGTAGGTATCGGCTTCAATATCCAAAAGCTGTTCTTTTAACTGTTCCATGGTGAGCGATCGCAGATTGTCGTGTTCTCGCTGCATAGTATCAATTTTGTCTTCAATGTTTTGTAGCTGTCCTTTGACTAAGCCTTGTTGATAGCGATAATATTCAGGGTCAATTTCTGAGGCTAATTCGTTGTTGTTTAAATAGTCCATCACGCGGGATAAAGCTACCTTGCGGGCTAACAATTCAGAATACTCCTGGCGCAGAGGCTGATCGCCGATCAGATTCAGGGTGGTTAACAACCATTTAGTAGTCAATCCCTGTACTAACAGAGTAAACAAAACTACGCCAAAAACCGTATCGATAATATCTTGTCTACCCGTAAGGACTACTGGGACGCTCAAAGCCACGGCAATGGAAACCGAACCTCTCAAGCCACCCCACCACAGTACGGTTTGCTCCTTTAAGTTAATTTTGATTTGACTAAACAAATTACTAATATTACCCAGACCAAAAATTACTATAGCTCTGGTAACCAAAACGGCAGCGATCGCTACAATAATTAAATCTAAGTTGTTTTTCAGACTAGCAAAGTTTATTTGGTCGCCAATCAGCAAAAACACTATAGAATTGACAAAAAATGCCAAAAAGTCCCAAAATTCTGAGACAAGCAGTCTAGTACGAGGGTTCATACCAATACGCGAGCCAAAATTACCCAGAATGATGCCGACGGTAACCACTCCAATTACCCCCGAACCGCCTAATTCTTCCGTAATCAAGTATGTACCGTAAGCAGAAACCAGAGTTAAAGACTGTTCTACCAAAGGTAAATCAAATCTTTGAGTAAGATAGGAAATACCAAATCCCACCAGGCTACCAATCCCTAAGCCGATACCGACAAAGGTTAGAAAGCGAATAACGATGGTCGAAACCCCAAATTCACCACTACCCAAAGGAATATTAACCAATAGTAGAAAAGCTACTACCGCTACGCCGTCGTTGAACAGGCTTTCTCCTTCCATCAAAATAGTCAGGCGTTTGCTCGCGCCCAATTCCCGAAACAAAGCGACTACAGATACGGGATCGGTAGCGGATAAGCTAGCACCAACCAATAAAGCCGTTGCCAAAGACATATCGGTAAAATAGCTTAGGGGAAAGGCTACGCCCACGACAGAAATTACCACGCCGACAATGGCAAATAGACTGACAGGGACTAAACTATTTTTCAGACTGCGCCAGCGAATATTCCAGGCTGCTTCAAACAGCAGGGGTGGTAGAAAAATCTCTAAAATTAGCTCTGGAGACAAACTTACTAGGCGAATATCTACAAAAGCCAAGCCTAGTCCAACAATTACTAAAAGCAAAGTATAGGGAATTTGCCGAAACCAGCTAAAAATGCGCGATATTGTGGCGACACTCAAAGAGACGGACAAAACTATCAAAAATTGTTCCAGATTCCCTTTGATAGAAACCTCAGATATGCTGGGTTCTACAGAAAAGAAGATTGTTTCCATATTAGTTAAGAAAATAAAGCTCCAAGCACAGTTCGCGATCGATAATAGCTTAGATTTTTTGAGCAATTTTGCGAGTGGAACATATTATATAGACTATTGAGATTTCTTGAAAATTAGCTTCAGATTGTTTGGTCTAGATCATTTACGGCTACTCCAGATTGCCATAGAAGTGGTCATGGCCTGGCTGATAGACACAAGTGGATAAAAAGCGGTCACAGCGTAAAAAGTGGGCAATGAATCATGAGACACTGAGATTGCGAAAAACCCGTGAAAAATCATGACCCAACACCCACCTCTTTATAATCA
>JADEXJ010000305.1 GCA_015207195.1 Pleurocapsales cyanobacterium LEGE 10410
TAATTCTGGAAGAGCCGATTTACGATACCGAAGGCAAAGTTATCTTCGATCGCGGTTCGGTAGCCATAGTTGAAATTCAATCAATCAACGATGCCAATGGTCTGGTTACAGCCTATGTCAGCCAGATTGATAATACTACTTTTAACCCAGGAGAGCTAATTCTGCGGAATCAAAAGAAATCCGCTCTAGTTGCCAAAGCCAGTAAGCGTAGTAACTTTGGCAATCGGCTTTTAGTAGGAGGAGTAGATACCCTCAGCAGCTTTGGTCAACAAATACTAATCCCCGAAACCAACAGTACCGTATCCAACGGAACTGCCATCGTCACCAGTCAAAGTCGCAACAGTGTCGGACGAGATTTAGCAGGTTCGGCTTTAGATGGCTTTGGCTCGTCATTAAGCAACGAACTAGAGCAAAGAAATAGTCGCAATCAAATCGGCGATAGTGGAACGATTTTCACTTTGGCTCAGAACACTACCGTATACCTAACTAATATTAAACCCCTTAAAATTAACCCTTAGCCATGAATAAATTATTTAAAAACTTAATTGTTGCGGGAATAATTACAACTTCGGTTTATCTTCCGACTTCAGTTCGTGCTACTGAAGCACCCGTAAAATACGATCTAGTTTCTACCGCCGATGCTGTCAGGGGAGCAATTCCCGTCACCCTCTACTTCGGTAAAATTATTAGTCTGGACTTTACTGATGCGGGAGAATACATCACCTTTGTTGCCCCAAGCGATCGCTCTCAATTTGTTTACAATACCGATCTACCTGCCAACTCTGGTGAAGCTCAAAGTGTCTATTTATTACCCGTCAAAAAACTAGATTTTAAAGGCACGTATCAAACATCTCATCCCAATCTAATTGTTAAAACCATTAATAGTTCTGGGCAGTCCAAGCAATATAACTTTATCCTCAACTTTAGTTCTGGAGTGATGACCAGTACGGGGATTAAAATTGTCAATCCGATTGAGAAGTCTTTCTCAGACCCCAACAAAATTAGAGTTTCCGCTGGTCAAAGTATTGATGCTTCGGACATAGAGCGAGGACTGAGAATTGCAATCGTCAAACAGTTTATCAAGGCAGACGACCCCGTAGTCAATAAAGTTCGTAACTTTGTATTTATGCTGCGTAACGGCAACAGTGTCAACGATGCCATTACCTATACAGGAATCAATCCAAGTGTAGTTGAATCGCTGGGAGAAATGTATTTAGAGACGGAACTTACTACTAGACTCAAACAAAATCCGATTGTTGCCGATCAGTAAGGTTTTTCGATAAAATTTATAATTGTGGAATAACAATTACAATTAGCAATTAGACTGCGTTAAATAATTTATTCTTATCATGAAAGGCTATATCAAAGGTAAAAACATCATCTTATTAGAAAGCATACCCGACAACTTTAAAGAAGGCGATCGAGTAGATATTTCGATCGATCCATTACCTGAATCTGACTATTCTTTTCCCACATTTGAACTAGGAATAAAAGACGAATATCTCGATCGAGAAAAAATTTATGAATCTAACAAAGATATTCTTTGATACTAATGTCTTAGTTTATGCTCACGATAAAGACTCTTCTTTCCATACAGATTCCGCAACTTTACTTCAATTGGTTTTTTCTAGTAAGGTTAAGGGAATTATTGCCGAGCAAAACATTATCGAGCTTTATCGAGTTCTCACAAATTCTGTGGCGATGAAGAAAAAGCCTTTAACTTCAGTACAAGCAGTAAATTTAATTTCTCAAACTTACAGAAGTGGAATTTTTGACGTTATTTATCCTAATAGTTTGACGACCGATACAGTTTTGCAGTTAGCCATTAATGGCAATGTCACCTCAGCTAAAATATTTGATACTCGTCTTGCAGCTATGATTATTCATACAGATGCAGACTATTTAGCTACTTATAACGTCAAACATTTTAAAGATATTGAAGGCGTAAATCCTCTTACTCCCAAGAAGATCTTGGCGGATTTACTTCAACAATAGCTTTCGCCCTCTCGACTATGCGATCGATGTTCTCCTGACTAATCCAAGTCGAAGTCATTGAACCCCGAAAAAGATCTACCTCCACCTGCATCCGCTTTAGCTGAGAATTTAGCAACTGATGAACCATTTCCCCCGCTGCGATCGCCATTTGCGAATTGATATTAAGGCTTTGCCCGTTTAACAAGGCTCGTTCGGCACAAGATAGAGTTTCATTCTCGTCTGTCTGTAGCAATAGTTCGGGATATTGAATGGTGGGTAAAGGTAGAGTGATACAAGTGGCTGGTTCTAGAATATAGTCATCCAACTCTACCGAATACCAATTACCGATAGACACCTGACCGTAAGTATAGTCATTGCCACAATCAATCCACCAGCAGGGTATGTGGCTGAATCCGTGGGCCACTAAACCTGAGTATTCGATCATTAATTCTTCAATACTTTTTCTGGCAGCAGCATTATCTACACAGCCAATAATCACCGTTGGCGTACTGCGATCGAGGCTAATTGCCGATGCTGGGTCTTCAATTGCCCCAATATTTAGTTTGGGAAACACGGCTTTATAACGTACAGCCAAAGCCTGAGCTTTGTTATAGCCCAATTCTGCTTGGCAAAAATTCTGTCTGTAAAGGTTTTTCTCCTCAATGCGATCGAAGTCAATGAGAGTAATCGAGATTTGTTTGCCCACATCATAGAACCAATTAGCCAGACGACAGAGATGAGGCACGAGGAAGCTGCCAGTCCCACCGCAGCCTACTACATAGATATGAACTGAGGGATAGTTAAAGTAGATTGGTTTGGCATTGATGACTGACAAGTCCGACAATTCCAACTGTAGATGATTAGAAAGGGGTGACATAACGACAATAACTATTTATATTTTGATAAATTTGGTCAGAAGCTACGTCAAGAAATAATCCGTGAGCGCAGACTCTACTAACGATCTCTAGCTGACCTTTACTTCTGCCAATTACAGTACTGATTCTGCAACCATTTTCCTCTCGGTTATCGGTAGCAGAGAAAAACGCACCCATAGCTCCGTGACTGTGAATTTCAATGGCAGCAGATTCGGGATGCTGTTCTACACTTATGCAGGAAGTAGGGGTACATTCTTGTTCGGGACAGATTACCTCCCAACCAGTACCGCGCCAGTAAAGATAAAATAGCTGTTCTAAATTTGGGTATTGGTTAATGCGATCGATAATAGCTTTTACCTTGTTCTGTGGAACTTGTGGCACTAATAGTTCAAAGTTTGGAGATAACTTAGTCAGACCAGGAGT
>JADEXJ010000064.1 GCA_015207195.1 Pleurocapsales cyanobacterium LEGE 10410
TTNTCTTTGTTCTCTATCCTCGAAACGATCGCTATTTAGAAACTGAAGCTCTCCTTTAAACAGTAACTGAGTTAGAACAGTTTCTTTTAGCTTAGAACTGGTGTTGGTTAATAGGTTCTTAAGTTGAACCTCTCCATTAGGTAGGCGTTCTTCAAGGCTGTACTCCTGACCGTGTAGAAGTAAATGTAATCCTTTCTTCAGTTGGATTCTATTCATGTTGTCACGCTTCCTCCTGCCAACTTGATGCGTAGAACGATAATTGAATCGAACTATGAAGCGATATTGGTTGCATTAAGTCTGTAAGCAGAAATCCATTCCAAAGTAGTTTTAGCAAAGAAGATTGTGTAACTCCTCTCCTTTCTAAGTTTCTAACTGTTTCTGAAATAGTTGATATTTTTACTTTCTGAAAATAATTCAAGCAATCTGTATAGATACTCCGAGGCAAATCTACTCTGGCGTATTTGTATAAAAGTTTGATGTTGTCTAGTCTTGGCTGAACTCGAATTGTTTTTTCTGTCACAATTACAAACTCCATACCACTGGAAGAGCAAAAGCTGGTTATTCCCAAAAAGCGATCGCTAGTCATAAACGACTCGATTTTGCTCTTAGGCTTTACTTCTACAACTTGTTTGAGTTCTCGTCTTTCTACGAGAAAATCTGGAGTATATTTCTTTCTTCTGTTGTGGCAGTCGTAAGCAATAGTAAGAGGCTGTCCCCAATAAGCAACAGCATCTGTGTCGATCTCTAGAAGATAAATATAGTCTCTTTCGAGTTGAGATTCCCACATAACAGTGGTGTTCATCTTCAAGCTAGGAAATTTGCCAATTACCTTTTTGCTTCTGGTATTGGTGATTTTTCTCGTTCTGATTGCCAAGGCACCACCCTCTCATTGTAGAGATGGACTACCTTCAATCCTATGCTCGAAGTTATGGAGTGCAGCTTATGCGTTAATAATTTGCAACTTATGTGTTAATCGTTCACTTTATGGGTTAACGTTTGCAGCTTATGCGTTAACTGACACAAAAATTATAACTTTTCTTGTGGTGTTGATAATATTGAATTTGAATAATAGCGTATCAATTGCATATCATTCTTCGGCTGTATACTTTGGTTATCTTTTGAGTCTTTACTATATATAGCTTTTAGCTCAAAATTATTCATTTTCTACCTCTCATTAGAACACTAATCGGAGGTAGAGCAATATCTCTTAACTTTGTAAAATTGTTAAACTATATCTCTCAGACAAGTTACAATAGAACTATGTAATTTGGTAAATAAAGGTGAAAAATACCGTTGTTCACTCTATTGAAGTTCCCCAAGACCGTGATGAAATAGCAGCGACTCTGTTGCATCATGTAGCAGCTTCCTTGACTGAAGCAAACCCCAAACATCTTCAGCAAATAGCCGAATCCCTCAAGCCCAAAGTAATTGACCCAGACAAAAAAGCTTTGGCAAAAAAGATTGCTGGTGATGACTATAGTGAGGGAAATTTGGCCGTACTAGAATTAGCTAATTTGGAACGGTACTATCAGCGTCGTCGCGAACTGTTAGCCCGCAGTATTTGCACCCCAGAAGTAGCGAAACTGATTGGCTGTCAAGCAATTACAACGGTACACGATCGCCGTAAGGCTGGTACGCTTTTGGGATTGAAGGATAATGGTGTCTATAAGTTTCCTCTGTGGCAGTTTGACCCAGAAGGAGACGATGGCGTAATCGATCGCCTGCCCGAACTTCTTAAAACGCTGCAAATATCTGATTTTGCCAAACTTAATTGGCTGAGTAAGCCATCAAGGGCTTTTGAAGGTCAAACTCCTATTGAAGTATTGAAAAGCGTTAACGAGGAAGATATTGAAGATCTGCTCGTGGAAGCTAGAGGAATAGGTGTCGCTCAGTAATGGTAGAGATTAGATATCCACCGCCAACTCGTAATATCAGCCCTCAATGGCTGGAGTTAGAACCTGGGACAACAATTCAAAGGATATTTGACCCTACTAGTTATGGTAGTACGGCAACGGGATTTAGATATTATGGACCGTTGAGCAGGTTCGACCATCAAGACAATAAACAACCAAAGATAGATAAGGAAAGAGGAATTATTTATGCTGGATTTAATCTGTCTTGCTGCTTAGTTGAGATATTTGGTGATGACGAAATGATTAAAATTCAGCAACAGCAAATTGCCTTTATCACCTTGAAGCAAAGTCTCAAACTGTTAGATATAAGAGAGTCTGGAGCTTGGAATGCTGGTTCTGTTGCAGCAATGACAAGTGACGGTAGAAGGAAACTAACCCAAACCTGGAGTCGTTACTTCTATGAAAATCCAGATTTATATGGAGACATAGAAGGGGTAATCTTTAATAATGCTCATGATGGCAAGCCCGCAATAGCTTTATACGAACGAGCATCACCTCAATTGTTATCTGCTGATGTCTCTGTCTTGAATCTCAACGAGCCAAGCATTAGGGAAACCGTACTCGCGATCGCCAATAGATTGAATTTGTTAGTTGAGATTGAAGCATGAAAATCAATATCGTTCCTGTAGTAGAAGCAAAATCTCCTCATACAGAGGAAAAAGCGGTAGATGAAATTAAAGAGTCAGCCATAGTGGTATCTGCCCAAGTAGAACTAGTTACTCTAGAAGATATATTTGCCCAATTTCTTCAGTTAGAGGTAGGTGACGGTGCAGCTTCAGCCGATACAATTCGCAACTATCTATCCCAAACCAAGCAGTATTTAAAGTGGTGCGAAAAAATTTACTCTCGCCCGTCGAAGCAGAACCAGAAGACATCAAATTTTACCGTCAACATCTGATGCAATCGGGATATGCTAACTCGACCATTGCTACCAAACTCAACATTGTTAGAATCTTTTACAATGCAGTACAGACTCATGGCTTAATTGCAAGTAATCCCACAGCTAAAGTTAAAGCTCCTAAAGATAGGAAAGATCCTGCTGCTAGGATTACCTTCCTCGAAGCAGAGGAATTAAAGTTCTTACTCGATCGTATTCAGTCTCAACTAGACAAAGCCAAAACAAATAAACAAAGACTGCTGCTGATGCGCGATCGCATTTTAATTGGCATTATGAGCTTGGAAGGATGCAGAACGGCTGAAATGCACCAACTTAAAGTGTCAGATATTATGAGGCAGGGCATCAAAACTGGATTACAGGTATCGGCTAAAAGAGCTAGCAGGATCGTTCCGTTAACCGAGAACTTAGTCTTGTGGCTAGATGAATATCTCCAGATAAGAAGGAAAGTTTTGAGACGGAAAATTAAGTCCCAAGATTATGTCTTTGTGTCCTTGAGCAATAACAGTAAGAGCCAACAGCTATCGAGGCGTAGCATCAGAGCGATAGTCGATCGCTATTTAGTTGAATGTAATCTAAAGCATACAGATGGACGAACTCTCTCGGCGCATAGCCTCAGGCATACTGCTGGAACTTTGGCATTAAGAACTGGTTCGGATTTGAGGCAGGTACAGGATTTATTAGGTCATGCCGATCCCAGGACTACTTCAATTTATGCTCACGTAGGCGATCGCTGGGAACATAACCCAGGCGTATCAATTGAAGAAAAGCTGGATCTATCATAATTTACTTTTTTCGTCAGAATTAATTCAAATTTGTAAATATTTATTATCGAGTTTGACAGCGTACAGACCAAACAGATGTATGCTATAGACAGTGATAACAGTTTTAATGCAGCGAATTCATAGAAGCAATTGGCTGCCAACAACTAAAAGCTAGAGCCATGTTAGATTCAAGAACAGAGGCTAGTAGTAATAATTCGTCTGAAAACAGCGACCGCGGATATGTTTCCGCTCCGAGCGCAGTATCTCTACCCAAAGGTGGAGGGGCGATCGCTGGAATCGGAGAGAAGTTTTCTATGAATCCAGTGACGGGTACGGGTTCTCTTAGTATTCCAATCTTTGTATCACCTGGAAGATCTGCCTTTTCGCCTCAACTAACCTTAAGCTATGATTCTGGAGCTGGCAACAGTCCTTTTGGTCTGGGTTGGAGTTTGGGAGTTCCTTCGATTACTCGCAAAACTCAGAAAGGATTACCCCAGTATCTAGATGCGATAAATTCTGATATTTTTTTACTATCTGGAACTGAAGATCTAGTTCCTAAACTTAAAGATGGCGATCTCAAAAACGATGATGTGAGACCTGTAAATGTCCCTAATGATGTTTTGCCTCAGCATTTGAATAGCTATCCGCAAATGGGCAATTACTCTGTGAAACGATATCGTCCACGAATTGAAGGGTTGTTTGCTCGGATCGAACGTTGGAAGAATCAAGATACAGGAGATGTTCATTGGCGATCGCAGTAAGCCAAATTTATGGTCGATTTCTCAAAGCTTTATACAGTGGAGCTTTGACCCTTATCTTGCACTATTTCGCACGTATCTTGGTCTTACCCCTGATAGCTCTGCTTGAGTTAGTTGAGTTGCTGCGTTGAGTTCCATACCTCCTGTCGCTTCTAAAACAATCAACTCTGGTTTAATTTGGCTGAGTATTTTGGTTAACTCTTTAATCCCATTCTCATCATTTGTTACTTGAAATAGCTTTTCTAAGGGACGTACATATACATCCAAATATTTCTGACAGACATCTATTCCAACCCATATGCGGAGCGGTGACGGGTCCTAAAGGATACACCTTCGGATAAGCGAAGCGAGCTAATCCTTGACGCGAAGCTTATGCGAAGCGGTATCCTTTAGGAAACCCTTTAGGGTAGGAATCCTTTAGGACTTTGGGCTTTTGTCCTTCAAATCTTGACTCTTCCTTGCATAATTCGGGGTAGGAACTCCCCTGGCGATTGTTTGAGCGAAAAGCCGTTGCGGGGGGAACCCCCGTTGTCTCTACGGGATACCGCAAGCATAAGGCTATTAAAGCTGTTGAGTTGATGAAATTTGAGAGGATAGTAGTGACCCAGCTTGAGGACGGTTTTTATTAACCAAGGACTAGACGGTCTACTACTTTCTTTAAACTATCAGGATTTAAGATCCTACTTTCAAGATACAAGGACTAGCTTCGCGTCGCAGATATTATGAGCCAGAATTAGGTTTTGCGAGCCTTTTGCAAATTAATGTGAGTCCATTCGGATTTATTGTGAGCCGAAGCGGATATTATTTGCAGATTAATCTGAGCCGAAAACGGCAGTTTTTGCGAGTCGAGGCTCTAGCTTTTGCAAGCCACTACAATTAGTCGTCTCTCACCCACTCGCTATAGACACATTAATCCTTATGGAAAATATCAGTTTGATATTGAGACGGAATCAAAGAGAACACAATTGCGACCTCTGCGTAAATCATCAGCAAATTGAGTTAAATAATTCTAATTATACGAGAGCGCGTTGTTTTCTGTTCCGTTAATGTCGGATCGCCGATTCGAGTATCAACGAATCGCACCCCCCCCCCACTTTTTTTCGCTCTCCGAGTCAGCTATTTTCTACAAGATTGTAAATACTTATTCGCCCATAGCACAGCAGAAATGCGATCGCGCAGTTCTAATTCTCTAAGAATGCGAGTAACATAATTTCTTACAGTACCTTCTGTAATGTAAAGTTCTTCAGCAATTTCCCGATTATTTTTGCCTTGAGCGATTAATTGAAGCACTTCTAGTTCTCGTTTGCTCAGTCGGCTTTTATGTTTTGGGATTGATGCCGAGAATTTAGGGGAAAGCTGGGCAAATACTTTAGGTGCGATCGTCGGTCCTAGTTGGCTATAACCCGAATATGCAGAACGAATAGCGGTGACAAGTTGTTCGACAGGTGTACGCTTGAGCAAATAGCCAATTGCGCCAGCTTGTAAGGATTGTCCGATATATTCATCGTCGTCAAATACAGTAAGCATTACAATCTTAATCCAAGGATAAGAGCGATGAATACTGCGAGTTGCTTCAACACCATTACATCCAGACATTCTTACATCCATTAAAATTACGTCTGGCTGTAATTTAGCTGCAAAAGAAATTGCCTCTTTTCCATTACCAGCTTGTCCTACTACTTCTATTTCTTTTCTCAGAGAAAGCAACTCCTCCAATCCTTCGCGAAAAATTTCTCCATCGTCAACAAGCAATAGCCGAATCATAGAAATAAAAAATGTTGATTAGATTAGTTAGAAATAAGGTATTTTTTTCAATTGATTGTAATATTTTTTACCTTTTTGAAAATTACAACCATAATTTTAGTACCCCCGCCTGGGGTGCTATAAATCTTTAATTTGCCTTCTAAAATTTGTACTCTTTCTTTTATTCCCGTTAGCCCAAAGCCAGGATAAGACCGAGCTGGATCGAATCCTCGGCCATTATCTTCTAGCTTAACTGAAATGCGATCGCTCGTTGCTTGACATCGTAAATAAATGCGGTCGGCGTTACTGTGTTTTTGAATGTTTGTCAGTCCCTCTTTGATAATGCAGTACAGATGATGACTTACCTGTAAGGGCAACTGAGGTAAATTAATTTCTGAATTTACTTTTAATCCTGGATGATACTTTAATTGTTCTATTAAACTCTGCAAAGCTCGGTCGAAGTGAAAATCAGATTGATGCATAGCCTTAAGTTTGAGGCTAACATCTTCAATACACTGATCGGTTAAAAATTTAGCTGTATCTATTGCCTTGAATGTGCGTTCTATATTATGCTGACGAAATTCTTGAGCTAGTGCCAATTGAACTTGTAAATTCGTTAAGGTATGTCCCAAGGAATCATGGATATCACGGGCAATACGAACGCGTTCTAGTTGAGTAGCCAAACTCTCGACTTGTCGCGTTAATTCTTCTGCTCGTTGACGACTTTTTTGTTCGGCAATAATAGTAGAGCAAAGCACAATCATAAAACTGCTAAACATCACGTAGCTAATTATGCTGCCAATAATCAACTCCTTTATAAGCTTCGGATTGCGAGGATTGATATCTGTCGTAACATAAGGAAATGCCTGAATAGATTGGGGAAAAGACCAAACAAGAATTAGCACATATAAAATTCCTACCATAGCAGTAAGCATTACTACCTGTTTATTCCTGAGAAGAAAACAACTTTTGGCGATCGCTACAAAGATAAAAGTTTCCACTTCAAGACCGCTAAAGAATTTAACTACCAAAACTAGAGCAATTTCTAGGGACAGATAAACGTACTTAACCCACAGTGAACGATGAACGGGAAATATCTCACTGAGTGCTGCGATCGTGACATAGAAAAAACTCAATTGCCAAAGCTGTACTGCCGTCAAGACAACGATGTCGTTTGCTACTAATAAGCAATAATAAAAAACAAATCCAACTATCAAGATCCATTCGACATAACGGAACATCTTTTGAGCAGATAAGGAAGAGCCGATAGCTGGTTTCATGTTAACCATTGCCGTAAAGAGTTTGTAAAAGGAAATATTTTCAAGCTAGGGTAATTTTGCTCGACTGACAAGATGATCCGTGTCATATATTTTCGTGAAATTCATACGATCCTGGGTAGTAGTATCTTCGTCTGATTTTGCATACCTTGAAAATAGCTACTATTTCGAGGTCTATCATTATGACTAACTCCAACCAAGATGTTTCTGGAACAGTAACAGATACAACTCATACGCTTTCATTCCCCGAACCAACAGGTGATTATGCTGTAGGCACGACCTCTTATCATTTTGTCGATCCAGAGCGAGAAGAAACCTACACGGAAAATCCTGACGACAATAGAGAGATAACAGCCGAAGTTTGGTATCCCAGTGAAGAATCAGGGGCTGCTACCAAGCCTTACATGAGCGAAGATTTAAGTAATGCGATCGCATCTGGACTAGAAATTCTTCCAGAAGAATTTACTGACATTACTCAATCTATTCCAACTAACAGTGTTACCAACGCTCCTGTTGCTGAAGCAAAATCGGAATATCCAGTATTAATTTTCTCTCATGGTTTTAGTGGTTTACCCGAACTCAATACCATCAAGGCAGAAGAATTAGCTAGTCAAGGTTATATAGTAGTTGCTCTTAACCACACTTACGACTCCACAGTTAATCTGTTTCCCGATGGGCGAGTTATTCCTCAGTCTCCCAAATTTGGTGGATTTTTTGGTGTAGGCGAAAATCCCGATCTTCTCGCTCAAAGCGTAAATATCAGAGCAGAAGATGCTCAGTTTGTCTTAGATAAGCTTGAAGAAATTGATGCAGGAGACGATCCGACAGGCTTGTTTGGTGGGAAATTAGATTTAGAGCGAGTGGGTATCGCTGGATATTCTTTAGGTGGTGCGACTGCTGCCAAAGTTTTAGCAGAAGATTCTCGCTTTAAAGCAGGAATCAATTTAGATGGTGCTTTATTTGGTAATGTGGCTGATGCTAGCCTTTCACAACCGTTTATGACCTTTAATAATGAGGCTTTTGGTACGGGAAATAGTACCAATCCAGTAGACAGATTTAATCAAATACAACAATCTTTTGTTGAGAATCTACAAAATGAAGGTTATGAAGTTACCATTTCAGGAACAACCCATAACGATTTTAACGATCTACCCTTTCTCTCTTCTTTTTTAGTCAATTCTGGTATCGAATTGGGTGCTTTCGGAGAAATATTAGTTGCTAATGCTAATAATAGTGAGAATTTTGAACCGACCTCTCCTGAGCTAACAGCGCAGATAATTAATGACTATACTACTGCTTTCTTCGAGCAGCATCTCAACGATCGAGAAAGTCCTCTGTTTACCAAAGCTTTATTACCTTATCCAGAAGTAATTTTCCAACCTTACAATTTGGATATTCCAGAAATAGATTCTGCTGAGGCTCCGATACCAGAAAAGTTACAGCAAGAATTAGAGTCAGCTTTAAATCAGACGGATCGAGATCTTGGGGGAATTGATGTAGGTGTAGGTATTGGGGTTGTTACACCAGATGGTATATGGACAGGGGCAACAGGCGTTTCCGATCTTGAAACCGAAGAAGCAACACAACCAGAAGATCTATTTAAAATTGCCAGTATCAGCAAAGCCTATACCTCTGCTGTGATTCTCAAGTTACAAGAACAAGGAAAACTTAGTTTGGAGGATACCTTAGATAAGTGGCTGCCAAATATTGCCAATCGGCTTACTAATGGTGAAAGTCTCACTATCTGCCAACTTTTAGACGGTACGGGAGGACTGTGGGACTATTTAGATGTTAATGGTGAGTTTCTACCTGACTTTATAGCCGACTATTTATCGGGGTCAAATAGAGATTGGCAACCAGAAGAGTTAGTGACTTATGCTTTTGACAAACCTGCTTTTTCTGGATCGGATTCTACAGAACAGTGGACTTACACCAATACAGGTAATCTTATTGCTGCATTGATAGCCGAAAAAGCAACAGGTAAACATTTTAAGCAAATTCTCAGTGAAGAAATTCTCGAACCTTTAGGGCTTGATAATACTTTTTTTACTACCGAGGATATAAATCTAGATGAGCTTGCCAAAGGTTATGACGATATTCTCACAGGAGATGGCAATATCGGACAAGATGGAAACCTAGACAACTATACTGCCGTTAATACAGAAATTAGTTATGGTAGTGGTTCGATAGTTTCTAGTTCAGAAGATGTAGCAAAATTTTTTGATTCTTTAGCGTCAGGAAACTTATTATCCTCAGAATCTACTGCGGAGATATTTAACTATGTTGACACGGGTTTTAGCAGAAGCAGAACTCAATTAGACAAATTTGGACTTGGTGTATATCCCAGCACATTACCTTGGGGTGAAACCAGAGGTATGGACGGAAGCCAATTTGGATATAAATCTCAGGTAGATTATTTTCCCAGTGATGATACAACGATTTCCATTTTGGCAAATCGAGGTGTTGTGGGAGGAAATCCTAAAGTAAATTTAGTTATTGAAGCGTATAAAGCCTCTATTGCCAATACATTAGGGCTTAATAATGGTTCGGTAGTTAATGGTACTGTTTCTAATAACTATTTAACAGGAACATCAAACAATGATGCGATCGATGGTCAGGATGGTAATGATATTCTGCTCGGCAAAAAAGGTTTAGATGCCTTAGATGGAGTAAAAGGAGACGATTTTCTCTTTGCTGGTATGGGCAATGATTATTTGTTTGGCAAAGAAGGGAGCGATAATCTCTCTGGTGGTAAGGATGATGACTTTCTTAATGGTGGAGCAGGTGAAGATTTACTACAAGGAGGCAAAGGCTCTGATTTTTTAATTGGTGGTGATGGAAAAGATACTCTTTTTGGAGGCAAAGATGACGATCTTATTGATGGTGGCGCGGATGACGATCTAGTAAGAGATACTCAAGGTAGTAATTTTCTTTATGGCAACGATGGAGACGATTTGTTATTTGCAGGTATGGGAGATGATGTGCTTTATGGAGATGCAGGAAGCGTTCGCCTAATTGCCAATGGAAATGACCGACTCTTTGGTGGTATCGGAGATGATTATCTTAACGGCGGTAAGGGTGATGATAATTTAATTGGGGGGTTAGGCAGCGATACTTTAACTGGGTTATCTGGCAATGATACTCTAACGGGTGGAGATGGAAGCGATCGCTTTATACTCTTTAAAGAGGAAACAGCTATTATTACTGACTTTACCCAAGGCGAAGATTTCTTAAAATTGTCAGCAAATATTAGTTTTGACGATATTGAGATTATTCAAGGAAGTGGAGATAATGAAAATAATACTTTAATTGCTTTTGAGTCAGAAACTCTTGCTATTTTAAACAACATCAATTCTGCTAATTCCTTATTTTATGACGCTTAAAAATACGAATATACAAACGGATTAAAAATTTATGAACGTTACATTTTACCGAAATAGAGAACAGTTTGTAAGTACCAAATGTAGAAAATAGAAAGAAAGCATTTAACTCTACGAACAAGAATTAAGAGATTACAGAAAAAAATTTGCTATTCTCGCTCAGTTCAGATGCACGATCTTGTGATTGGTTCGTATATAAAAAGTATGAATTTGGCTCGGAGGTTTAGTAGAGTGCCACAGATTTCTTACATGACCGTTATGTTATATTAACACTTGTTATGAACAGAATTAAAGTAGAAAAGTAAAAGTCTATCACGAAAGAACAAAAACAATCCAGAAGATTGGATATACAGTCTCGGATATTATTTTCGCATTCTTGCCATTTTGTAACTTGGTTTATAGGTTGGCAATACCTCGTTTAATGGCAATCAAAACCGCTTGAGTACGATCGCTGACCCCTAACTTGCCAAAAATGTTGTTGATGTGGAATTTAACGGTACTTTGGCTGATACAGAGTTCATCGGCAATGTCTTGGTTAGTTTTGCCTTCGGTCATTAGTTTCAGAACTTCCCGTTCGCGATCGCTTAGTTTTGGTCGGCTAATACGCTCGGCTAATTTAGCACCCACAGCAGGGGGAATATACTTTTTTCCTGCATGAATTTGACGAACCGCATCTATTAGTTCTGCCATTTTACTATCTTTGAGTAAGTAGCCCCTAGCACCCGCCTGTAATCCACGAAAAATGTCTTCATCGGTGTCGTAGGTAGTTAAAATAGCAATACGAGCATCGGAGAATTCTTGACGAATAGCAACGATCGCCTCTACACCGTTTAATTCTGGCATCCGCAAGTCCATTAGGGTTACATCGGGTTGATATTGGCGGAATACTTCCACTGCTTCAGTTCCAGTTCCAGCTTCAGCGACAACTTTCATACCCTCACTGAGTTCGATCATCCGTACCAAACCACTACGAACGATGGGATGATCGTCGGCTATTAGGACTCTGATAGAAGCAGTCATAAGGACACCTGCACAAATATTTCTGTTCCCTCTCCTGGTTGAGTGATAATTCTCAGTTGACCATTAATACGATCGCTCCGTTCGGAGATCCCAGCTAAACCAAAGCCTTCGGTTTGGACTTGGGGAGAAAAACCACAGCCATTATCCCTAACGCGCAGGCTGACTCGATCGGGAGTATAAATTAGTTCGACTAAAAGAATGGTAGCTCGTGCGTGTTTGAGAGTGTTAGTAATAGATTCTTGTCCGATGCGAAGCAGATTTTTGCTGACAAAGTAAGACAATGGATAGGAATCGCCAGTAATACGAACTTGAGTCTCTAAGTCAGTCCCCTCTGTCAGGGTTGTGACACAATCGGTTAGTTTTTGGGCAAGATCGGCATAATCTTCAGTCGCTGGATAAACCGACCAAACCGAGCGACGGGCTTCGGCGAGTCCAGTTTGAGCCAGGCTACCGATGCGATCGAGAATAGCAGCAACTTCAGCAGGATTGTTTTGGCTGAGGTATTGAGCGAGTTCGAGCTGCACGGAAATACCAGTGAAGGTTTGAGCTAGGGTATCATGAATTTCTCCTGCAAGGCGGTTACGTTCTTCAAAAATTGCCGACTGTTTGGCTTCTTCTGCTAGATTGGTAAGTTGAATAGCAAGGGTTGCTTGTTGAGAGATCGCTTGAGTCAACTCCAATTCTTCAGAGGTAAATTCGCTGCGGTGAGAAGACATTAAACATAAAAGACCTAGTGGCGTATCTCCCAACATAAGTATTACGTTGATACCCGATTGAATACCATGCCGTTTTGCCCACTGCAACTGCCAATCCTCAGTACCAGGAAACATCCACCGAGTTGCATTGTCTTGCGTGATGACAAAAGGGTATTTTGTTCCTAAAAGCTGCTGCCAAATGGCAGTATTTTCCACCAAAATTGGCTCTGCAAGAGGTTTTAGATAAGTAAAACTATGATGAGACTGAATTTTGCCCTTTTCTATCCAATTATGTAGCTCTAAAGTCCGAGTTGTGGGATTGTGAATCCAAAGAAAGGCAGTGTGTATATTTAGCTGTTGTGAAATTTCGAGCAAAACTTGATTAAGGAAACTATCAAGGCTGGGATCGGCAGCTAGGCGATCGAGGGAGTTTTTCAATGCCTGATTGGCTTTTGCCAGTTCTGCTACTCGCTCTCGTTCGGCTTGGAGTAATGCCTGTTGTGCCTGGCGCAGTTCGGTGATATCGATCTGAGTTCCCCAACCACTTATCAAGCATCCATCCTTAAGCGTACAGGCAGTATTATTCAAAAAGTAGAGTTTTCGTCCGTTACCGTCAGTTTCTTCCGTTTCAACATTGCGAATACGATAGCCGTTCTCAATCTGGGCACGTAAAAACGCCTTCCCCTTCTCTAAGTCCCCACCGTAAAAGTTAGCTAGTCGCAACCCGACAACATCTTCAGGCTTTTTATACCCATACATGGCAGCGAAAGCTGGGTTGACTTCAGCAATGTATAAGTGGCGAGAGGCTAGTTCAACTTGCTCATTAATAGGAAGTGTGACGGAAATAGGAGCATCAAATTCAGTACGCACAATACCTTCGCTACTAATTTCAAACAAGGTACGATAGCGTTCTTCTGATTCTGAAAGACGTTTTAAAGTTTGCTGTAGTTCGGTATTGATTCTTTCTAATTCTCGCGATTGCGAAGCTAGCCGAAGGCATCGCTCCTGTTCGGCTTTTAAAGTAGCTTTTTGAGTGCGATCGCGCTCGATGGCACTGCCAATACAGTCGGCAACGGTGTTCAAAACAGCTAATTCCCCTTGACTACGACGCTTTGCTTCACGGCAGTCATCAAATGCCAGCACTCCCCACCACTCATCTTCTACTCGAATTGGTACACAGTAACTCGATTTAACTTCTAAAGCTTTGAACGCACTACGTAAGGGTTCGATCCATTCATCCACAAGTCCTCCAAATCCATTGTTTAGCAGTAAAGCTTCCATAAAACTTGACAAACCTTTCGTACTAATTTGTCCTGCCTGATGAGTCATTTGGCAGACAGTATTCGGTCTTGTCCATTCATAGATAACATTGTGATATCCAGATAATCTGTCGGATGGCTCATCGAAGAAGTTTTCGAGAACTTTAATGCGATCGGTTTCCAGGCTTTCCCCCATAGTTTGCAGGGCTGTGTTAATCGCTTCATCTAAGTTTTCTGTGGTTAATAACGTATTAGTAGCAGTGGCGGTAGTGGAGAGAATGCGATCGCGGGCTTCTAAATCATCAAGGGTTTGTTGTAGTTCGATATTAAGACTTTCTAGCTGTTGCGATTGCGAAGCTAGCCGAAGGCATCGCTCCTGTTCGGCTTTCAAAGTAGCTTTTTGGGTGCGATCGCGCTCAATGGCACTACCAATACAGGCAGCAGCAGTTTTGACAATGCTTAATTCCGCCTCGCTGCGGTGTGTCTCTTCTCGACAGTCATCAAAGCCAATCGCTCCCCACCACTTATCTTCTATAAAAATAGGAACAGAATAGAATGTTTTTACACCCAATTTTGCCTGTACACTACGAAAAGGTTCGGGTATTTCCTCTAATTGACGGCAAATCGTTTTACCTATTCTATTAAGTTCATACCATTGTTCGATTCCTTCATAACTTCCTTGAGTTAGTTTTGGATGAGAAAATTGTGGTATTGTCTGAGGTGAACTCCATTCGTATAAAGCTCTCCAATGTGGAATTGATGGCTTAGATGGATTGTTCCAGTTTTTTGCAATGCCGATTCGATCTGTATCAATACTTTCACCGATAATCTGTAATGCCTGATTTACAGCTTCATCAAGATTATTTCCTGTCAATAAAACATTAGACGCTTTGGCTGTGGCTTCTAAAATGCGATAGCTTTGCTGGAGTTGGCGATCGCGGGTTTCTAAATTATTAACTGTCTGCTGTAGTTCGAGATTAAGACTTTCTAGCTGTTGCGATCGCTCTTGTTCGGCTTTTAAAATAGCTTGTTGAGCTTCTCGTAGTTCGGTGATATCAACTTGACTCACCCAAGTACTAGTCACACAATCATTCTCGATTGTACTAACTGAGCTATTGAAATAACGTTTGTGTCCGTGGCGGTCGAATTCTACCGTCTCCGATTGATGACAAGTATAGCGGTTCTCAATCCATTCCCGCATTGTGATTTGGGTTACTTCAGAGTTGCGATCGTGAACATCGTTCAAAGTTAATCCAATCATATCTTTAGCTTTCTCATACTCAAACATCTTGGCGTATGCGTCGTTTGCTTCAACTATGTAGACCGATTGATAACATAGTTCTAATTGTTCATCGACTGATAAAGAAAGGGGAATCGGTTGATGATAACCAAACCGCAAAATCCCTTCACTACTCAACTCAAACAAAGTACGATAGCGTTCTTCTGATTCTGAAAGGCGTTCTAGTGTCTGCTGTAGTTCGAGATTAAGTTTCTCTAGCTGTTGCGATCGCTCTTGTTCGGCTTCTAGTAAAGCTTGTTGAGTCTCTCTTAACTCGGTGATGTCGATCTGAGTTCCCCACCCCCCAGTTGCCAAGCCATCTCGGATAATGCTAAATCCATTGTTCAGGAAGTAACGCTTGTTTCCGAAACGATCGATTTCTACGGTTTCTTGATTTCTCATACGATGACCATTTTGAACAAATGTCTCCATCTGAATGGCATTTTCGGGAGCATCTGTCACATGAGCTAAGTACGTTCCCACCAAAGCATCTGCTTGGTCATAACCATACATCTGAGCAAAGGCGAGATTATGCTCTGCATATCTGAATTGTTGATAGATCTGCTTTGCTTGTTCTTTAACGGGTAAGTCAACTGAAATCGGTTGTTCATACTCGACACGAAAAATACCTTCACCAGCAAGATCCATCAATTGACGATAACGACGTTCTGATTTCCGTAGTTCTTCATCCTTTGCCTGACGGGCGATCGCTGCTGCTATATTTTCTGCTGCTATCTGCAAAATCGCAATTTCCGCCTCATCATATAGTCGCGGTTCGCCACAGTTATCGAAGCCAAATATTCCCCATAGCCGATCTCTAATCAGAATAGGAACAAATAAACAAGAGGTATTTCCCTGAGCTTGCATGAGACTCTTTCCAGGCTCTTGTAGATTTGCTACTAAGCAATTAAACACTTTACCCTGCACCAAAGTTTCATAGGCTTCTGGCACATCTGACCAAAGATAAGCTTCATCGGCAGGTGGTGTTAATTTATTACAGGGAGATACATCTGATTGACACCATTCTGCGATAATTTTAAGAGCAGGCAGATTGAGAGTTGAATGCAGACCAAGATCTTGCATCACCGTACAGCGATCGCTTCCTACTGCTTCCCCTAATAACTTCACTACATCGGGTAAAACCGTTGTATAATCAGAAGCTTTTAGTAACAGATTAGCAACCTGGGCAGATGCCTGAAGCAGACTGGTACGTTCTCGATCTAATTTCTGCTGCACCTCATACATTGCCGTTGGGTCTAAAGCAACCTCGACAACCTCCTGAACTTGTCCCGCAGCATCCCGAATTGGATAATAGTATCCCTGCGCCCATTTCCATTGTCCTTGTCCAATCGTAGAACTAGGCTCGAAAGACATCGGTGGCTCGATGACGGTTTCTCCTGCGATCGCCCTGTTGATTGAAACGATCGTGCCATTCTCAACCAGAGTGGGATTTGTAAATCCGTTAAAACCAGCCTCATTAGCATCAGCGATTGTCCAGCCTAAAAATTGTTCGGCTGCCGAATTCATCTCAATCGGTTTACCCTCAGTTGAAATACACAACATACTAATTGGCGCATTCTCAAATATCTGTCGATAGCGCGTCTCCGATTTTTGTAGAGATTCATAGCGCGATCGCAATTCTGTCAATTCGACTTGAAGGCGATAGTTTTCCTGTTGCAGTTCTATTAATGAGAGTCGAGAAGTCATAGAGCAGATCTGGGTAGAAGTTTTTATTTCTCCATTCATCGATCGGGTTTTCAGTTAACGCTCGATGGCACAGATAAGACAACAACTATATTTTGAGCTTATTTATATATCTAAGTATCTATTAAATATTTTCGATCGAATCTGTTAACAATTGCACTTCATGTCAGAAAATGATAGATTTGGTCGGGAGATCGCTTTATTTCATCAGTAGTTCAGTTACGCTACTACAGGCTGTATCCTACTTACTATTCATTTTTCCAGTGTTCGGTCGAGATAACACCAAACCTCTATCGAGTTTAAACCTATACTCAGGTAGAGGATTTACCCGTACCGTAGTCTAGCCAAGGACAATCCTTAAGTTGATTGTTTGAGAACCGCAAGATTTGTAAAGTAATTATTAAATCAAATCCCACGCAGGCATTGCTCGAACTAATGAACTAGGAAAAATGGACATTAAAATATATCTCGAATGTGTTGCGGGCGATCGCTCGAAGATTGCAGAAGTAATTCAAACTGTCCTCTATTTTGCCTGACACTTTTGCTTCTATTTGAGCTTCTAGATAAAAATTGCTATTAAAACTAGGAAGTTTTAAATTATCCAACAAACCTAAAAAATGACAGCGACGCTTACACGAGCGAGTGACAAACAGCAAGTAACGGCTGTAATTTGCCACTTAGTCAAGCCAGGACAAGAACGGAAATACGAGCAGTGGTTGCACGAGGTTTCTGCTGTTGCTCAACAGTTTGAAGGGCATTCTGGAGTGAGTTTTATCCGTCCTACAGATCCCGCAAACCCCGAATATGCGATCGTTCTCAAATTTGACTGTTATAAAAATCTTCAGAACTGGTTGGATTCTCCAGTCCGCAGACGCTGGATAGATAAAGCAAAACCTTTTGTCCAACAAGATCAGAGGATTCAAGTGCTAACTGGCTTGGAAACCTGGTTTACAGTACCAGGAAAGCGGGGACAACCTCCGCCAAAACGTTATAAAATGTCGATTTTGACTACTTTAGCCGTGTTTTTAGTCTCTCAACCCTTGAGCCAGATATTGGGACCGTTGCTACAGTTTATCCCTTCCTTGCTACGAGCATTAATTCTAACTTTTCTTACTGTGTTGTTATTAACCTATGTAATTATGCCCCGCGTCACTCGGCTGTTTTACCGATGGCTATATGGCTAAGATTTTTGAGTCGATTAGTCACAATACCGAATCTGGCGATCGCTAACAAGCAAAGTTTTCTTAACCTAACACTGAATTATTTTTACTCAAGGAGTTAATGTTATGAATCCGAAAACAGCTACCCACATCATTCACGATCGCAATTCTCGTGGTCTGTCAAAAATCGGCTGGCTTGATAGCCGACACACCTTTTCTTTTAGTAGTTTCTACGATCCTTCTCGGATGGGCTTTCGCTCTTTGAGGGTGATAAACGAAGATCGGGTTACTCCAGGAGCGGGGTTTCCCGCCCATAGCCATACCGATATGGAGATTATTACCTATGTTCTCGAAGGTGCATTAGAACACAAAGATAGCTTGGGTACGGGTTCGGTTATTCTCCCAGGGGATGCTCAAATCATGAGTGCGGGGACGGGTATTACTCATAGTGAATTCAATCATTCTCAAACTGAGCCAGTCCACTTTTTACAAATTTGGATTTTGCCAAACGTGGTGGGTATTGCTCCAAGATACGACCAGCGCACCTTTCCAGAAGCAGAAAAATTGGGCAAACTACGTCCGATCATTGCCCCAGACGAACGAGATGGAGCGATAAAAATCTACCAGGATGCTTACCTATATGTTGCTGTACTCAAGCCTGGGGATGAGATTAACTATGAGGTAAAATCCAACCGTTACGCTTGGCTTCAGGTTGCCAAAGGCATAGTGTCGCTCAATGGTGAATCCTTACGGGCTGGCGATGGGATACAAATTAATGCTCCAGAACAGTTGAACCTAAGCACGGATGTTGGCACAGAGGTTTTACTGTTCGATCTGGCTTAGACACTTCGTAGTAGAGAAGTGAATTAGGGAATTTTACAAAGGTTTTAGTTATCATGATCAAGCCAGCCATCATAGCGGTAGACGACGATCCGCAAGTATTGCAAGCCGTTACACGAGATTTACGCCACGAATATGGCGATCGCTATCGAATTGTCCGCAGCAACTCAGGACAAGGTGCTTTAGAAACTGTCCAGCAGTTAAGGTTGCGTAACGAACCCGTAGCTCTATTTTTAGCCGACCAGCGTATGCCCCAGATGACGGGGGTAGAATTTTTAGAACGGGCAAAAGAAATTTATGCCGATGCCAAACTGGCGTTGCTAACGGCTTATGCCGATACCGAAGCTGCAATCCGCGCCATCAACTCGGTTAACATTCATTACTATCTAATGAAGCCGTGGGACCCTCCCGCAGAAAGACTGTATCCCGCGATCGCCGATCTGCTCGATGACTGGCAGGCTAACTACCGACCGAACTTTGAAGGGGTGCGTGTAGTCGGATATCGCTGGTCGCCTACTTCCCATCAGCTTAAAGACTTTCTGGCTCGCAATCATGTCCCCTATCGCTGGCTAGATTTAGAAAGAGATCCAGAAGCGCGTCAGTTATACGACCTGGCTGCGATCGACTCAGAGGTCGAACTTCCCCTAGTGTTATTTCCCGATCGCACTCAATTAGCTAGCCCGACAACGCGAGAAGTAGCCGAACGAGTCGGCTTAAAAACCCAAGCGGACAATCCCTTTTACGATCTGGTAATTATCGGCGGAGGTCCTGCTGGTTTGGCTGCTGCCGTCTATGGAACTTCAGAAGGTCTGCGAACAGTATTAATCGAACGAGAAGCCCCAGGGGGACAGGCAGGAACTAGCTCGCGGATCGAAAATTACCTCGGTTTTCCTTCGGGATTGAGTGGCGGAGATTTAGCCAGACGCGCCGTGGCACAGGCAAGGAAGTTTGGCACGGAAATTCTTACTCCCCAGCAGGCTACTGGTCTGCGAGCAGAAGATTCCTATCGCTTTGTTACTCTCGCCGATGGGAAAGAACTAAGCTGTCATACAGTAATTATCGCTATCGGTGTCGCCTATAACAAGCTCAAAGTCCCTGGTTTAGAAGAACTTACTGGTGCGGGAGTTTACTATGGAGCAGCTATGACTGAAGCCCTCTCCTGTAAAGGGGAAGACGTTTTTGTTATTGGGGCGGGCAACTCGGCAGGACAAGCAGCTTTATATCTGTCCAAATATGCTGGCTCGGTTACGATTCTGGTTCGGGGAGACTCGCTGCAAAAAAGTATGTCTCACTACCTAATCGAGCAAATTGCAGCAATGGCTAATATCGCTGTTGAAGTACATACACAGGTTAAAGAAGTGTCGGGTAGCCAGAGGCTAGAAACGATTACCACGGTTAATTCGCAAACTGGGGAGATTAAAACCCGTCCTGCCAGTGCCTTGTTTATTTTTATCGGTACTCGACCGCGAACTGAGTGGTTAGATGGTATTGTCGAGCGGGATAAACGGGGATTTATTCTCACGGGAGCAGATCTAACCTATAGCGAAGAGCTTCGCCGTAAATGGAAGCTAGAGCGCGATCCTTATTTACTCGAATCTAGCTGTCCAGGAGTCTTTGCCGTAGGTGATGTTCGCCATCAGTCAGTCAAACGAGTCGCTTCGGCGGTAGGTGAAGGGTCGATCGCCGTTCAGTTTGTCCACCAATATCTAGCCTCGTTGTAGCACCGTGACACTACTCCTATAGGTTAGAACAGTTCTTTAACTCGCTACTCGCTACTCACTACTCGCTACTCACTGCCGATGCTCGAAACTTTACGTCAAATATCTCTGTTTCAAGAATTATCCACCGAACAGCTTTTGTGCGTTCCTCAAGGAAAGGAGTTTCACTTAGAATCGGGAGAAATACTGTTCCAGCAGGGAGAACCTCCAGAATACTTTTATCTAGTGATTGAAGGAGCAGTTCGGATTGTCACAGAGGTAAAAAATCAAAAGATGGAGTTGGGAACTTACAGTTCAGGGATGTTTTTTGGTGAAGTTCCCCTGTTAGCGGGGACAGATCATTTAGCTAGCGGTTATGCCATCAGTCCGAGTCATCTTTACGCTCTGCATGAAGCAGATTTTTGGCAGATGTTGACTATTTGTCCCTCGATTAGAAAGATGGTTCTTGGTTTTATGGCTAATCGTTTACAAGAGTTGCAGCTTTTGTCGCAACAAAGAGAAAAACTGATATCTTTAGGAGCGATCGCTGCTGGTTTGGCACACGAGTTAAATAATCCTGCTTCTGCTGCCCGTCGTGCTACAGGATATTTACAGCAAAAGGTCAAAACCTTACAAACTCTAGCGTTAAACTCTATCGGACAGCAGCTTACAACACAGCAGAAAGAACAGCTTCTAGCTTTAAAAAGTGATGCCCTCGAATATGCTGTTACCGCCAGTTGTTGCGATCCTCTGGCACAGAGCGAGCGAGAAGACCAAATAACAGATTGGTTAGAGGAAAACGGTATAGCTGATAGCTGGCTTTTAGCTCCTACCCTAGCAACAGCAGGATTAGACCTGCAAAAGCTAGAGTCCCTTGGTTTACCAATAGATGAAGGGACTACAGCCAACTGGATAACTTGGTTAGAGGCTACGTTAGCGACAGCAGAATTGCTCGGCGAACTAGAACAAAGTACGGGTCGTGTCTCAGAATTAGTCAAGGCGGTTAAAGATTATTCCTTTATGGATCAAGCTCCCTTACAAGAGGTTGACATACATGAAGGTTTGGACAATACCCTAACCATTCTCGGTCACAAACTCAGACAGCACGGCACGATAGTCAAACGGGAATACGATCGCACCTTACCAAAGATAACGGCTTATGGTAGTCAACTGAATCAAGTTTGGACGAATCTAATCGATAATGCGATCGATGCTTTGGGTCAAGGAGGGACGATCTGGATCCGAACTTTCCGACAAGAAGATTATTTAAAAGTGGAAATTATCGATAATGGATCGGGTATTCCCCCAGAAGTTCAGCCTCGGATTTTTGAACCGTTTTTTACTACTAAAGAAGTTGGCAAAGGTACTGGTTTGGGTTTAGAGATTGCTCATCGTATTATCGTCAACCAGCACCAAGGAGATATCCGCTGTTTCTCTCAATCGGGCAATACCCGCTTTCAGGTTTGTCTACCCCTAGCACCTGCGATTTCTGATTCATAGATTCGATAACATTTATCTTTCGAGAATTTCTTTAGAGCTTATATGGCTATCTCAACAAGTCAACGCTCTTAACCCAAACTAACGTAGATTAAAAAGTTTTAGTAATAAATAGAGTTAAAAACCATGAAATTAGAAAATAAAGTCGCAATTGTAACTGGTGGTAGCGGTGGTATCGGACAGGCGTTATGCGAACGTTTGGCAAAAGAGGGAGCAAAGATTGTCATCAATTATCGCTCTTCTCAAGATGAAGCCCAGCAAACCAAAGAGAAAGTCGAACAAATCGGTTCTGAAGCTTTGATAGTGCAAGCAGATTTGAGTAAAGTAGACCAAATTAATCATTTGGTTCAAGAAACCATCGATCGCTTTGGCAAGGTAGATATCCTGGTAAACAATGCAGGGTTGGAAAAACGGGCTGACTTTTGGGATGTTACCGAAGCTGATTACGATCTAGTATTAAACGTTAATCTAAAAGCCGTATTTTTTGCCACTCAAGCCGTAGTCAAACACTTTAGAGCAACTAATAATCCTGGCAGAATCATTAATATCAGTTCGGTTCACGAAGAACTACCTTTCCCGCACTTTACTGCTTACTGTGCTTCTAAAGGCGGTGTCAAAATGATAACTCGTAACCTGGCGGTAGAACTAGGTTCGATGGGCATTACCATCAATAATGTTGCTCCAGGAGCGATCGCTACACCCATCAACCATAATTTACTCAATAACCCCGAACAGCTAAAAAAAGTTACCCAAAATATTCCCCTGGGACGCTTAGGCGAACCAGAAGACGTATCGGGAATTGTAGCATTTTTAGCATCGGATGAGGCTCAATATATTACGGGTTCTACTTTCTACGTCGATGGTGGTTTGCTGTGGAATTATCAGGAACAATAAATAGTTGAAAGCAAAAGACAATTCACCTTTGCATCCTTTGAGGAATGATTTGTCGCTCGCTTGTCTTAAAACTTTTACTTGTTGTTTGAATTCTGTTTAACAGCACTAACTACTAACTACTTTTGCTTCTTTATAAATCTGGTAAGCGCAATTTCAAAGATGCCTAAAATAGATAACCCTTCAATTTTAATTAATCATCCACATCATAATGCTGAAGTCCCGATGTGGCATCCCCAGGGGCAATGTCTTTACTGGACGGATATTCCCCAGGGAAAAATGTATCGTTACGATCTACGAGAGGACAAACAAGAACAAATTTATTCGGGCGAACCCGTGGGTGGCTATACTATTCAACAAGATGGTTCGTTATTACTGTTTAAAAACAAAGGAACGATTGAACATTGGCACGAAGGAGAAATTAAAACGATCGTTGCCGAACTTACTGCAGAAAACCTGACCCGATTTAATGATGCGATCGCCGATCCTGTGGGACGAGTTTATAGTGGTACGGTGGCTACTCCCCATTGTCCTGGTAGACTTTATCGCCTCGATCTAGATGGTTCTTTACACATCATCATAGAAGGGTTGACAGTTCCTAATGGTATGGGGTTTAGTCCCGACCGAAAATACTTTTATCTGACCGATTCAGACACCCATACCATACATCGTTTTGAATACGATATCGAAACTGGTAGCTTGAATAATCCTCAAGTTCATATTCTCACCGATCGGGATCGAGGCGTTCCCGATGGCTTAACGGTAGATCGAGAAGGTTATATTTGGTCGGCGCGTTGGGATGGAGGAAAAGTCACGCGTTATACCCCAGAAGGAAAAGAAGTAAGGCAAATCCCCCTACCGACAGCCAAAGTTAGCAGCATTATCTTTGGTGGAGAAGATTATAGCCGACTGTATATTACTACCGCAGGCGGGCAAAATCGTTCGGCGGAAGATAGTCTGGCTGGCTCAATTTTTCATCTTGATGTAGGTGTGTCGGGAGTACCTGAATTTTTATCGCAAATTGACGTAGCCTAAGAAGAATAACCGAACTTAAAAGATTTATGCGATCGCACGTTAGATGCGATCGTGAGCGTTTATCGCCCATGACGCTCTCTAATAGTAATTTGATTCAGAAGTATAGCAGATTAATAGTTATGGTTGCCGAAAAACAAAGACTAGAAGAAAACAGAGAACGTAAAGCTTATTGGACTCGCTGGGGTCCTTATGTCAGCGAAAGACAGTGGGGTACAGTCAGAGAGGATTACAGTGAATCTGGTTCGGCTTGGGACTATTTCTCCCATCAAGATTCTCTATCCCGTGCCTATCGCTGGGGAGAAGACGGCATTGCAGGGATCTGTGACAACCATCAGCGAATCTGTTTTGCCCTGGCATTTTGGAACGAACAAGACCCCATTATTAAAGAAAAAATGTTTGGCTTGACAGGTTCGCAGGGCAATCATGGCGAGGATGTTAAGGAGTATTATTTTTATCTCGATAATACGCCGACTCACTCTTACATGAAGTATCTCTACAAATATCCTCAGAATGAATACCCTTATGCCGATTTGGTTCAAGAAAACCAGCGTCGCGGTTTTAACGATCCCGAATACGAACTGTTAGATACGGGAATCTTTGATAAGGATAAATACTTTGATATTTTTATCGAATATGCCAAAAACACCGCTGAAGATATTTTAATTAGAGTCACGGCACACAATAGAGGCGACGAAGAAAAACCCCTACACATTTTACCTACCCTCTGGTTTCGCAACACCTGGTCGTGGTTCAAAGATGCCGACAAGCCAGTATTAAAGGTTTACGAACAAAATGATAGCTACAGCGTTATCGAAGCAGACCATCCCAGTCTGGGAAAACGCTGGCTGTATTGTAACAATCCAGTAGGGGCGAACAGCTGTTCGCCCCTACTGTTTACCGAAAACGAAACCAACACCGAACTGCTTTTCGGACAACCCAATGCCTCACCCTACGTCAAAGATGGTATCAATAACTATGTGGTCAATGATAACAAGGATGCAGTAAATCCAGATAATATAGGAACTAAATTTGCACCACACTACCAGCTATCGATTCCCCCTGGTGAAAGCCGAACCATCGAACTAAGATTGTGCGATTCTGACTCTTTACAAAACCCTTTTGCAGAATGCGATCGCATTTTTCAACAGAGGCAACAAGAAGCCGATGAATTCTACAATTGGATAAATCCTCACCAGATGCCAGAAGACCATCGCCGAGTACAGCGACAGGCATTTGCAGGAATGCTGTGGACAAAACAATTTTATTATTACGTCATCGAAGATTGGTTACAGGGGGATTCTGGTACTGTCCCCCCGCCAGAATCTCGTAAAAATGCCAGAAATTCCGAATGGAAGCACCTGTTTAACGACGATATTATTTCCATGCCCGATAAATGGGAATATCCCTGGTATGCTGCTTGGGACTTAGCTTTTCATTTAATTCCTCTGGCAATTATCGATCCTGACTATGCCAAGCTACAGCTTTCCCGCCTGACTCGCGAATGGTATATGCACCCCAACGGTCAGATACCCGCCTACGAATGGGCATTTAGCGATGTCAATCCTCCCGTAGAAGCTTGGGCAGCTTGGCAGATTTATACTCTAGAACAGAAGTATTGGGGTCGTAAGGATAAAGATTTTTTAGAACGAATTTTCCAAAAGCTACTGCTAAACTTTACCTGGTGGGTCAACCGCGAAGATGCGGAAGGAAATAATGTTTTTGAAGGTGGTTTTTTAGGTCTAGATAATATTGGTGTATTCGATCGCTCTGCCGAACTACCTACGGGTGGTAGTTTAGAACAGGCTGACGCGACTTCTTGGATGGGAATGTACAGTTTGGGTATGCTGCATATTGCCCTAGAGTTGGCGCAGGATCGCCCACCCTATGAAGATGTTGCCAGTAAGTTTTTTGAACACTTCCTCTATATTGCCGATGCCATGAACCATATCGGAGATGGTTTTGCCCTCTGGGATGATGAGGATGGTTTTTATTACGATGCGATTAATTTTCCCGACGGTAGTAGGTCGCTGTTGAAAGTGCGATCGCTTGTCGGTTTGATTCCCTTACTAGGGGTAAATGTACTCAAACCCGAAACTATTGAAAATCTACCAGGATTTAAGAAACGTTTGGAGTGGTTTATCGATAATCGTCCCGACTTAAAGCGGAATGTCGCCTGTATGGTGACAGAAGGCATGAGTGCTAAAAGGTTACTTGCTTTGTGTTACGCCACCAAAAGAAACGACGGTAAAGAAAACAAACTTACTAGATTACTCTCTTATATGTTCGATGAAGCCGAGTTTTTAAGTCCCTACGGAATTCGTTCGGTATCAAAATATCATCAAGATTATCCCTTTGTGATGCACGTTAACGGCAATGAACATCGCGTAGACTATCAGCCAGCAGAATCGACTTCGGGAATGTTTGGCGGTAATTCTAACTGGCGTGGTCCAATTTGGTTTCCGATTAATTATCTACTGCTTGAAGCCCTGCAAAACTTTGACGAGTATTTGGGAGATGACTTTAAAGTCGAATTTCCTACGGGGTCGGGAGACTATAAAAACCTCAACGAAATCATTGTCGAACTCTCGATGCGGATGACTAAGATCTTTTTACGAGATGATTCTGGTAAGCGTCCCGTGTTTGGTGGAATTGATAAGTTCCAAAACGATCCCTACTGGCGCGACTATATTTACTTCCATGAATACTTTCACGGTGATAATGGTGCGGGTTTGGGTGCATCCCATCAGACAGGCTGGACGGGTGTGGTGGCTTATATGATTCAATTGTGTGCCAATCGAGGCTGATAAACTACCCAGCCCAAATTAAAATTACGGCAATGGATATCTCAGAAAAATCTCCAGATCGGCAAGTAACGGCATTTATTTCCCACTATATTCGTCCTGGGCGCGAATCGGGCTATGAAGAGTGGCTCAATGGTATTTCGCAGACAGCCAGACGGTTTCCAAATCATTGTGGAGTAACTATTCTGCGACCACAACCTGGTTCTAGAGCCGAATATGTCATTATTCTGCGCTTCGATCGCTACCAGAATCTCTGCCAGTGGATGAGATCGCCCGAACGAAAAGAGTGGCTCGAACGTGCTAAACCCCTAACCGAAAAACCCGAAAACGTACAAATTTTGACAGGACTGGAAGCTTTAGTTTCTCTACCGAACAGTACTTTACCACCGCCCCCAAAATACAAAACCGCCTTTGTTACCTGGATTGGTGTGTTTATTTGTGCGTCTGTTCTCGGTTATTTTTTAGCCCCCTTATTAGCAGGTTTACCCTATCTATTACGTCAGGCAATTATGACTGGATTAGTTGTAATATTGCTGGCTTATTTAGTAATGCCTAGACTAACTCGTTTATTTCACAAATGGCTTCACTCAGCTTAGAAATTAGGCGTTGCTGAATTGAAGTATGGTTTAGAAAAAGAGTGACCGCTGATAATGAGAATTTTGCTTGAAATAAGGAACTGGAACATCCCAAAATTTAAGATAATGAATCAATAATTTAACTGAATGTTGAAGCATTGTTAGTGATTTCGAGTAGCAAAGAGTTTTGCGGTGCAATCGAGCAAGATAGTGTCTCAATCTCGTATTTTCACCCTCTACTCTTGTCATATACGTTTTGCAGACTATCTGGTCGCCATCTGGAATAAAACCTGGGTAAACTTTCCAACCATCTGTGGCGTAAAAATAACATTGCCATTTCTTGACCAGCTCCCAGAGTGGTTTGAAGGTTTCTGCCTGGCTGCCTGACACATCTTAGTAAAAGCATTTTCAGCAAGAGCATATTACCTCCTGAATTCTACTAAACCAGATAGCATCATAGTACTGTTTTTTAGCTTTTAATGAAGCAAAGCAAAGTCGAGAATCGTCGGCAAATAAAGGAGCAGGATCGAACAAAAACCGACCTTTATGAAGAACCCCCTTGAGCCATCTAATACCGATTTTCAGATAGCTCAAGCCCCTTCGATAATGAGGGTCTACTCTTTGTCTAAGTCCAGCTATTTGAACTGCCATTCCCTGGGAAGTAGCAAATAGAAGAGCCAAAGCGACAACTAAATACAAACGTTCCAAAGCTCGGCGGTCGCGAATTTTAGATTCTTCTAGTTGAAAAGCTCCTGATTTAGAGTCTAAAAACAACTCTTCAATGCGAAATCGAAGAGCATATTGCCATAAAGTTTGCAATGTGGGGTTTTCGTCAGTAATGACCGCCCAAGGTTCTTTAGCCCCCTTGACATTTGCTAAGACAAAATTGCTTCGACATTGCCCATCGAGCCATAGTCCAACATTACGATACAAAGTTGCTTCTGAGGGAGCAGGATAAAGATACTTTAATTCGATAGGGTGTCTTCTAGCCCCATGAATAGTTACATCACAAGGTAAGCGCAGACAATAATGCCATGGACTAGTTTTGAGCCAGCTTACTAATTGATGGTTAGCAAAACCTCTGTCGGCTAGAAGCATCACATTATCATACTTGGACAGCAATCTAAATGAAAGCCTTAGCATTGACTTGTATTCTTTGAACGCTACGGTCGAGCTTTGATGTTCCATCACTTTCCACAAGAAGGGAATTGCTCTGCCACCGCAAATAATTGACAGGTGAATCATGCAGTATCGATTCCACAAAACTGTTGTATCTAATGCTAAATAAAGGCGTTGTCCATTCCAATTGCTAATCGCTGCCATTACTAAAGGGATATACAAAGATCTGACTTTGATTTTGCTGTTATAAACAAATCTATGCCATCTCCTTTCAACACTCTGAGCTTGGTTTGCTCTGCTTACAACGTAAGATTCCCATTCGCTTAGATTGATTTTGCCACTACAGATTAGTGCGTTAATCATCCAGGCTAATGCCTTAATATGACGAAAATCCTTATATTGAGAATATTGACTCAACAAACTTAGCAGTTGATTATAAAGAGGGGTAGATGTTGACATGGAATACAAAGCTTGAAACTATTCATTTTTAGCTTCCCATGAATACTCTCCCTTTTCTTTCATATCACGATATTTCAATGCTTTGAGGTACTTCTGTCAGGCAGCCAGCTTGGGCAGTTTTATTTCCCCGAATCTTTAAGATAGGAGCTAAGTTATCGAATACTTGCTGTAGCTCCTCCTGGGTCAAATACTTGATAGTGCTACCAATTTCGCGCTTTTTTCTTGGGGCTTTTACGCCGATGGCGGGATTTTCCTTGACCAATTTATCTGCCAAACAAGCCGTGTAAAAATGTTTGATGGCAAGTAAAGACAAGCGAATCGTCGGAGACGTTTTCTCACCATCGATCAGATGTTTGCGGTATTCGAGAACATTTTGTTTTGTAATTAAAGCAGGATAAAGCTCTTGCCCCTTACACCAGCTAAGAAATTGATGAACCCGACTACGATAGGTTTTAACTGTATCTTTACTCGCGTGACCATCAGCGATAGTTAAGTTAAGATATCTCTCAAAACAGTCCCGCATCACCTTAATCGTAGGTAAAGTAGAGACGGTAGCGAGCGGGCGGTCGCTTCTATCAAACCTGTTCCTTTTATCTAACCTTCTAATCGCCATCCCTTTTCCCCTTGCCCTTCAACCTTTACCAAACCATACCAGTAAATTAGAATCTTCAAAAGGTTTACTGCGAAGAAGATCAGGTTATCTGCACTAAAAAGCGTTTTGAATCTTATTGCGATTGGGTATTGAGCTTTTCCATGCTTTATATCAAGCGTTACATACGTACTGCCGAAACTTACTATTCAATCGATGAATATTTAAAGACCATTAGTCTCGATCGACTTAAAGATTCAAATTAATCTGCAATAAAGCCGAAGAAACTGAATAAAATCAGATTTTTGCGCTAAGTTATTAGGCGATCGCGTTTTTTACAATTTTATTCAGACAACGTTTACATAAAAAAATGCTTTTTTTTGCCTAGCTAAACTTCAATCTTCATATACCTAGCGTAATAATGAGACATTCTGACGCTAAAAATAAAACAAATAGCACAAAAAAACGATCTCATAAATCTAGTATCAAGAGTGAATCCGATGTTTCATCTCGAAAAGAAACAAAATCTCCTACAGAAGCACAACTGTGTCAAAACAGATTTTATGAAGAGTGTCCTAGTAGCGCAATAACTGATACTGTTTATACAGCAGGAGTTGCAGGCATGGAATTTTGGGCATTAAGACACGATAGTTTAAACGGAGGAAAAGACTTTTCTTCTGGTCGAGTCGAACTGCAAATTCGGGACCGATTCGACCTGACTGACTTTGCCGAGGTAGCTTATCAAACCAAAGAAGTAATTGCTCATCAGTTTGGCGAACAAACCCTGAAATTACATTATGCCTTAGCTGCGATCGCTTTTCGTAAACCTGAAGCTTGGAAAGAGGAAATTAAAGTGTCAGTATCTAAGCTACTGGCTGACTTTGGTGAAGATAAAAAGAAGAGACGCTATATACCCAAATCAGAACGAAAAACTAACAAGAAGTCTTCTACTCGCTATATATCCAAAGAAGAAAGACTAAGGCAAATTGCCCATCATGTATACCTATTAAAGCGATTAGAGGTTTGGGTGCGAGAGTGGCGGATACGCAGCAAAGGAGTATTTGCTATTGAAAGATCGAACCTATGGGAAATTTACAGCATTACCGATGTTGTTAAGGACAACGCTCGTGGAAAATCTCCTTTAATTGATATCGAGATTACCTTTCGCCCTGGCTTGTGGTTTGAAAAATTTGCGGGTCATGAATATCTACGTGAATTTGGATATTTAACCCAGGAAGCCTTAAAGCTAGATCCCTACCAAGAAAGAATGGCTTTAAGGCTAGCTTATTTTGCTCTATTTGCCATACAGTCCAATGACTATGGACGCTGTTACCAAATAGAGACTCTTCTTACACATATTGGTTACGAAAATGAAATAGCGGCAGCCAGAGTAGAGCGAAACATTGCTTTAAATTTAAAACGTAGCTTTGACCGAGGACTAAGAACCTTGAGAAGTTTTGAGCATCCCTATAGTTTTATATATGACTCAGATGTTCCTCGATGGGTTCTTCCAGATAGTAAAATTAAAAAGCCCAAACACTGGTTCGATAATTGGCTAGGGTGTAGTGGCACTCTACAACAACCAGAAATAACCTCAGAACAATTAATAGAATCTGTATCTGTCTCTTCTCAAGAAAAAACAACTTCTAAACTGGACAAAAAAACAGTAAAGAGTAAACAACCACTTTCCTTTGGCGAACAAATTAGAAAAGCTCGTAAAGCCAACGGCGAAAGCTTGAGAACTATGGCTAAACAAGTCAATATTTCAAGTTCTCGTTTGTCTCAAATAGAGAATGGTTGCTATCCTCATCCAGTCAGTTCAACTTTGGAAAACAGGCTTTTAGCTTATCTGGGTTTAGATCGATAGCTAACCATAGCCTACTTAAATAATTTTACACATACTGCTAGTGGATATAAAACATTCACTGCAAGGGTTTTGGGCTTTTATATTCACTATGATTACTGTTTAGGAATGTTTAGGAACTCCTAAACAGTAATTAAAATTAACAAATGCTAGAAACTTTACATAACAATACTTTTAGCTCCTAAACACTTTGGGGTTATTCGGAATCGTTTCGGGGTTATTCGGAATCGCAATTTTTAGAAAAAGCTATTGAAAATAAGGCTTTCAGCAATTACGTGTTTGTTTAGCAAGTGTTTAGGAACTCCTAAACATAGGTAGTTTAAGCATCTGGCAAAATGATAACTGTCTCATTTATTTCTTGAAGCAAATATGACTTTATTTAGACAGTTAATTTCTTTCAATTTATATAACTAACTGACGTTACGCAAAAGCTATCATATTGAAATGGATATCAAGCTTTTGGAATTATATAGCGACTACATCATAAGTTCATTTGGGCAGATAACAGCCACGGGATTATCAAGGGCATTGTCAGGAAGTA
>JADEXJ010000306.1 GCA_015207195.1 Pleurocapsales cyanobacterium LEGE 10410
GGATGGAACCTTGGGTAGCAGAATCGAGTATCGATGTGGAAGGGTTTGATGATGACGCAGAAACATCTTTGCACCTAGAAGCTTTTTATCAATATCAGTTAAATGACAATATCAGTATTACTCCTGGAGTTATATATATCAACAATCCCGATAACAACGAAGACAATGACGACTTATTTATCGGTACGCTACGAACCACTTTTACTTTTTAGGGGTTTAGACAATTTATTTTCTAGTTTGCGGTTAATCGTTCACTTTCTAGCTAATTTTCACAGTTACTAAAAACTTTATCTAAGGGAGGAACAGGGTGCAGTCATTCCGTCAAGAAATTATCGAGCAACTAGAGTTACTTCTAACTCGCTCTGACAACGATTGGGAATTATCTCGGCTACCTCCTCCATCGATTATCGCAACGGTTACTTGGAATAAACTCCAGCTATGGCAAGCTGTTTTACGAGCGATCGCTCTGAGTCCCTGGTGGCAGTTTTGTTTAATAGTCGTGGGGAGTATTAGTAGCATTGTTTATCCCCACCCACCGCTAGTTGGCATTGCTGCTGTTGCGGGTAACACCTTAACTCGCCCCAAAGCACTGACAAGCATCATCGGTATTTGGCTTGCTAGCCAAGTTTATGGTTTTACCATTCGTCGCTATCCCCTGAGTTTAGAATCACTAACTTGGGGGTTAGTTATGGGCAGCAGTATTTTTTTAGTTACTTGGCTGTTAACTTTACAACCGAAATTTAGCCGAAATAACTTTCAGGGTTATCTCATTTGGTTGGCGATTGGTGTTTTGGGAGGGTATACCCTATATCAAGGAAGTATCGTTCTAATTGCCCAATTAATCGTGGGACACGGACTGAGTTGGACAATTTTATGGAGTATTTTCTGGAAAGATCTCGTTTGGGCGATTTCTTTGTCCCTACTTCATGGCTTTGTCTTAGGTGTGATGGCAGTTAGGCTGCTGAAACAAGCGATGAAAATATAATCGAACGTCAGCGATCGCTCTAAACAAACTTCTTTGTCTCCAAATATCTATTCGATTAAAATAATAATCATTATCATACAATAAGAAAGATAATTATTATTATTATTTTCCGCGAGTGAAATTACCCAACTATATTTACCGTTTATCCCAAGTTTGAATCAATGAATGATTCGATATCTCATCTGAGTGAGTTACCAGAAAGCTCAAGAACCATAGCCTGGGAACGATACCAGCTTTTACGCCCTCATCAATTAATACTGATGGTCTCGTTAATGATGGTAGTAAATATTTACTCAGCCATCCTTCAAACCCCTCGGCATTAAGACTGCCCGTAAAAATCATCGGTGCGATTAAATCTTTTTTTCCTTTTCTTCTCGCGGCTAGTAAATTTTCCCTAACTCCCCTTTTACCTTTCCTTTCTCCATAAACTTTTTGTCCTTTTACTGACCAAGCATAAATACAAGTTTGAATTGGTTCAAATCCTGACTCATTAATGAAAACCAGGCTTTTACCTCCGTAAACTCGGATTAGTTCCCTTAATCTTCGATAATATTTAATTCTTTCAGTTCGGTTTCTTTCTCGATAACGTAGTTGTTTTTTTTTCTAGTAATTTTCATTTGACGCAGAGCATATAATATTGCTGAAGGTTGTACTTCAAATTTAATTGCTCGATCTATTAATCGCTGCTGCGGATTTTCTTTCACATCTTGTTTTAATGCTTCCCAATTTAATTTTCTTTGGCGACGTTTAACTTTAGTCGCTTCGAGATTCTCTCTCTTTAACCAGCGATAGATAGATGCTCTCGACACTTGAAAAATTTGGGACGCTTTTGTCACTCCTCCTCCTCTTTCTATATAGTCAATTACTTTAGTTCTTAAATCTAGACTGTAAGGCATTGGTCCAATCTCAAGAAAGTTTTATTTTAATTTAAACTATATTTGTCTCAGTCTTAATTAAAGTGACTATACAACTCGATGCTTCGACGACGATCTGCCGCTTATGCGGCTGCGATGCGAGAAAATATTTACCGATACTGTCAGTGGAGCAAAGGCTATTCGTCCTGGTTTAGATGAGATGCTATCATCGGCACAAAGTAAGGATGTCATTGTCATCTGGAAATTAGATCGTTTAATATAGAAAGAAACATATCAATAAAATTTGATGGAATAAGTTATCACTCAAGACTCCACTCAAATCTGGGCTGGTTTCCGCGCACTCTCCGATCCTCTGAGGATTCAAATACTGGAACTTCTGCGCTCTCAAGAGTTATGCGTTTGCGAACTCTGCGAACAACTTGATGTAAGTCAATCCAAACTATCTTTCCATCTCAAGAACCTCAAAGAAGCTAACTTGATTTGTTCTCGCCAACAGGGTCGTTGGATGTACTATAGTCTCAACTTGGCTCAATTCGTTGCTTTAGAGCAATATTTGGCTGAATATCGACGTTTTAGTGAGATAATACCAGCCAAAACTTGTAACTAGAAGATTTCATTAAGGCTTTTGTAACAAATCAATTTTTTTGATATATCAAAATTATTTGATATATGATGAAATTACTCCACTAAAAACTTTAGGAGTAATAAAAAATGAATGTTCGAGATAAAACACCTTTAAAGTCTCTTCAAGCTTTAGCAATAGGATTGGGTACAGCATTAGCTGCCATTTCAACTCCCCTATTTGCTCAAGAGACACCATCGATCGCAATAGATGGTTCGAGTACCGTCTATCCCATTACCAAGAAAATAGTTGAAGACTATCGAGCTAGTGCAAAGAAACCCGTAAATATTGAGATTGGATTTTCGGGAACTGGCGGTGGTTTTGACAAATTCTGTAGTGGGGAAACCGATATTAATAATGCTTCTCGTCCGATTCAGGTTGATGAGATGGCAGCCTGTAAAGAAGCGGGGGTGGCATATATAGAGCTACCCGTAGCTTTTGATGCTCTGACTGTGGTTGTCAATCCAGCTAACGATTGGGTCGATACCCTTACCACTGAAGAATTAGCTAAGATTTGGTCGCCCGAAGCGGAAGGAAAAATTACCAACTGGAATCAGGTAAGACCGAGTTTCCCCGACAAGCCACTAAATCTCTATGCTCCTGGCGAAGATCAGAAAGGACTAATTACGACTGTCACCAAGATCAAATGCGCCTATGAAGCCGAAATAGGTCAGAAGGTTCATAAAAGCACGATTTATCGTCTGCTCAAACGTCACGAATGGCGTAAGGTTATGCCT
>JADEXJ010000307.1 GCA_015207195.1 Pleurocapsales cyanobacterium LEGE 10410
CTGACTGAACTATCTCCTTTCTCGATCGCACTGACTATTTTTTCTCGAAAATCCACCGAATAAGCTTTCATTTACGATCTACTTTTACAATGCTTGATTGTCCCATATTTAGATGCAAACCGCTGTATTTGTCAATAATAGAAAGAGATGGTGACACAGAGAACTTCTATGCTCAAATTGTTCAATTGGCAAATGAAAACTGTTCCAACTTTTAATTGCTTTAAAGCTTATTAATAGTATCGAGCTTTAAACCTAGTTCAGTTTTTTGTAAGCGATTGACTATAGAATATAGATGTTTAGGTATTGTTTCTCTTAATCAGTAACCAATAGTAAATTCAAGCAACTAATCTTAATTTCTGCCGATACATACAAACACAATGACGCTACAAACAATAAAGCAACCGAGTACCGATGAAGTTCTGTTAGGTAAATCGTTAGAAGAATTGACTGCCTGGGTGCAAAAGCAGGGACAACCAGCCTACAGGGGTAAGCAACTATATCAGTGGTTATATCAACAAGGAGCGCGATCGCTTTCGGATATTTCTGTGTTCCCCAAAAAGTGGCGGGAGGAAATGGCAGACTATCCTGTAGGACGTTCTACAATTCATTATTGCAGCGTTGCCCCCGATGCCACACGTAAATATTTATTGCGTCTGGCGGATGGTTTGATTATTGAAGCTGTGGGAATACCAACAGCCAAACGGTTAACGGTGTGTGTTTCTTCCCAGGTTGGTTGTCCGATGGATTGTGATTTTTGCGCTACGGGGAAAGGTGGTTTCACTCGTAACCTCAAGGCTCACGAAATTGTCGATCAGGTATTGACGGTACAGGAAGATTTTGGGCAAAGAGTAAGCAACGTGGTATTTATGGGAATGGGAGAACCCATGGCAAACCTAGAAGAAGTTGTAGCTGCGGTTAAGTCTCTCAATCGGGATGTGGGTATTGGAGCGCGATCGCTTACTGTATCTACCGTAGGTATCCCTGGAAAAATCCAGCAGCTGGCACAGCACAGGTTACAGATCGTGCTAGCGGTGAGCCTTCATGCTTCCAACCAAGCTTTACGAGAACAGTTGATACCTAGTGCCAAGAAATATACTCTAGATAATTTACTCAACGAATGCCGAGATTATGTTCAAGTTACGGGGAGAAGGGTGACTTTTGAGTACGTTCTCTTGGCGGGAGTCAATGACTTACCCGAAAATGCCAGGGAGCTGGTTCGATGTTTGAAAGGTTTTCAAACCCATGTAAATCTAATTCCCTATAATCCTATCTCCGAAGTTGATTATCAAAGACCAAATAAAAATAGGATCGAAAAATTTACCAATATTCTAGAGGAGGCAAAAATAGCCGTCAGCGTACGCTATTCAAGGGGTTTAGAAGCAGATGCAGCCTGTGGACAATTAAGAGCATCAAAAGCTTGAGCAGATGTTGAAGGGATTGCACAGTAACTATTAATACCAGGAGCATAGGCTTCAATTACTTTTCCTGTTTTAACGCATTGTACTAGTAAATAGTCGCAGCCAGGACAGGCGGTGCGCTGGATAGAATTATCAACAATGGTTTTCGTAGCGCGATCGCCACAGTTGGGACAGAAAATTATTTGTATTTTAGTCATTTTTTATTGAGTAGAACTTTGAGACTTAATTGTCAAGCTGTTGTTTCTACTTCGATGATTTTAAATTATAAATTTTGCATAGTTGCCTTTATTTTCTTTGATTATAATTTTGTTTGGGAGCTTACCAATCTTTCTTTATGTAGATTTTATCTTGCTACTGAGTGATCCCTGATTATTTAAACCTTGTATTAAATATTTTGATATTGTTTATTTACATTGTTAATATAATTTTAATAAGTAATGTTCATGTTAATATGTTTAGTGTTTAAAATATAAAAATATAGTTAGATTTAAATATCTAATTTTGTGAAATATATTTGGGGAAACTAAATACCAGAAATATTCGTCAAGCCTCAACCACATAATTTATCATCCATAATCCTCTGCAAATTCGTGATTTATGGACAGACTCTCTGGAAGATTAAGAATAAAATATAAAATCTTGGAGCAAATAACATTTGCAGGACACTTCAGAACTATGCTCGTTCAATGATTTAATTTTAAAGAACAACGATCTTGCTTTTTGTAGCGATAACCTATGCAACCTGAATGGCAAACGGCTGGAACTTATGAAGACATTCTTTATCAAAAATGGAACGGCATCGCCAAAGTTACCATTAATCGTCCCCACAAGCGCAATGCTTTTCGTCCGAAAACCGTGTTTGAAATGTACAATGCTTTTGTTGATGCCCGTGAAGATCATACTATAGGTGTAGTTCTATTGACGGGGGCAGGACCTCATACAGATGGTAAATATGCTTTTTGTGCTGGTGGAGATCAAAGCGTCAGAGGAAAAGCAGGATATGTAGACGATCGCGGAACACCACGATTAAATGTCTTAGATCTTCAGCGTTTAATTCGCTCTTTGCCGAAAGTAACTATTGCTCTAGTAGCTGGTTATGCGATCGGTGGAGGTCATGTGCTTCATGTCTTGTGCGATTTGACTATTGCTGCTGATAACGCCATTTTTGGTCAAACAGGTCCAAAAGTTGGTAGTTTTGACGGTGGATTTGGCTCTAGCTATTTAGCACGAATCGTCGGACAGAAAAAAGCCAGAGAAATTTGGTTTCTTTGTCGTCAATATAGTGCGCAGGAAGCTTCGGAGATGGGTCTGGTTAATTGTGTCGTACCAGTAGAGGAATTGGAAGCAGAGGGGATTAAATGGTCGCAGGAAATTTTGGCAAAAAGCCCCATTGCAATTCGCTGTCTCAAAGCTGCTTTCAATGCTGACTGTGATGGACAAGCTGGCATTCAAGAATTGGCAGGCAACGCGACCATGCTCTACTACATGACAGAAGAGGGAGCAGAAGGAAAACAAGCCTTTTTGGAAAAACGTCCTCCAAATTTCCAGCAGTATCCTTGGTTGCCTTAAACCGAGTATTGTTTTTATCATTTACCTCCTAAAAAATTGCGCCCCCAGAATGTTTTGGGGGCGCACAGAAATTAAAACGAGTTATAAAACCAACTAAGTAGCTAGGCGGAATTAAATATAAAACGCTCTAAGTGATAATTACCCCTTTCACTTCGGTTTTCCATTCCTTGTATTACCGTCATTGCTAAATCATACTCATTGTCAAACATTTGCCCCGCAAT
>JADEXJ010000308.1 GCA_015207195.1 Pleurocapsales cyanobacterium LEGE 10410
GCGTAAAGTAAAAGGTGCTACCTTTGTCGGGCGTGCTTTCAACCCAGATTTTTCCTTGATGCAGCTCGATGATCTGACGACAAATAGCTAGTCCCAAGCCAGTCCCCTGCTTCTGGCGGGCATCTGAGGCATCAACCTGCTGGAAGCGTTCAAAAATAGTTTCTAACTTATTAGCGGGAATCCCTCGACCACGATCGCTAACCTGAAACAAGATGTCATCATGGCGTTCTGCTGTTTTAATTTTAACTTTACTCTGGGCGGGGGAGAATTTGATGGCATTGCTGAGGAGATTGGTCAGGGTTTGTAAGATGTGGTCGGGATCGGCGACTAACGGGATTGAGACAGGGGTGTATTCGAGAATAATATCTTGTTGCCGTGCCAGTTCCTCCATGGTTTCTGCTGCGGTAGTAACCAAATCTGCTGCATTGCAAGGCTGTTTTTCGATGGTTGTTTTGCCCGAATCCATCCGCTGAAGGTCGAGGATATCATTAACTAGGCGCACCAGGCGATCGGTGTTTCTTTCGGCAAGCCCAATTAGCTGTTGTCCTGGTTCTCCTAAAGAACCAAACCTGCCAGCGTTGAGTAATCTGAGGGAACCATGAATTGAGGTGAGAGGGGTACGCAGTTCGTGGCTGACAATGGAAATAAACTCATCTTTGATTTGCTCGATCGCCTTGTGTTCGCTGATGTCTTCAATTAGGGTAAAAAAGCCCAGCACTTCTCGATCTTCTCGGTGGGGGATGTAATTAACTTTGACCCACCGCAAGTTACGATCTTGATAGGGTAGCTGTAGTTCAAAGGAGATTTCTCGACCAGATAATACAGCCTCGATCTGATCTTCAATCTTGTGATAAACTTCTTTTCCTAAAACTTCCCTGACATGATGACCGCAAATTTCTGTCAGGGGTTTACCAAACCAATCTTCATAGACTCGATTATTAAAGCGATAGCAGCGATCGCGACCGATATAGGAAATCAGGACAGGTAGGGAATCGGCAATTAAATGTAGTTGTTCTTGGCTATGGCGCAGTGATTCTTCGATCTGTAAACGCTCTTCAATTTCTTGCTGAAGCTGTTGATTACTGGCTCTGAGTTCTTCAGTTCGTGCCTTAACTAACTCTTCCATATTACGGATAAATTGGGCTTGAGTAACGGCAATGCCAATTTGGTCTGCTAATTGTTGGCTGACATCAATTTCAAAATCTGACCACTGGCGATCGCTCTGGCAGTCATGAAATGCTAAAAAACCCCAAAGTTGCTGACGGACATAGATTGTCGTAACTAGGTTGACGGGTGCGGACTGAGATGATGTTTCGCTCGATTGGTTTGGGTCAACAGCAGATAACGAAGAATATGGGGGAATTATTTGACTGACTCCAGCAAAATTGTTTGCTCTGCCAGGCGTATCTTGGGTAGGCAAAAAATTACAGATAACTTTCTGACCCGAAAGACAAGATTTGGTCGCGCCTGCTTGTGCTAATACTGTTGCCGTCTTATCGGATTCGAGACGAAAAATTAATACGTTCTGAGTTTGGAGTAGTTGTTGACTCTCGGTTACGGCAGTTTGCAAGATCGTTTCTAGTTCCCAAGCTTGACGGATCTTGAGGGTGATTTCTGCGAGCAATCGCGATCGCTTTAGTTGTTTCTGACTTTCTGCCTGAGCCTGCCTTAACTGGGTCACATCCCGCAGCAACCAGCGAAAACCAACTAGATGATTTTGTTCATCTCCCACGGGAGCAATCGAAATAGCAGCGGTTAGGAGAGGGCGGTTATCGCTCGGCTGTATTGCTAGCTCTACACCTGTAATTGGTTCTGCTTGGCGTAGGCGTTGCAGCAAGTTGTAAAAAGAACGGCGTTCTGTTGGGGGGATAAATATAGATAAGGGCTTGCCCGCTAAATGAACGGGGCGACGGTGGAGCATTTCCCCAGCACTACGGTTTACTTCCTGAATTACTCCCCAGCGATCGGTAATTAGGTAGCCGTCAGGAGCATATTCAAATAGCTCTAGGTAACGCTGACGCTCCTTTTGTACCTCTAGGTTGACAGCCTGTAAATCTTCCTGCTGTTGGTATAGTTCTTCGATCGCTACCTGCAACTCTTCCAAACCAACCGTCATTTCTTCTGTAGTTTCTAAGAGCAAATCTGAAGCGGTGTCAGTCTGTTCGATTTTTTGTAGCCAACTGTCTAAACGAGCTTGGGCAGCCTCAATCTTTTGCTCAAAAACTTTGATGTCCATTGTCGGTCGATATAATACTTCTGATTAGAAAATGGTTTCAGCTTAGAAAAGACAAAAAAGACAAAAAAGACAAAAAAGACAAAAAAGACAAAAAAGACAAAAAAGACAAAAAAGACAAAAAAGACAAAAAAGACAAAAAAGACAAAAAAGACAAAAAAGACAAAAAAGACAAAAAAGACAGGCAAGTTGTTCTGTTTAAATACAGCTTCGTAACAGGACTAAATCACCCCTTGAAGTTTTTGCCAATTGCCGATTATTGACTAATTCTATAGCTACATTTATAGTAATGCACATTGCGCGGATAAGAAATGACGAAACATCAAGATAAGTCACAAATCGATCGCCAGCCCAATCTTCCTCAATCAGCCTTTGAGCTAGTCGCGATCGCAGCCTCTGCGGGGGGGTTAAATGCTCTGAGTCAGGTATTATCGAACCTACCAGCCGATTTTCCCGCCACTATTGTCATCGTGCAACATCTCGATCCCCGTCATCGTTCCCTGATGGCAGATATTCTTAGTAAGCGTACCCCTTTGCCAGTCAAACAGGCGCAAGACGGCGATCGCCTGGAATACAACCAGGTATATATCGCGCCCCCCAACCGTCATCTACTGGTCAACTCAGATCGAACCCTTTCCCTGACGCAATCTGAACTAGTTCATTTTGTCCGTCCCTCAGCCGATTCACTGTTTGATTCAGTAGCAGCCAGTCATAAAGAACGGGCGATCGCTGTAGTGCTTACGGGTACGGGGAATGATGGCTCGATGGGAGTGCGGGCGATCGATGAAATGGGGGGAACAATCATCGCTCAAGACGAAGCCACCTCACAGTTTTTTGGGATGCCCAGTGCTGCGATCGCTACGGGGGTAGTAGATTTCATTTTGCCCCTAGCAGAAATTGCTCCCGCGTTGGTTTCATTGGTGATGCAAGAGTAGGGATGGGG
>JADEXJ010000065.1 GCA_015207195.1 Pleurocapsales cyanobacterium LEGE 10410
GGAGTCAAAGTTTTATCTCAAGAGTTAAAGCACTATCAACCCTTCTGGCAAAGATCTGAAACTTTACCTAAATGGGATATCACAATTATTCCCACCTAATTGGTATCTTATTTTCTTGCATATCCCTTACCTTGTCCCGAAAACTCACCCTGACTCATCTGTCCTTGATACTTACTACCATCGGCAAAAGTATAAGTACCTGTTCCGTTTGGTTTACCGTTAGCGAACTCTCCCTCATAGACATTGCCGTCAGCATACTTTCTGACTCCCTGACCGCTAAACTTCCCTGCTGCAAAAGTTCCCTGATAGCTGCCACCACTAGCAAAATTATAAGTTCCCTCCCCTTCGGGCTTACCATTAGCAAAAGTACCCTGATAGGTATCGCCGTTGCTATAATTGCACTCTCCTTCGCCGTTTAGCTGACCGTTACTGACTGTTCCCGAACAACTGTCACCATTGGCATAAGTAAAAGTACCTTGTCCCGCTGGTTCGCCATCGGTAAACTGTCCCTCGTAGCGTCCCCCATCAGCACCGATATAAACCCCCTGTCCGTTAGGCTGTCCGCCCGTGAATTCTCCCTCATAGCGATCGCCATTGGCATAGGTTCTAACTCCTTCCCCCGCGATCGCATCATTAGTAAAAGTTCCTTCATACTTACCACCGTCGGCAAAAGTATAAGTACCCTGTCCTTGTTTCTTACCGTCTACGAACTGACCTTCAAAGCGATCGCCGTTACTATAGGAGCAAACTACCTTGCCGTTAAGATCGTTGGCGGTTATATCACCTTCACAAGTACCGCCTCCGCTAACTTCTACGGTTTCGGCTACAGCTTGCAAATTATGAACCAATCCAATATTAAAAGCGATCGCGATCGCGATTATCAATTTTCCTGACAAATTAGAATATTTAACCATTATTAACTATTTATATACTTCTGACTGGTGGGCAAAAATAATAGAACAAAGTTCGTTTAAAACCAATCGATTGCCCACCCTACTGTTGACAAATAACTGTTTACTGATAATTCTCAATTCGTTCGCGAAACTTCCTCAATCTCTCTTCGTCTAGCTCTTCTTCTGAAAGGGCAGGTAAGGGTTCTGGTGCGGGTTTAGTTTCGGCTGCTGGGGGTGGTGCAGATTCTTGCTGTTGCTGCAATTGTTGCTGTTCGCGGGCTTGTCTTTCTCTTTCGAGTTGTTCTTGTCTTGCCTGTCTTTCAGCCTCTAATTGCTGTTGGCGGGCTGCTTCCTGTTCTTGGCGTTCTCTAGCTGCTTGTTCTCGTTTCTCCTGTTCTTCACGACGAGCGCGATCGTATTGCGAGCCTTCTACAGTAAAATCAATTTTTACCTGAACCGATGCTGCATTGTCACCAGGAGAGCTAAACTGCATCTGTCGGGCTGCTAACAAAGCTTGTCGGTTTATCCCAGAGTTACTATCGGGATCTGCCAATTCTGCACCGATAACATTACCATTAGAATCGATAGTTAGTTTGACTCCCGCACTACCTTCTGTTCCCTCCAATGAAGCAGGATATTCTGGTTCGCAGTTACTAACACAGCTAATTCCCTCTTCTCCTCCATCATTTGCTTCTGGGCGAGGTGGTGCGCTACCCGTTGCTACTACCGACCCCGTAATCCCTGGTTTACCATTACTACTGGCACTACTAGAAGAAGCAGCAACCGAGCTACTTGACGATGTAAAACTACTACTTAAAGAAGAAGATTGACCCGTATTTTCTACAGGTACGGAAACTATTGGCTGTGATGGCGCGGGAGTAGGATCGGTAACGACTTTTTTGGGTGCTGGTGTTGGTTCGGGTGCTGGTTTAGGCGGGGCGGTTTGCGCCTTAACAGGTTCTGGTGGTTTGACTGGTGGCGGTGGTGTCTGTGCCTTAACTGGTTCGGGGGGTTGCACGGGTTTCGGTTTGGGTTTGACTATGGGTTTAGATTCAATCTTCGGCTTAGGTTTAGGTTCTGGCTTGGGTTTATCCACCAAAATCATTTCGATTGGTTCTTCTGCTTGCTGGGGCGGATCGAACGACCATTTAGGCAAAGCATAAGCGAGGATGCCGTGAACTGCTGCCGAACCGACAAAACCCACTACGAGTAATTTTCTCAGTCGTTGCTGTTCTTGTTGACGTTGTTGAAGGCAAAATTGAGAGTTAGTCATCAGAGTAATTTACTTTGAATAGCTTAAGGAATACTGCGTTCGCGATCGCGTTGGCGAAACCCTAATCGCCCTACACCACAGCTTCGACAGAGTTGCAATTCATCAAAGAAGGCTATTAATACTATTTACTAACTAGACAGAATATCATTTTATATGTTTATTGCTACTGATTACTAATAATTTTATAGTTAAACACAATTTTTGAGCTGAGAGAAACATCTCGGTTAATTCTGCTTCATGCTTTAAAGATCGTGCTTTTTAGACACTTGCCTTGGTTTTATATGTCTGAAGGCAGAAGTTCTTCACTCGAATATAACTCTTAATAACGTTATAAAAATTTTCAAATTATTGCGTGTAACTACTGACTAAATATGATATTGTTTGGAATCAGATAATGCAAATAATATTCAACTAGTAGAGATGATTTATGACAATCGATAACCTGTGGACGGCAGGGGGGATAGTTAGTATTCCCTTGCTGGGATTTTCCTTACTGGCGATCGCCTTAGTTATTGAGCGGATAATTTTTTGGTGGCGGGTCAGAAATGGACGACGACGCATTTGTAAGGAGGTTTTGTCTTTATACCGTAGCGATCGCTTTGCTGCTATTAATAAACTTAAGCAGAATGCCCATTTGCCCATTGCCAGGATCTATTTAGAAGCAATGGAACTAGAAGAACCAACACCTGCCGAGTTTCGTTTAGCACTAGATAGTGCGGTGCAGGCAGAAATCCCCGTGTTGAGAAAGTTTGGTACTTGGTTTCAAACTATTATTACCGCTTCGCCTTTGTTGGGATTGTTGGGAACGATCTTGGGTTTGATTCAATCTTTTTCGGCGATGGACTTGGGTAATGCTGCTGCTGCTAACGCTTCGGGAGTGACAGGGGGATTGAGTGAGGCTTTAATTTCGACCGTGATGGGATTAGTAGTAGCAATCTTTACCTTACTCTTTGCTAATACCTTTCGCGGTTTGTATCTACGAGAATTAGCCTTTATTCAAGAAGTTGGCGGACAGTTGGAATTAATTAATCGTCGTTATCATCAAGGAGCTAGAGAATATGCGACCTATAAGTGAGGCAGAAGATACCTTTGAGATCAATATTCTGCCAATGATTGACGTGATTTTCTCAATCTTGGCGTTTTTTATCATTTCAAGTTTATTTCTAACGCGATCGCAGGGTTTACCTGTAGACTTGCCCAGCGCACAAACCGCAGAACCGAAACAGTCGGTGCAGCTAAATATTACCATCGAACCCGACGGCAAACTGTTTTTAGATCGTCAGCCGATTGAGTTAGATAATCTCAAAGGTGCGTTGACCGAAAAGATCGCGCCAGATTCTGAGTCGGTAGTAATTATCAATGCCGATACCAAAGTCGAACACGGCACGGTAGTTAAGGTAATGGATCGCTTGCGCCAAGTTCCAGGGGCAAAAATGGCGATCGCAGCAGATCGAGAGTAATTTACGAACGTGAACCAATTTTAATCGTCGATGGAGAAGATTAAAATGCCAACTTTATTGATTTTGGGACTATTACTTTCACTATTGGCATGGCGAATATTTTGGATAACCGAATAAATCGTGAGATATCTATTTTTCTGCCGATTTTGAATGGAAGAAGAGACTAAGGAACTAGGAAAAAAGTAAAAATTATTTCGCCAAACTATATGGTAGTACTCCTACATATCATTCCCAAACAAGAGGCTGAAGCTGCAAAAGCTTCTGGCGTTTACAAACCTGCAAGCTTAAGTAGTGAAGGCTTTATTCACTGTTCTTACGCAAATCAAGTATGTCGTGTTGCTAACTTTCTGTTCAAAGGAAATGCTGACCTAGCTTTGCTTGAAATTGATAAGACTAAGCTCGACTGTGATGTCGTGAATGAAGACCTTTACGAAAGTGGCGAACTGTTTCCACATATTTATGGTGAGTTGCCTTGGAATTCAGTTATTGCCATACACGAATTTCCACGCAACGAAATTGGAGAGTTTGAACTATCAGCATCGGTCAGCGTATAACTGACGCTGTAAGGAAAACAAACTCAATAGTTTTAAAACCTGGAGGTAATCTTAATTCATGTTTAACTTATCCATTTTACCGTTGCCATCCCTAAGTTTAAGCCGTTAATTTCTTCGTTTCAATATTTAACAATTTGGTAGTTCCAAAGATGTAGGAATTTTCTGTCTCTATTATCAATTCGACAGAAGGAAATAATCTCAAATACTCAAGCTGAATATTTAACTTCTTGGAATGACAATCGCCAAAAAATATCAATCGGGTCAAAGTTTTTTATTAATAACAGGTCTAATATTGGGAATCTCGATCTTAGGGTTGAGTCTAATTGCCAGCATTACCTGGGGTGCAGCCGATATTGCTTTTGGTGACATTTATCAGTCATTTACAGCATTTGATGGTTCGACCAATCATTTAATTATCCGTACAGTACGCTTACCGCGATCGCTGATTGCTATGTTAGTTGGCGCATCTTTGGCAGTGGCGGGGGCTATTATGCAGGGACTTACCCGCAACCCTTTGGCATCTCCTGGTATTTTAGGAGTCAATGCGGGGGCTGCTTTTGCGGTAGTGGTAGGAACGTTTATCTCTGGCAGCAGTTCTTTAACTGTCTATGCCTGGTATGCTTTTGCAGGGGCAGCCGTTAGCGCGATCGCTGTATATTTCCTCGGTTCTCTCGGTCGTGGCGGACTGACTCCTTTTAATCTAACTATAGCTGGTGCAGCGATAACTGCTTTTATCTCTTCCATTACTAGCGGGATTCTAATTCTCAGTCAGCGCACCCTAGAGGAAATCAGGTTTTGGCTAGCGGGTTCGGTAGCGGGTAGAGATATAAATTTACTGCTGCAAGTATTGCCTTATATCTGCGTGGGTTTGGTACTAGCGATCGCCTTAAGCAGACAAATTACCATTCTCAGTCTGGGAGAAGATACCGCCAGGAGTTTGGGACAGTCTACCGCATTAATTAAGATACTTGCTGCCATAAGCATTATTTTACTGGCAGGGGCAAGTGTGGCGATCGCAGGACCAATCGGTTTTGTCGGTCTAATTGTCCCCCATATAGTTCGTTTGATAGTAGGGGTTGATTATCGCTGGATTTTGCCATATTCGGCAATTGTTGGCGCGGTTATGATGCTGATTGCCGATCTTGCAGGTCGTTTAGTAATCCAGCCGAGTGAATTACCAGTCGGTTTAGTAATGCCTTTGATTGGTGCGCCATTTTTTATCTATCTGATTCGCTGGAAGATGAAGCGGTAATTTTAATTTATGAGATTAGTAATTAAAATTTTGCTACCGAGAAAAATCAAAATAATCCCGCCGACAATTTCTAATTTGAACTTGCATAAACTTCCCCATTTATGACCGAGATAAACACTAATCAAACAAAGCCAAAAAGTAATAATCGCAATCGCTGCTGCTGAAGACAAGATGGATATTTTTAATACAGATAGACTCAAGCCAACTGCCAGAGCATCAATACTAGTAGCGATCGCCAATCCGATTAAAGTGTAATTATCTAATGGATTAAATTTAGTTTCTGTCTCTGGTTGGCAAGTTTCATAAATCATTTTGCCACCAATAATAACTAATAAACTAAAGGCAATCCAATGATTGACTTGGAGAAGTAATTCTCGAAACCCCAGACCAGTAAACCAACCAATCAGGGGCATTATTCCCTGGAAGATACCAAATGCTAAAGCAATTTTTAAAGCTTTATTTAATTTTATATGTCTAATAACTAAACCACTACTTAAAGAAACAGCGCAAGCATCAGCAGCTAAACCCACACCCATCAAGGAAATATTTACCAACTCCATTATTTTACTTTAGTTATTTTTATAAATCTCAATTTTTATCAATATAGCTTACTTCTGAAATCTTGAATTATCATATTTAAATCATATTGTTATCATTTTTTGCCCATATTAAATATACTAAATTAATCCTAATTTGAAGTATTAGCTTATAATAAATAATTATGAGTAAAAAGTTGATTTTATAGAAAACGCAGGCACTAACTAATACAGTAGAGCGATTTAAAATTGTTATTTTTCCGACACTCTATTTTCTAGCCGATCTAGCTAGGGTAATTTAAAGCCGACTAAACCAATACAGAACATGGCGATCGCACAAGAGACATATAATGCAGCTAAATACAAGTGCCAAATATCCAGATTTCCCGATAGATGAAGAATTAAGATTGCTAAAGTCGAACCAGCAGCGATAAGCCTAACGGACAGGGCGTTAGCCCAACGATTAATGGAATTAATCGCCCCCGAATGGGGGCAGAGGCTTGAAAAGCCTCGTGTCGTCTTCGACGACTGGCAAGCCACGGGTGCTTCGCACCCAGCCCGCTAGGGCGTGCTGCACAAAGTGCTGTGCTTGCGTGCTTCGCTACGCATCTCCGAGAATCATTAAGTGTTTGCGGTTGACGCGATCTACAATAATGCCAGCAAATAGGGAAATAAAGATGCGAGGAAGCAAAGAAAAGAAACCGACTAAAGCTAAAGCCGTTGCCGAACCCGTTAGTTCCCATGCCCATAAAGTCAGAGCAAAGTCGCTCATGTAGCTACCAATAGTAGAAACCAACTGCCCATACCAGATAAGGCTGAGTTTACGCATGAAGCAATTAATTAGCGATAAAATAGAAAATTATTGAGTAAAAATGTCCTAATCCTAAAATTTCATGCTTAATAAAGTGGAACTACTTATCCTAAGAAAGTTATGAATAAAACGATTAACCCAATCCGATGGACAATTTACGACTTAGACGCACTTCCTGAAAACGAAGGTATCAAGCGTGAAATTATTGATGGAGAATTGTTTGTGACTCGTGCGCCCCATTGGAAACATCAAACTATTATTACTAACATCAGTGTTCCTCTTCATGAGTGGTCAAAGACATACCTTGGTTTGGTCATCCCTTCTCCTGGCATTATTCCATCAAAAGAAGATAGCGTTATTCCCGATCTTGTTTGGGTGAGTAACGAACGATTGGCAGCAATCGAAGACGATGCAGGACATTTCACTGGTTTTCCCGAACTGGTGGTAGAGGTGCTTTCTGCTGGAGAACGCAATATCTATCGCGATAAGCAGGCTAAGTTAAAACTCTATTCCCAAGGGGGAGTTCGAGAATATTGGATTGCAGACCGCTTTAACAAACAGTTAGAAATTTATCGACAAGAAAAGGGACAATTGATGTTAGTGGAAACCTTAACTGAAACTGATAGTTTGACTTCCCCTTTATTTGCCAACTTTTCTATGCCCATCTCCCAAATTTTTGCCTAATTTAAAATTGACTGTTTTGTTTGAAGTAGAAGAAGCAGGGGAGTAGGGCAAGCTTGTAGATAACAACTCGATCTTGAAGATAGATGCCCAAGCTATCTTGTGTATTTTTAGTATCTACAAAAAAAGTCGGTTCGCTAAGACTAGCAACTCCATATTGTGGATCGAATAGATCGATTGGACTGACATCTCCCCCAAATGATTCATCATTAATTGTTTCGGCTCTAGCAAGCTCGATTCCAGTTACAAGCTCGTGTTTGATACTGCTAGTATTGAAGTTACCAACGGTATAGGTATCTAAAGTATAAGTATTAGTCTTAAAGCCTTCTCCAGTGTCGAAATATCCTCTTGACAAAGTCCGACCATCAGCATCGAGATTACTAGGAGTTATAGCAATGCTATCTTCTTTTCTCCATAAAGCACTAAAAGCATTACGGAGCTTCCAGTTTTCGCTAAATTGGTGTTCTAGGTCATAACCAAGTCGGTATGAGTTAGTATCTCTGTCACCTGAAACATCTACATCGCCAATAAACCGTTCTTCGGGAATATCTCCATTGGGATTATCCAATACTGTTCCAACTGCTGGCAAGCCAAATTCAGGAAGATATTGTATGTGGCGATATTCAAAGTCAAAAGTTAGATTGGTATTATCCCCAATCTGCCAACTAAGAACGGGGTTGACTAAATAGCGATCGCGCTCGAAAAAATCAACAAAACTTTCAGTGGTTTCTGCTGCTATATTGAGCTTCGATCGCTTTTGTTGTTTGTTGGTCTTCGATTACTTCTCGTGGCACTACTTGGATCGACTGAGGAACATCTTGTATCTGAGTATCGGTTCTCGTTCCTACGGAAGTTTCATCAACGTCATAATCATCATCTTCTGCTTGCCCCGTAGCAATAACTTCTATCTCTTCATCCGCTTCTTGTTCTGCGGTAGTGCTTTCAGGAGTAACGCTTAACACCAAATCATCCCTGCCAGTCACTACCTCTGCGCTTGGAGTTTGCTTTGCTCCCGCAATTCTGACTCGAACACTGTTTTCATCGCCTTTATTAACCGTAATCCTTCTAATTTCTGGTGCGGGATTGAGTTCTGTCACCCCGTTTCTAATTGAGAATGCCAAAGTCGCATCGAGAATATCGATTACCAAATCGTTTCCTTGAGGCACAATCAACGGTACTAATCTTTCACTTCCCGCTACGGTTTTTAGAACTAACTCTAATCCATCTCCAGTCTGGATAACCTCCACACCCGTAATCCGCGTCAGACCTCCCTGCGCTAACAAATCTGTAGCCGTACCAAATTGAGAGGGCGATTTTACCTTGTTATAAGTTTCTTGTATTTCGTTTCTGAGATTTTTGCCCCCTATATGCGAAGCGGTATCCTTTAGGAAATCCCCCAATCCTGGGGGACTTTGAGAGCTTGCTCCCCCCAGATTTGGGGGGCTGGGGGGGCTATATTCAGTATTTTGGGAGGATAAAGGGAGTGCCGTCTCTCCCAAAACAGGACATACCCAAACCAAACCCGAAACACCCGCAACGGATAACAATACCGATAATAATTTCATTCTTGCTCCTCAAACACGGCGGTCAACCGTCTTATTTAGAAATATTCTTAATAACTAGATGAGGAGTAGTGTATAGAAATCGATCGCAACCCGTCTATCCAAAAACGGTCTTTAGTTTCGCCAGACAGTCATCGCAACAATTATTAATTTGAATTTACAACGATTTTTTACCAGCCATACATTGACTGGGAGTAATACCAAACTGACGCTTAAATGCCGTACTAAAGTAACTTAGGTGAGAATAACCCACCAGATTGGCAACCTCGCTAATCGATAGTGATACTAAATCCGCTTGGTAAAAGTTATTATCAAATTCTTTAAGTCTCCCAAGCTTGGGGGATTTAGGGGGCGATTAAAAGTAACCTGTACGAACAGGATTTAGTATGATTTTTCTCTCAATAGCTTTTTAGCTTGTTCCATCCGCAATAAAGTAAGATAACCAATAATCGTCGTATTAAATAGTTTTTTAAAGCCACGACGTAAAGTACTTTCACTAAGTTCGACTTGTTGCGCCAATTCAGAGATGAGGGGCGGATTTTCTAAGTTCGTTGCTAAGATATCTCTGGCTTGATAAATGCGATCGATATTTCGAGGTTTCAATGTCGTCTCGATCGCAGCAGATCTCGACTCGGTTAATTGAGCAAGTTGCATTGCCATTAGTTCTAAAACTTTACCTTCAAGATACATTCGAGCGATCGCGTCTTGATAGGGATGTTGCCAAATCTGCCGAATCCCACTGGCTTTTGGATGTTTCAACTACATCAAACCCGCGAATATTAGTTTCTATTTGCTCGTAGGACAAAGTTTCTCGGTAAAGGCGATCGTATTCTGCTTCGGTATATACTTTCATCTAGTTAAACTAAATCAAAACTTAATAATAATTGTTCTCATTAAATATTAAAATATAGAAGCAAAAGAAAAGCGCGAGTATAGAGCTTTTTAACAATTAACGCTCCCCATCTTCTAGGCAGTATAGTTGCGGTAATTTAAAGCCAACAGCACCAATACAGAGCATGGCGATCGCACAGCTCACATACAGCAACGCCATTCCTGCACCAGCACTTCTACCAAAAATAGAAGAAAACAGCGAACTCAAAATAGTCTCCGACTGCATCGCTGGTTCGAGGATGCGATCGCTCAATGATCCAGCTATTAATGTTGCGATCGCACTAACTGATTCTAAAACAAAGGAATTAGCAGCAAATACTCGTCCTTGGAGTCTGGGGGGAACGGCTTCCATCCACAACGCGGTTTCCGAACTCTCTATTAGGGGGAAGTTGAGCGAAGAGAAAAATTGAGCGGGTAGCCAAATCGTTAAACTCTGACCCAAGCCAAAGATGGTTTTTGCCGCACCAGCCCCCATAAATCCTAGTAACATACCATTGACACGCCGTTTCATTCCGCCCCAAGAAGTTAAAATCACTGCACCTGTAACCCCGCCAATACCTGCAATAGAGAGGATTGCGCTTAAAGTTCGGGCGTTATTATTTGAACGAGCTAAGATCATCGGTTCGTCGATCGCACCACCAAGATCGTGAGCAAACCAAAACAAAGCGGTGACTATCAGTAAAGTACGCAAACCGTCACGCTGCCAAATATATCGAATCCCAAATGTTACCTCCCCCCACAAAACATCTAGCTTACTTACCTCTCCCCCTGCTTCCTCTGCTTCCTCTGCTTCCTCTGCTTCCTCCGCCTTTCTAACCTGGGGAATCCGAATCCAAACCAAAGTGGCGATCGCCATCCCAAAAGTAGCCAAATCAATCGGAAATATACCCTCTAAACCAATTATCGGATAAAGTACACCAGCGATCGCAGGGGCAATAATATTCGAGCCATAGTGAACAACGGAATTCATACTATTAGCGCGGGTATAATTTAGGGGAGATACCAGCAGAGTAATGGAAGTAGAATAGGCTAATTGCTGAATTTGACCAAAACCACCATTTATCGATGCAGCTAGATATAGATGCCAGATAGCCAAATTTCCTGTGAGATAGAGAATTAAAATTCCTAAAGTAGAACTAGCAGCGATCGCATCTCCTAGCATCATTAAATATTTGCGGTTTGTGCGATCGACTAAAATACCAGCGAAGAGAGAGACAAAAATGCTAGGTAGCATCGAGAAAAATCCCACTAAAGCCAAAGCCGTTGCCGAACCTGTTAGTTCCCAAGCCCAGAGAGTTAGGGCAAACTCGCTCATGTAACTGCCGATGGTAGAGATTAGTTGACCAAACCAAATGAGAATAAATTTACGCACTGTTTTAAAAGCGGAGGGTGCAGATAAAGCGGAGGAGGCAGGGGAGACGGGTAATTTTTATAATGAGAATATCAATCGAGGATAAAACAATGAAATCAGTGACTATTGCTGAAGCCAGCGAAAAATTATCAGAATTGTTTGACGCAGCTTTGCGTGGAGAAGAAGTAATTATTACTAAAGACGGACAAACTTCGATTAAACTTACTCCTGCAACTCCCATCAAATCTCGTCAACCTGGAAGCGCGAAAGGCAAAGTTTGGATGTCTGAAGACTTTGATGAACCATTAGAAGAATTTAAAGATTATATGTAATGAAATTTTTGCTGGATACACATACTTTTATCTGGTACGTAACCAATAATGCTAGATTAAGCTCTACGGCACTAGAAATAATTAATAATGGCAATAACGAGGTTTTACTTAGTATTGCTAGTATTTGGGAAATGGCAATCAAACATAGTATTGGTAAGCTAAATTTTGAATCTCCATTCGAGTCATTTATTCTCAGACAGTTAGCTGTAAATAATTTTGGAGTGCTTGAGGTCAAAATCAAGCATCTTAATGTCGTTGCCAATCTACCATTACATCACAGAGATCCATTTGACAGGCTAATCATCGCTCAGTTAGCAGCGCGTTCCCTTGCGCCTTGCGTCGACGCGGGGTCGCTGCTCTATGGCGGAACAAATGCCAGTTGTGGGAAGTGATAAAGCTTTTGATTCATATTCAGTTCAGAGATTATGGTAGTGCTTTTAAGGTTTTAAAAGTAAAGGTGGGAAATGCGATTAAGCGACCCGTAGCCGAGCGATCGCGCTTTAGAAAAAGTTTATTTAACGAGATATTTATACAGATCGTCAATGACCAAATTTGCTGCAATAGGATCGCCAGCACGCCAAATGCTACCGTTGACCAGATATACTCGCTGGTTTTGTACTACCTGTAGCTGATTCCAAAGTGGTTTTCGTTGCCAATCAGCCAAAATATCTTCTGACTCTTCATCAAAAACACTGAGAAACAGAATATCGGCATCAAGGTCGAGGATGCGCTCCTCTGAAAGTATAAACATACCGTCATCTACCGCACCTTGGCTTTGGGGGCGACGAATGCCGACATCTGCTAAAATACTGCCTGAAAAGGAATTTTCGGTATCGACAGAAATTCCGCCACAGCAAGCATAGGCAAGGGATATCTTTGTATTCTCTAGGCGATCGCCTAAAGCTGTTTTTAATTCTTCGATACGGCGATCGTATTTTTCCCAAACTGTTTTTGCTTCAGCTTCTTTACCCAAAACACTAGCCACGAAATTAAAATATTCTCGCCAACTGGGATAACCATGCCACTCTCCTAAAGCAGTAGGGGCAATTTGGGATAGTTGCGGGTAGATAGCTTCTGCTGATAATTTAATTCCCATAATCAAATCGGGATTAAGCTGGTAGATTTTTTCCAAACTTGGCTGTTCGCTAGTACCAAGAAACTCGATATCTCCACTTTTTTCGACTAGGTAATCTGCTAATTCATCGTAGGAAGCTGCACCAATAGAAGGAACTCCCAGAATTAAAGCGTCTGCTAATGTTATTTCGTCTAAAGCAACTAAGCGTCGGGGCATCTTGGGAACGCAAACTTCACCCATAAGATGGGAAACTGTACGGCAGTCAGCTTGTTGGGAATTAGTTGGCTGACGAACAGCTTGGTTTTGACAAGCGACAACTAATATCGTTATCAACAGTGTTACAAAAAAGGGCTTGAATTTGAACTTGAACTTTTTGCCGATGAATTGCATGGTAAAGTCGATTGTTGTTTTTTCCCAGTCCCAATTTTGCTCGCTATCCTAATCTCTCAACCTACCAATCAAACTGATAGCCAAGACGAATACTCCTTCCCCTACCTCGGAAGGTAAAAGAGTTAGCAAAAGATTCGGTTTGGTTGATAATTGTGGCGTAGTCTGCGTCAAAAAGATTATCAATCCCTAAAGATAACGTTCCCGCACCTAGTTCTAAACTGCTGATCAAGTCTACCAGGGTATAGCCTTCAATTGGGGTTTCGACAAACTCCGTACCGTCATCTACAGCCCGATTGCGATCGCTGACATACAATAGCTGTAGTCGATTATTCCAACCAGGAAGAGTCTCGTTTTCGACATAGGCAGTGATTTTAATCGGTGAAATATCAAAACTGGAAAGAGCCTCAAATTCTCCATCTTCATCTTGGTCGTCTTCTCCTTCTTGCCAAGTAAAACTACTTCCAATTTGCCAGGTGTTAGCTATTTGATAATCCAGGGTGGCTTCTACACCGTAGTTCCGTTGCGGTGCGCGAACTAGAGTTGCAAAACGAGCATCATCTAGAGTAACTAGAGTCGTTCCTAATTCTGATTCGTTATAAAAACCAGCCAGGCTGAACTGTACCTTTTGCCATTCTCCCCTGATACCCAGTTCGTAGTTATCAACTTTTTGGGGTTGAGATATATCTACATCGTTTTCCAAATCGAAACCATCTTCGGCATTTCTAAAAATACGAGAGACAGCAGGAATGGAAAATCCCTGAGAAAAACTAGTAAACAAACTGATATTGTCTGTAGCTTTAAAAACTAAACCTGCATTAAATGCTACGTCATCAAAATCTAATTCACCTCCAGTAATATCTCCGCCAAGTTCGTCGATAAAGTCAGGTGCGCTAACATCGATTCTTTCGTACCTTAGACCACCACTGAGCAACCATTGGGGAGTAATATCCCATTCGGCTTGAGCAAATAGACCCAAATTTTCTAGGTCGAAACGAGGATAAACAGTTCGTTCCTCGATCGCCCTCAATGTCCTACCATTGCTATTGTCAAATTCTTCTGGATCGAACAGGACTGTATTTTCTTCCGAACCTTCTTTAGAATAGTCCACTCCCCACAGCACCTCTAAAGGCTCGATAATAGGTGTATTAAGCTGTAAACGTCCCCCCCAGCGATCGCTTAATTGATTAATGTTGTTAACTTCCAAAGGATCGTCAAAAACTCGTCCATCAAATGCTGCAAGATCTGCTTCAAAATCACGATAAAACAGTTGAGCATCTAATTGATTATTGCCCAATAACTTGCGGTGAGTATAGTTAAGACTAGCTGTAGAAGTAATAGTTTGAGGTGAGTCCGTGCCGATATAATCTTGTCCCCCATCCAAAGCACGAGCGGAAGTAGCACCCAAGGGTAAATCATCTACACTAGGGTCGGAAATAATTGAGTAGTCATATTGCTCGTTATTGTGGGTAACGGAAAATTGCAAATCCTGATTTTCGCTCAACTCAAATCCTAAAGTTCCCGCCAATTGCAGCACATCAGCTTCCCCCGTACCCGAATCTTGAAAGGGAATGCGATCGCCATCTGCATCGTAATAAATACCGTCGTTACGAGTAGAAAACGAACCAAAAAAGTTAATGCCTTTTTCCGCAGTGGATACAGACTGACTAAAGAAAGTACCGATACTATCTTCTTGCAAATCTCCCAAGGCAGCATTTGACTCTAGGGTAGTAGTTAGTTTCGTCTCACCCTCTACAGCCTCTTTCGTAATAATATTGATTACACCACCAGTTGCCCCATCCCCGTAAACTGCCGAAGGTCCTCGGATCACTTCTATTCGTTCCACCGCATCGGGAGATATCGCTCTTAAATCTCTGACTAAGGTATCATTGCTAATATTAGAGGTTACAGGTATACCATCAATCAATACCTGAGCGGGACGACCTCTAACGTTTAAACTTCTAACACTGCCTGTTGGTGGATTAACTCCAGGAGTGGTTTTACTGATAATATCGGCTAAATCTCGGCTAGTGCGAGATTGTTCTTCAATTTGCTCTTGGTTAATCACTGTGATGCTTCGGGGGACATCTTCTGTCCTTTCTTCTTTACGAGTAGCGGTAATTGTAATTTCCTCATCAGGTTCTGTTTGTGCCGTAGTTCCTTGAGAATCAACACTTAGCACTAAGTTTTGTGATGAAGGAATTACCTCTGCTGATGGCGTTTGGCTTTCTCCCTCGATCGTGACTCGAATGCTATTATCTTCTGTAGTAACGACGCTAATCTGGTTAATTCCTGGTGCGGGATTGCTTTCTCTGAATTCATCCCCTACGGGTAAAGCCAATGTTGCATCCAAAATATCAATTACCAAATTATTTCCTTCTGGGATAATCAGGGGTACTAACTGTTCGCTTCCTGCTACGGTTTCTAACACCAACTCCAATCCATTTTCAGTTTGGATAATCTCTACTCCAGTAACTTGAGTAACTCTTTGTGCTAGCGAGTCCGCAGCCTTATTTGATAAATGTTGAGAATTAGATTCAACTAATTTAGATGATTCTGCCAACACGGGAAAAGCGATCGCGCTACTGGAAAATATAACAATACTTGTAAATAATAGGTTTTTCTGCTTAATAAGATAGTTAGCAACGTTCATACTTCTTCAAGCTTAAAGAGAATTATTCTAAATAACTGTAGAAGTCAGAATACAGAGTTGCTAAAATCTTGTCTATCCAAAAAGCGTCCGTAATTATCCCAAAAGCGTTATTTCTGAAAACTATTAATCAACAGCTAACAATCTCTATTGCTCGTTCGAGAAATTCATCTCTTCCTTCGGCAACTCCTTGAATGGTGCGCTCTAGTGGTACGGTAGGTAAAATACCTACACCATGATGGCGAGAACCATCGTGTTTGAGTACTTTCATTCCTGTCCACCAAATTTTATAATCGCCTGGAAGAATCAATTCATTGACATTGCCGTTTGTTCCTGCGGTGGGTTGTCCGACAATTTCTGCTAGTCGGTAATGTTCGATAATGCCGAGATAGGTTTCGGCATAGCTAATAGCACTACCATTAGTCATAAAAGCTACTTTAGCCTCTAGTCTGGGTTGTCTCGGTTCGATGCTCCAGTTAGAAAAATCAAAATCGAGCCGATCGCGGTCGCAATATTTAGCTTGGGGAATGTACCATTTGGCAGAAGTAACGGGTTCGTCGATTAAATGTCCGATAAGATCTGTAGAAACTCTGGGATAACCCCGCAGGTCGATAATGATTCCCGAAGCTTTTTCTAACAGCGGTAATGCTTGCTGAAAATCTAAATCATCAACTCGCTCTAAATCTAGATAGACAATTCCAGGTTGCAGTTGCTCTATTTTATCTGGTAGAGGCTCTTTTTGATTCCAACTTTGCAATGTTCTCGATAATTCTACGGTGCGAGTCCGAGAGGTTGGCCCTAGTTCTAATGAAACGGTAGAGTCTTTTAGACCATTCTTGATTTCGTCGAGAGCATCTGCAATTTGGTCTGGTTCTGCTTGAGATGGAAACCAATGAGGAAACCGTCGAGAAAGAGACTGGATAGTTTCGGCGATCGCATCTTTTACGGGTTGTCCATCGATAGACGTAATAATTTCATCAGGTTGTATTTTTCCTGCTGCTGTTGCAGTTACATTGGTGATGACTAATTGTTCTGACTGCCATTGCCAAAACAACGGTAGTGAAAAGCCCGATTCAAGAGTATAAAGAATGCTACGTAGAGCAACAACTGTTTTTAGTTTTCCAGTAAACGATTTTACTTCCAATTCTACAGAAGTTGTTTCTTTCCCTTCGAGTATTTTTGCCAACGCCAGATAGCGTTTCCATTGGGGAGTGGCACTAGAAATAAATTGTTCGCGATCGCCAATTACTTCTGCTGCTGGTGCGCCATCGATTTTTAAGACCAAATCTCCAGGTTCTAGATCGATGTCACTATCTGGTAGGATGTAAGTAATTACAAGACTTTCTTCAACCCAATCCCAGATAAAAGGTGGAATAAAACGGTTATTCTCTCTATCTAGCAAACGAACAAAGCCGTGACCATCTTCTAACTTGGCAACCAAACGTCGCAGAGTGCGATCGAATTCATCGGTATCTCGATCTGTGGCAGCAGACTTTAAGGCGGTTTTGAGTGCTTCCAACCAATCTACAGCTACTACATCAAAATAAGGATAAAAATGTTGCCAGACATTCCAGGCTAAAATAATTGCTGCCAAACGAGTAGCGCGATCTTGGAGAGAATAATCGATCGCTTCTGTTACTTCTATTTTCTCAATATGAGGCAGAGTACGATGGTCTTGCACCCACAAAGCTAAGGGAATCAGACAAGAAACACCACCTCCAAGATCTGCTCGATATGATTGGTAGTCCGCTATAAGTTTCTCTGTAGCTTGATGATAAACTCGTTTACTGTAATAAAGACTGTTTTCCGCATCTATATCGCTTTGGACACCGTAATGTTCCCAAGTAACTAACTGTAACGAGTCTTCACTTCTCGATCGTTCTAGACTTGTAGAAATGTTTGAGGATTCTTCGCTAGCAAAGATCGAAACTGTCGGCGCAATGGGAGTGAAAATTTCTTTTAGCTTGGCGATTAAAGCTTTCAAATCTGTGGCTGTTTCTACATCTTTGATATGAGTAATTGCAAATTGTTCCCAGTCTGTGACTGCTGCGCGATCGCTAGGATGAAAATAGCGAATATAACCCAATAACCGAGCAAAGGCTATCAGATTATTGAGTCCTTGGTTGTTCAAACCGCTAGGGTCTTGCATTTTGCTATTCGCCATTTTGGCAGAAGTGAGTATTATGTTTCGATTTTGAAAAATTTGATTGAAGTTTGCCTTGCAGACATTCTCTGGGAGTAATACCAAACTTGCGTTTGAATGCTGCTGAAAAATGACCGAGATGAGTGTAACCAATATTATTCGCTACCATCGCCACGCTTAAATCTCCTTCCCGTAACATTAACTGTGCTTGTTCTAAACGATAATTATGTAAATAGTTAAAAACAGTCGTGCCATATATTTCCTTGAAACCCTGCTGAAGTTTGCGATCGCTCAGACCAATAGTTTGAGCTAAGGTTTTAATGTGAGGAGGATTATCTAAGTCATTGAGTAATATTTTTCTCGCCTCGTGAATGCAGTCTATTTCCCTGGGCTTAAATTTAATAGAAGTATTGCGCTCGTTGCAGTTGGTAATTAACTGAGCAAACTGCATCGCCAGTAATTCTAAGACTTTTCCCTCTAGATACATTCGAGCGATCGCACCTTGATAGGGATGGTGCCAAATTTGCTCGATTATCGTTTGCATTTCTTGGGTTATATCCCCCAAAGCAGAGTGAAATCGCTGAGGTTTGTCGTTTTCAATTAATGCTTGCAACTGCTTGGGAACTGTATTGAGTTCGGTAACAAACCTTCTAATAATATCTAAATCTAGATCTATTCTCAGCAACTTCAGGCGATCGCCCGCCCAAGACTGTTCGATTTCTTCAATATCTGGTAAATAAAACAAATAATTCTGTCCCTTAGTTTCAGCATATTCTGCTGCGACACCTTTGACACCAGGAGAAATGACGCTATGATGTCCACTTAGATAAAATTTAGCGACAATCGACTGGTAATCGTGATGTTCTACTAACTCATTGCGATCGAGGAAGATCTGTTCGTCAACAATATCTAGCTTGATGCCCGATGATAAATTGGCATAACGATATTGTTCTGCACCCCATTGGCTTTTAGCTGTTACAATTTCATCAAACCCGCGAGTATTAGATTCTATTTGCTCGTATTCTAGAGTTTTTTTATATAAGCGATCGTATTCTGTCTCGGTGTATACTTTCATTTAGCCCAACTAAATTTAAACTTAATTATAAATATTCTCAATAAATATAATAGAGCGAGAAAGTACAGCTATTCTCTGAAAGTTAATAAGCTTCACTTTCTAGTTGTTTTAATTGTGGTAATCGATACCCAACTACGCCGACTAAAAACATAGCGATCGCACATCCTACATACAATAAAGCCATCTCCGCTCCTGCACCGTTACCAAAAATAGGAGCAAACAAAGAACTATCGCTGATTCTAAGATGCCTAGCGAAGCACAGACGCAAAGCGTCTTAGCGCGCTGTAGCGCGTCTGGGCGTAAGCCCTGTCTGTCAAGCTTATCGCTCAACGGTTCTGCTATCAAAGTCGCGATCGCGCTAATTGGTTCTAAAACTTAAGAATTAGCAACAAATACTATGTTTTTCCTCTCTGCACGCTACCTAATAGTAGATCTGGCAGGGCTTCTAAAATCAGTCGATCGGTTAGAGGTCCGCGAGTTACACTACCCCAAAGATAATAATCTACAAAATATACTCGACCTTGCTGAAAAACTGACATGGAGTTGAGTAAAGGATTGTTCGCCCATTTTTGACGCACCGTATCTTCCCAATTGTCAAAACTATCGTCGCTATAAGACAAAACAATTATCAGATCGGTTTCAATTTGGGGTAATATTTCCTGAGAAATTTCCGCCTCACCTTTTGTACCTTCTGGCTGAACGATTTCAAAACCAATTTCTTTCAACAATCTGGCTGTGGTACTTTCAGGTTGTGAGTAAACATGAGTAGTTAAATTAGAGCTAATTAAAAATATACGGGGATATTTTTGCACTACAGGTTGTAGGGCTTTACGAGCATGAGCGATCTGCTCCTCAAATGTCTTTAATAATTCTGACCCTTGAGCTTGTTTGCCTAAAGCTTTAGCAATTCCTTGAATATCCTGCTGCCAAGATTGAAGTTCATGAGGATTTTTAGTATCGCTAAATAGTAAGGTAGGTGCAATTTGAGTTAGCAAGGAATATTCGTCTTGATTATTCCACTCTTCCCCTAAAATTAAATCGGGTTGAAGTTGAGCCAAACGTTCGAGAGAGGGAGATTTGCGATCGCCCAATCCTATTGGCTGTGTCGTTACCCATTGACCGAGATAGGGAATTTGTTCTGTAGGGTTGTCGTAGGTTTGAATATTTAGATTTACTGATTCAGCATAGGCAGCAGGTTGAACTCCCAGTGCCAGCATACTGTCTAGAATATGGGGACTGAGGGCAGCAACTTGTTCAGGTTGACCGCAAACTTCTGTTTCTCCCATAGAGTGTTCCACAAGGCGACAGTCATTAGCAGCAGGCTTTGAACCCGATGCAGTTGGAGATTGTTCCACCGAAGAAGTTTGACAAGCCACAATCAACAGAGCTACAGACAGCATCAATAGGAGAAAGAAAACTAATTGGCGAATTGAGCGAAAAATCATAATTTTCAAAAAGCTAATAGCTAATAGCTAATAGCTAATAGCTGATAGCTACGAACAGAAACATTTTATACGTCATTACTCAATCGGCAACGCTTAAAACTCCACCGAAACACTTCCCAAAACCGTAAACGGCGCACCAGGGAAAATTAAATCAGTATTCTGAGATGATTCAAAATACTCCTTGTCAAACAGATTCTTAAAATTAAGTTGCGCTCGCCAATTATCGCGATCGTAAAATAGACTGGCATCGGCGCGTACATAAGATGGTAAGACAAAATCATTGGGGATTTCTGCTTCTACATCCCCTACATAAAATAAACCCGCACCAAAACCCAAACCTTGTAGACTACCTTGTTGAATTTCATAAGTCGTCCACAGACTCGCACCACTACCAGGAGCATTAATTAAGGTGTCATCTTCAGGATTATCTTCATCCCCTTCAGAGATAAAAGCGTCGTTAAAGAATAAAGAAGCAATAATATTCCAACCACTCAAAGGTTCTCCCGCCACATCTAATTCAATCCCGCGACTTGTCACCTCACCAACGGGAATAGAAAAATCGGGATCGTCAGGATCGGTTCGGGTGATATTAGTTTTAGTAATATCGTAAGCAGCCAGGGTAGTAGAAAAATTACCAAATTCTCCTTTGACCCCGATCTCATACTGCGTACCCCGTTCTGGCTCGATTATTTCTCCATCGCTAGTTGTATCGGTATTAGGAATAAAAGAACGACTAAAACTGGCATAGAGAGAAATTGGTTCGACGGGTTGATAGACTAAGCCCACACGGGGAGAAAAGGCTTCACTGTCAAATTCGCTCTCGTCAGAAAAAGTCTCACCTTCAAATAATTCGTCAAATTCACTTTCATTCGTGGCAAAATCATATCTACCACCTGCTAAAAATTTGAGATTGGGTAACAACGTAACTTGGTCTTGTAGATAAAGACCCACAGTACTTAATGTTTTATTTTCAGTAAAGTTAGTATTATTATTGGGTCTTAGAGTGCCATATTGTGGGTCAACTACGTTAATGGTCAAAGTTCCGTCTTCAAAAAAACCAACACTTTCATCTTGTAACTCGCTTTCTGCTAACTCGAATCCCGCTAATAACTGATGTTCCACCGAACCAGTTTTAAACTCACTAATCAAATCTGTTTGCCAGGAAATGTTGTCGTTAGAAAACTCTCCCTCAGAAGTAAATCTAGAGATTTCATTAGTTTCTGGATCGAATTCAAATAAGCGAAAAGCAGATTCGGAAGTATCGGAAATTTCCGCAGCAAAGCCACTACGTAGCCTAATATTGTCGCTAAAACGATGGTTAGCGTTCCTCATCCCACTGGGTTTTGGCTACCATAGCTTCATCAAACCCGCGAATGTTGGTTTCTATCTGCTCGTAAGATAGGGTTTCTTCATAAAGGCGATCGTATTCTGCGTCGGTATAAACTTTCATCTAGCTAAACTAAATTATAATTTTAACTATAAATATTCTCAATAAATATAGTAGAGGGAGAAAGTACAGCTATTCTCTGAAAGTTAATAAGCTTCACTTTCTAGTTGTTTTAATTGTGGTAGCCTGTATCCAATTGCACCAGCCAAAAACATGGCGATCGCACAGGAGACATACAGTAACGCCATCCCCGCACCCGCACTCCTACCAAATATAGGCGCAAACAGCGAACTTAAAATAGTTTCTGATTGCATCGCTGGTTCGAGAATGCCATCGCTCAATAATCCTGCCATGAGAGTGGCGATCGCACTGACTAATTCTAAAACCAAGGAATTAGCAGCAAAAACTCGTCCTTGAAGTCTTGGAGGAACGGCTTCCATCCATAATGCAGTTTCCGAGCTACCTAATAGGGGAAAGTTCAGAGAAGAACAAAATTGAGCAGGTAGCCAAATAGTCAGATTTTGACCCAAGCCAAAAATTGTTTTTGCCACACCAGCCCCCATAAAACCAGCCAGCATACCATTGACACGCCGTTTCGTTCCGCCCCAAGCACTTAACACTACCGCACCTGTAACACCTCCAATACCTGCAATAGATAGGATCGCGCTTAAAGCCTGAGAATTATTATTTGAACGAGCTAGTATCATTGGGCTGCTAATTGCACCACCAAGATCGTGAGCAAACCAAAACAAAGCTGTAACTACCAGCAAAGTACGCAAACTATCCCGTTGCCAAATATAACGAATCCCAAAAGTAATTTCTTGCCACAAAGTATTTAACCTACCCACTTCTGCCTCCTCTGCCCCCTCTGCTTCCTCTACCTCAACCTGGGGAATCCGAATCCAAACCAATGTAGCGATCGCAACAACGAAAGTCGCCAGATCGATAGGTAAGATACCCCCCAAACCAATTATTGGATAAAGTACTCCTGCTATAGCAGGGGCAATAATATTTGAACCATAGTGAACTACCGAGTTCATACTATTAGCGCGAGTGTAGTTTTGAGGAGATACTAAAAGAGTAATGGAGGTAGAATAAGCTAGCTGTTGAATCTGCCCAAAACCGCCATTTATTGAGGCTGCCAGATACAAATGCCAAATAGCTAATTGCCCCGTCAGATGAAGTAATAAAATCGCCACAGTAGAAATAGCAGCGATCGCATCCCCTAAAATCATTAAATGTTTGCGGTTGGCGCGATCGACTAAAATCCCGGCAAATAAAGAAATGAAGATGCGAGGGACTAAGAAGAAAAAACTCACTAAAGCTAAAGCTGTTGCCGAACCTGTTAGTGACCAAGCCCAGAGAGTGAGAGCGAAATCGCTCATGTAGCTGCCAATGGTAGAGACTAGTTGACCAAACCAGATTAAGGTGAATTTACGCACTGTTTTTGCTTGAATAGACAGACAAGAAAACTAAACTGGAGGAATTCGGGCAACGGTTACGGACTGAAGCACTTGGGGAATGGTTTTAAAGGGAATAGTTTTACCAGAGCGATCGCGATAGAGTTCGGCAAATTGTAATAAAGCTTCCGCACTATCTGGTAAGGGTAAATCAGTAAATAAATAAGTATGGCGATCCCGAAGGCTACGGGTCGCGTAATCGCCAGCAGCAATTGCTGCTACACAAGCTTGTTCGCACATCCACATACAGTGTTGAGCGCGAATTTCAAAGCGATCTTGATTGAGTTCTTGTAGTCGATTTAGTAAACAAGTACCCAGAGATGGCTCTAAGTCTGGATTAGATGCAGCATTACAAGATTGACAAACGAATAAAATAGGTTTTGACATCAAAATAAATCCTTTTACTATTAATTGAAAGTTGAAAAAAGCTCCCCTGCTTATTCTGCTGCGCTACTTAACAGAAGGTCGGGCAAAGCTTCTAAAATCAGGCGATCGGTTAAAGGACCGCGAATATTACTACCCCAAAGCTGATAATCGACAAAAAACACTCGATCTTGCTGAAAAACTGGCATGGAGTTAAGTAAAGGGTGGTTCGCCCATTTTTCCCGTAGGACAGCTTCAGGATTAGAAAAACTATCGTTACTCGAAGACAAGACGATTATTAGATCGGTGTCAACTTGAGGTAATATTTCCCAGGAGATTTCCCTTTCCCCCGAAATACCTGGTGGCTCGACTATCTCAAAACCAATTTTTTGTAACAATTTACCTGTGGTACTTTCTGGTTGGTTATAGACATAAGTAGTAAAATTAGTACCAAATAAAGATACGCGGGGATATTTTTTTAATACTGGCTGTAGTTTTTTACGGGCGGTTGCAATGTGTTCGTCGAAGCTGGCTAATAGTTCTTGAGCCTGAGCTTCTCGACCTAAAGCTTTAGCAATTCCTTCAATATCTTGCTGCCAAGATTGCGGTTCATTGGGGTTTTTGGTGTCGCTGAATAGTAAGGTGGGTGCAATTTGAGTCAGCAGGGTATATTCGTCGTGGTTGTAAAACTTCTCTCCCAAAATTAAATCTGGTTTGAGTAAGGTAAGCCGTTCGAGAGAAGGAGAATAGCGATCGCCCAATCCAATCGGCTGGGTTGTTACCCATTTGCCGATATAGGGAATTTGTGATGCTGGATTATCGTAAGTGGGAATTTTTAGGTCTACTACTTCAGCATAGGCAGCAGGCTGTACTCCCAGTGCTAGTATGCTGTCGAGAATATGGGGGCTGAGGGCTGCAACTTTTTGGGGTTGACCGCATACTTCTGTTGTTCCCATCTCGTGTCTCACTAGACGACAAGATTCTGAACTAGTAGGTGTAACAAAATTCTCTGGTAAATCCGCTTGGCGATCGCAGGCTGCGATTAAGATTACAGTACAAATTCCTATTGTTAGTAAACGGTATATTTTAGACATAGGCAGAAGAGGCAGAGGAAGTATTACTAGCTTTTGTACGGCTTAAAAAGTTACTGAAACTGTACCTTGTACTGTAAACGGCGCACCAGGAACAACTTCCCGTCTGTTTCTCGTACCTTCAATAAATTCAGCATCAAAAAGATTTTTAAAGTTAAGAGCAGCACGATATTTGTCCTTTTCATAAAAGATTGCAGCATCAACGCGAGTGTAGCCATCGACAAAGAAAGAATTCTCTAAATCTCCCGCACGTTCGCTAATATAGAAAACTCCTGCACCAAATCCCAATCCTGACAAACTACCTCTTTGTAGGGTATAAGTCGTCCAGAGATTAAAATTATGTTCGGGAACATTATTCAGAAGGTTGCCTACAGGAATCACATTATCTTCTGTTACTTCGGCATCGGTGTAAGCATAACCTGCAAAAATATTCCAGCCAGGCAAGATTTCTCCAGTAACATCTAGTTCGATACCTTGGCTATTTTGTTCTCCTGTTTGAACCTCAAAATTAGGATTATCAGGATCTTCTGTGGTGACGTTGGTTAGAGTCGTGTCATAAAGAGCCAATGTTGAAAAAAGCTTATTTTTAATAATTTCAGTCTTCACCCCAATTTCAAACCCTGTTCCCCGTTCGGGATCGAATGTCTCGTTATTAACGTCTGTTCCGCTTACAGGAGTAAATGAACGACTATAGCTGGCGTAAAGAGAAACTGGTTCGATGGGTTGATAGACAATGCCAACGCGAGGAGAGAAGGCATCTGCTTCAGTTTCTGCGATCTCGCCATCAGTAATATTTTCGCTTTCACTGTTAAAAGTATCGAACCTTCCACCTACAACCAGTTGAAGATTATCTAGTAGCGCAATCTGGTCTTGTAAATAGATTCCAAACGAATCAACGCTATCTTCACTAGAATCAAATACTATATCAAATGGTCCAGTTAAAGGTTCAAAAGCATCCGCGTTAAAAATATCAATTAATCCCGACTCTCGATCTGCTCCTTCAAAGGTATCAAATTCTGTGGCGTATTCTAAGCCAAATAAGACTGTATGCTCTACTGAACCAGTATTGAACTTACCAATCAAATCGTTTTGAAAGGTGAAGGTTTCATAAAATTGATAGCCTGTAGACTCAAATACAGGAAAGTTGCGATCGTCTTCTGATTCACCGAAAATTTGTGAAGTAGCACCTATTCCTTCTTCAACAGCAGTAGTGTAGCGTAACAAAGAACGTAGAGAAAGGCTGGAGTTAAAACGATGGTCGAGATAGAGTTCGGTGCGATTTTCTTCAAAATCCTCACGAACATCAGGATCTCCCAAAAAACTGCTAAAAGGAATATCGGCAACCTCATCATCACTCAAAACTACTATTCCGCGATCTACTGGTCGAGTGTCGCTTAAATAAGAATATTCTAAAGTTAACTCAGTATCGGGACTGATTTGCCAAGATAAAGTCGGCGCGACAAAAAATCGCTCTGTCTCTACACCATCGCGAAAGCTACCCGCATTCTCATAGGCAGCATTTAAGCGATATGCGAGATTGCCGTTTTCTGTTAAAGGTGCTGAGAAATCTAAACTCGGACGGTAAAAATCAAAACTACCTGCGGTAAAAGCAATCTCGTAAAATGGTTCGCGTAACGGCTGTTTAGTAACCAAATTGACGATCCCCGCAGGTTCGGCGCGTCCGAATAATATCGATGCTGGTCCTTTGAGAATCTCAACGCGATCGATGTTGGCTAACTCGATTTCAGTACGAGACGAGGCAGAATCATCGCGAAAACCATTGCGAAACCGAACAGCTTCAAACCCACGGATAATAAAGTCTTCGTCTCTTCCTCCTGACGCATCTGAAAAATTGACACCACTAGCGTTGCGTACAATTTCAGTAATGCTAGTCGCACCCTGGTCTTCAATTACCTGTTGCGGTATTACCTGCACCGAGGATGGAGTATCGCGAATTGGCGTATCGGTTCTCAGGGTGCTACTGGCATCGGGTACGTAATAATCATCTTCATCTTCTGCTTCTCCCGTAGCAATTACTTCGATCTGCTCATTTGGTTCTTCTGCGGTAGTATCTTGAGGAGTAACGCTTAAAACTAAATCATCTCTACCAGTTACCACCTCCGCACTTGGAGTCTGATTTTCTCCCGTAATCCTGACTCGAACACTATTATCATCACCTTTATTAACCGTAACCCTTCTTATTCCTGGGGCGGGATTGAGTTGCGTCACACCATTCCTGATGGAAAAAGCTAAGGTTGCATCCAGAATATCGATTACTAACTCATTACCTTCGGGCAAAATCAACGGCACTAACCTTTCACTTCCTGCCGATGTTTTTAAGATTAACTCCAATCCCTCTTGTGTCTGTATTACCTCTACTCCCGTAACTCTGGTAATTCCTTGGGCAATATGCCCTAAAGGATTAGCTGGCGCGTCAGCTAGCGCGTCGGGGACTGGCGGACTGGGGGATTTCTCTACTAAAGCTTTCTCTCTAACTCCTTGTTTCCTCGTCTCCCCGTCTAGAAAAGTCTCCGCTTCAAGAGGATAAACCCAAATCAAACCCGCAACACCTGCAAATAATAATACCGATAATAATTTCATTCTTGCTCCTCAGACTCGACGGTTAACCGCCTTATTTAGAAATATTCTTAATAAGTAGATGAGGAGTAGTGTATAGAAGTCGATCGCAGCCTGTCTACCAAAAAAACGGCATTTTATATCGTCAAACAGTCATTGTTATGAATTTTAGTAATCATTAACTTGAGTTCGGAGTAGCTTTTTGCAACACCACGTATCAAATTATTGGGTTTGCTACTTGCCACGCACCTGAAAAAAGGCAATTCTGCATCTGCCTATTAAACGGGTACTAGAATTAAGAATAAGAAGTTTCCTAGAAACAAAACTAATGAAAGCATCGATTCAAAAAATTTCAGCACTGACTCTAGAAGAATTTTTAGAATTACCAGAAACTAAGCCAGCAAGCGAATATATTGACGGAAAAATTCAACAAAAGCCAATGCCACAGGGAAAACACAGCACTTTGCAAATTGAACTAGCGTCTGCTATCAATCGAGCGGGAAAAGCGAAAAAACTCGCTTATGCTTTGACTGAACTGCGCTGTACTTTTGCAGGACGCTCTATAGTTCCCGATATAGCAGTATTCGAGTGGCAAAGAATTCCCTTGGATAACAATGGTAAAATCGTCAATAGATTTGAAATCGCTCCAGATTGGACAATTGAAATTCTCTCACCCGAACAATCAGCAAACAAAGTTATTCGCAAGATTTTATTCTGTCTGCAAAATGGTACAAAACTAGGCTATCTGGTAGATACCGATGATGAATCAGTTACAGTATTTCAACCAAATCAATTACCAGAAATAAAAGAAAAACAAGATATATTACCTGCATTAAACGTTTTACAGAATTGGCAACTGACAGTAGAAGATATATTCAACTGGCTAGACTTCTCCTAAATTCTTTACTTGCTACTTATTTAAAATCTTTCCTGTCATACATTGACTAGGAGTAATACCAAATTGACGTTTGAAAGCAGCACTAAAATGACTCAGGTTTGAATAACCGACCAAATTAGCAACTTCACAAATAGAAAGTTTTCTTTCTCGTAATAGTTTTTCTGCCTGTTTCATCCGCAACGAAGTCAGGTAGCCGATAACCGTCGTGCCAAAAAGTTCGCGGAAGCCACGGCGTAAGGTGCGATCGCAAAGACCTACTTGTTGGGTTAATTCCGAGATTGAGGGTGGATTCTCTAGCTGAGTTGCTAAAATGTCTCTAGCTTGATAGATGCGATCGATACTTTTTGGTTTTAATGTCGATTCAACAGCATCTCGTTCAGATTCTGTCAATTGAGCTAGCTGTAACGACAGTAGTTCTAAAACTTTAGCCTCTAAATACATTCGGGCGATCGCGCCTTGATAGGGATGATAGGATATCTGTTGTACGATCGCCTGCATCTGAGAAGTTATCCCGCCGACATTGAAGTGAAATCTTTGAGGATTTTCGTTTTCTATTAATGCCTGTAGCTGCTGGGGTACGGTATTTAATTCTGTGGCAAAGTTTCTGATATATGCCAAATCTATTTCCATTCTCAGCAATTTTAGGCGATCGCCTGCCCGAGTCTGTTCGATTTCTTCAATATCGGGTAAACAGAATAAATAGTTGTGTCCTCGCGTTTCGGCGTATTCTGGTGCAATGCCGTCTATACCAGGACAAATAACGCCATGATATCCACTTAGATAAAATTTAGCGATTAGAATAGGATCTTTTGCGTGAGCGATTTTACGATTGCGATCGAGCAAGATCTGTTCATCTACAATATCTAGCTCAATGCCTGATGATAATTCAGCGTAATAATATTTTTTTTCACCCCATTGGCTTTTGGCTGTTGTAACTTCATCAAATCCACGAAGATTGGACTCTAGTTGCTCGTATTCTAGACTTTCTGCATAAAGGCGATCGTATTCTGTTTCGGTATAAACTTTCATAAAAATATTATTAGCAATTAATCTATAAATCAACTTTCTCAGCTTTAGATTTTTGATTGACGCTGTAGGATAGCCGTGAGTAAGCCCAAGGCAAAAACACCTGGCAAAGCAAACCCCAGCAATAACTTACCCGACTCTAATAATCCTGCGCCTAATGCCACTATTGGCGGGTTGGAAATGGCAACACTAATTACTAATGCAGGTGCAAATTTACGCCAGGGTGTTTTGGTTAAGCCGACTCCATAAGCAACAAAATCAAATAAACCCGTCATCAAAAAACCAGTTATCAACCAAAAATTATGCTCTAGATTCTTTTGACTAAAGCGATCTATACGATTCATGGCGCGATCGCCTACTAACCTTGTAACTAAACTTCGACCATATCTTCTAGATAAACAAAAACTAAGACTACAGGAAACAAGATCGGCAAGACAAATTACAGTTAACCCTGGCACAAAGCCAAATAGTCCACCCGCTAAAATAGAGTAAGCCGTGCCTGGAAGGGCAGGTATAATAACGCTGGTTAAACGCAATCCTCCTACTGCCAAAAACCCCCAGACTCCCATCTGTTCGACATTAGAGCGCAACCGTTCGATCCCAAAGCGATTGAGCAACCAGATTCCTAGTGCGATCGAGATGGCGATCGCCACAAACCGAGCAATTTTAATTAGCTTTCGATTATCAATAATACTGGGATTGCTCATGGCTAATTATTGAAAGAATGATTAGCCTCGATCGCTTCGGAATGATTAAAAGGCGGATAATAGACTTCTTCTCTCAAAATCCAGCCTGTTTTTTGTTGTACATACTCATGAGTACTCAATTTTTTGGCTTTGGCTTCTTGGGCGATAGTTCTATAATCCCAGCCAAAATATTCACATAGCTGTCTTTGACTTAAACCCATATTGGTCTTGAAAATTTGCGTGCGTGATTAAAAAAATAATGACATTGTTGAGAATTAATTGCAAGTAATCTCCGAAAATGATATGTTGATTTTGTGAGCCAAAACCAGGGCAATCTCACTGGAGTCCTACTTATAGTAGTACAAAGTTATGTCAGGACAAGTTTAGTTAACTGTTCGTCCCTAAAGGGATACCGAGACCGAAGGGAATCCTTTAGGGCTTCGCATATAAGTAGCAAGTAGCAAGTAGCAAGTAGCAAGATGAATAGACTCGATCGCAACTGTAAAAATCGCCTACCTCAATGGCAATCGGAAAAAATGAGAAGCTTAATCGAAGAGCGTTGGTCAGAAGTTTGGGAAATTGTTGTTGCTAGGGAGAATTCTTCAGAAAACCTAAACTCATATTCAAAAAGACATCAATAACCAGGCTATTGACAGCAGATAGCCTGTATTACTAAGGGCGATCTGACACTGTTGGTTCTAGGTTACGCAATACAGGAAAAGCATAGCCCAATAAAGCGATCGCCATACCGCAGCTAGAAAATAAGGCGATCGCCACTGCCATCCCCGCACCAGATTCACTACCAAAGATACCCCCAAATAATTGAGCCAAAATGCTGTTAGTTTGCATGGCTGGTTCAAAATAATTATCCACTAAAACACCTGCGATCGCAGCACCTAAAGGCGTTGCCATACCTGCAATTAAATCTCTGGCTGCAAACACTCGTCCCTGAATTTCTGGTTTTACCTGTGACATCCAAATTCCTTGATTGGAACTATTAGGAAAAGGGGAACAGAAGCCACTAACAACCGCAGCAATTAACTTACCCACCATACTTTGAGTCACCGAGAGCAAAATTAAGCCCCCCTTCCAAACAGCGTTACCCAGCAACAAACCATTAGTACGTCGTTTGGGTAAATTCCAGATGCTCATCGTCGCAGCACCTAATACGCCACCAATACCAAATATAGTCAAAAGTCTGCCCCAAACTGTAGGATCGTTATTGCTACGGGCTAGTACCATTGCGGGTAAAATGGCAAAATTAAAGCTATCAATGAAGCTAGTTACTAATAAAAATCCGAGGATAGCCAACAAGCTGCGATGTTTCAATAGATAACGAATTCCAAAACCTATCTCTCCCAATCTCCCCGTCTCCAAGTCACCTTCTCCCCTAGTCTGTTTCAAAGGTTGGGGAATTTGGCTGTAGGGGCGACACAAGAGAGGCAAAAGCAAGCCAGAAGTGAGATTGAGTAAAGTAGTCTCCCAAAAGATGAGAGACTATTCTCAATAACCTTTTTTGTTGAAAACGTAATGATTCAACTACCTGA
>JADEXJ010000309.1 GCA_015207195.1 Pleurocapsales cyanobacterium LEGE 10410
ATTATCATCTACTCGAACAATTTATTGACAAGTTAGATTTAGAGCCTACTTTAATTAAATCCCATCCCAATTACTCAAACCTTTGTAATTACGGAGCTATTGTTGCTTAGTTTTGTCCGAACCATTGAAGCAATAAACAGTAGATAGTAAGAGGAAGAAAGTCTAAAACAATCAGCTTTCTTCCTTTTTTGATCGCGATCGCCTTACCAAACAGCATTAATGCCAATATTTCCAACTACCTGACAAAATCTCTTAACTTCAAAAGACAGCGGTTCAAAAATTGAGGCTGGAAAAAACTTGATGCAGAACTTCAGCAGAGTGATACAGCTGTTTTTCTTCTCTGGGACTGAGATTGAGATTGACGGTTTTGAGGATGCCTCGTTCATTAATTACCCTGGGCAACCCCAAACAAACATTTTCGATGCCGTATAGTCCTTCAACCAGTCCAGTAACGGTGAGAACCCGTTCTTGAGAACGTAAAATAGCTTTGACAATATCGGTTACAACCAAGCCAATCGCATAGGAAGTGTATCCTTTGCGCTGAATAATATCATAAGCAGCATTTTTTACTTGATTAAAAACAGCCGTCAACTTCTCGCGATCGCTCGAATCTGACTTTTCCCAATCTTGGGAGAGTAATTTTCGCCCAGCTATATTTGCCGTACTCCATACGGGAACTTCACTATCACCATGTTCGCCAATAATATAGGCATGGACGCTGCGAGCATCAATATTCAGTTTATTTGCCAATAAAAAGCGCAACCGAGAGGTATCAAGCACCGTTCCCGAACCAATTACCCTAGAACTAGGAAACCCAGAAATTTTTAGGGCTACGTAGGTCATGATGTCTACGGGGTTGGTAACAATCAACAGGATCGCATTGGGACAGTGTTTGACTACATCGGTTAAGATGCTTTGATAAATAGCGACATTGCGTTCTAATAAATTTAGGCGAGTTTCTCCTGGTTTTTGGGCTGCACCTGCGGTAATAATTACCACATCGGCATCTTGTCCCGCATCGGCTACCGTTCCCGCCATTAAATCCGTCGGAGTGATTAAAGACATTCCATGAGCTAAATCCATCACTTCCCCCTCAACTTTTTGGAGATTGAGATCTTGTAAAACTAACTCATCAAAACAGTCTTGGATCAGCAAAGAATAAGCACAGGCGAGTCCTACCTGTCCTAAGCCAATAATTACTCCTTTGCGAGGACGAAAAATATTGGTTTGTTTGGCTTCAAGATTGTCGGTAAATATTTTGTCAAACATAAGTATCGTAGCTTAGCCGTGAAGTGGCTGAATGGAAGGTTTGATTTTTAATTGCTCGGCTAAGTAAGCTAATAGTAACTTGATTCCCTGTCCTGTTTTGGCAGAAACTTCAAAAATTTGAGCTTGAGGGGCAATTTTTTGAATATTGGCGATCGCTCGTTCTCGATCGAATTCTACCGCGCTGGCAATGTCGATTTTGTTAACAACCACTATTTGAGCAGATTTAAACATAGTCGGATATTTCAAAGGTTTATCTTCACCTTCTGTCACCGAAAGCAACACTATTCTTAAGTCTTCTCCCAAGTCGTAAGCAGCGGGACAAACTAAATTACCGACATTTTCAATAATCAGTAGATCGAGGCTATTTAAATCAAGCTGCTGAGTAGCTTTGGCTACCATATTTGCTTCTAAATGACAGGCGTTACCAGTAGTAATTTGAACTGCCGATATTCCTCTGTGCTGTAGTCGATGGGCATCATTATCGGTGGCTAAATCGCCAACAATTACCCCAAGGTTAAGATTATTAGTCCCTAGCAGCGATCGCTCAACCTGCATTCTCTCAATTAAAGCAGTTTTGCCCGAACCAGGAGAAGAAAGCAAATTAACAACTAATAACTCTTGTTCTTTGAATAAATTACGATTTTGCTCTGCCAGGCGATCGTTTTTACTTAAAATGCCACGCTCAATCTCAATTTTATGTTGATGCGTCTTAGGATCGACAACGTTATCGATAATGTTACAGCCACAGTCTTTACACATTTCGCCTTTTCTCCTTCAATTACTAACAATTAACAACTAACTACTAACTACTAACAACTAACGAAGCCAACTCCAACTCTTTACCAGCAATAATCTTACTGCTTGTTGTCCCACATCGAGGACACTGATAAATATATTCTTCTGGCTGAAAATCGCGATCGCACTTGGGGCAATGACAAACTACAGGTATTGTCTTAATCTCCAGTTGGGCATTTTCTGCCATTGTTCCCCATCTTAGAACTTCAAAAGCAAACTCTAAGGCTTCGGGAATTACTCCCGACAACTCACCGATATTCATCGTTAAGAGATCGATCTGGGCTGCATTATTTTGCCGTGCTTGAGCGATCGCAATATCTAAAGTATTTTGCATCATACTGACTTCGTGCATGGTTTTCTGTTTTTTTGGAACCGATTGGGGATGATGGGTGGTAGTTCGTAGTTCTGACTTTTCCCATAGTGTTAAGTAAATTTTTAACCTCGTTAGATGCCTGTTCGATTCCTTGTTGTGCGGTGGGAGTCAGGCGATCGCCTAATTGAAAATCTACTCCTGGCACGATCACCCACCAAGCTTGAGGAGATTTGCCAAACAGAGCCTGAGTTAGACCGAGCAATGCTTTGGGATCGCTAAAATGGCTTTTGAGATCGAGGGAAGTTGATGGTTTTAAAGCATGTAACTCTACAACATCACTGTTAGCAGCTTCAGAGGCATCGACAAAAATAGCTAACTCTACTTTCACCAATTCTACTGCGAGTTCGGGAGTTAGCTGATGTAAAGCAAGGGAACGTACATTGGGTAAATGCCAACTGGCAACAATTTTGGCAACCTCGATGCCAATAGCATCATCACTCCGCAGGCTATTCCCATAACCAATGACTAAACTTTTAACTGAGATCATCATTTATTACAAAGTTAATAATTCTTTTTTAAGTTAATAATCTGAGGAATTTGTGAAGATGTTATTGACACTCCACACGGTTAGAAACCGTGGGATTCTTGGTTCGCAGAAGAAACTTACCAAGACAAGCTAACGCTGTGCCCCGACAGCGGTTTCGTCTCCCCAAGCTTTAGATCCCGTATGCCCTACGG
>JADEXJ010000310.1 GCA_015207195.1 Pleurocapsales cyanobacterium LEGE 10410
CATTTGGGAAGTAGTCAACGGGACTCAAATCTTACTCGACAATGCCAAACTTGTCTTGATTCCTACCGAAGCCGAAGATCGAAGCGAACTGCGAGTTCCGAGTGAATGGATCGATCTTGCCGAATGGACGGCTGACTATTATTTAGCGGTACAGGTAAATGTCGATGCAGGTTATATCTGCGTTTGGGGTTATGCTACCCATCAACAGCTAAAAAATGCTAAATTTGACCGTGGCGATCGCACCTATAGTTTGAGCAATGAAAAACTCATTACCGATCTCAACGTATTATGGCTTGCTAGAGAGCTGTGTCCTGATGAAATCACTCAAACCGCAGTTGAGCCAATTGCTGCTATCTCTACTACCCAAGCAGAAAATTTAATCGAGCGTTTGGGCAGTTCGTCTCAACTCTTGCCCAGATTAGCCGTTCCTTTTGTCACTTGGGCAGCTTTGATGCAAAATCGAGACTGGCTAAGCCGTCTGGCTGCAACTCGCCGTGGTGCAGCTGCTCAAATTCCTGTATTACGATGGTTACAACAGGGCATAACTAATATTGCCAAATCTAGCTGGAGACAAATTGACCTAACTCCTAGCCTTGCTGGTGCCAGAGGGGTAGCTGCTTTGGAGACAACTAGTAACATTCCTACCGTCGGTTTGGCAAAACAAATGGCGATCGCCGAGCGACCTTATGAACTAAAAATACTGCCTCTAGCAGATGGTTCGTGGCGGTTTGAATTATCTTGTCTTGCTCCTGGCTGCATGATTCCCGCTGGTTTCAAGCTGAGATTACTTACAGAAGACTTGCAGGCTTTTGAAGGTAACGAAGATCTGGCAACCGAACCAGTAGAACGGCTTTGCTTAGAAGTCGATCTAGACTCAGGAGAATCTCTAGTCTGGGAAGTCGAACCAACTCCTAACAACTATCAGCGTGAGGTATTACAGTTTTGAAGCAAAAACCACTAACAACAGCCAGAGCATTAAGACTGTATCTTATAAAAATAAGAACTGCTATACCAAGATCTGCTAAGTTTTATAAAGATACGTCAATTACAAATTAAGCATGACTCGAAGCAAAGCCAAATCGTCGCAACATCCTCTAGCTCGATTGTTGCAATATGGAGATGAATATAAGAGTATTATTTGGCAAGCTACGATCTGTTCGATCCTCAACAAACTTTTCGATCTTGCTCCTCCTGCCATTATTGGTGCTGCGGTAGACGTGGTGGTCAAGCAAGAAGATTCGATTGTGGCTCAGTTTGGGATTACCGATATCTTCGGACAGCTTATAGTTTTGTCGATCCTATCGGCGATTGTTTGGGCTTTAGAATCGGTATTTGAATATGCCTACACTAGACTGTGGCGCAATTTGGCACAAGATGTCCAGCACGATATTCGTTTGGATGCTTATGGTCACGTTCAAGATCTAGATCTGGCTTATTTTGAAGAACGCAGTACGGGATCTTTGCTATCGGTTCTCAATGACGATATCAATCAGCTAGAGAGATTTTTAGATGTTGGTGCCAATGAAATCATCCACGTACTGACTACGGTATTAATAGTCGGTGGTTCGTTTTTCATTCTGACTCCCGATATTGCTTGGATGGCAATTATTCCCATTCCCATTATTGTTTGGGGTTCGGTGGCGTTTCAGAAATGGCTGGCACCCAGATATGCCGAAGTAAGAGAAAAGGTCAGTATCCTCAATTCTCGTCTGGCAAATAATCTCAGCGGTATTACTACCATCAAAAGTTTTACTACCGAAGCTTATGAAATCGAACGTCTGAGAAAAGACAGTCACGGCTATAGACAGAGTAACCAAAAGGCGATCGCTCTCTCCGCAGCCTTTATTCCCCTAATTCGCCTGGTAATCCTGGCTGGCTTTACGGCTATTTTGCTTTATGGTGGAGTTCAAGCAGCATCGGGTGCGTTAGCCGTGGGTACTTATAGTGTTCTAGTCTTTTTAACTCAAAGATTGCTCTGGCCCCTAACCCGTTTGGGACAAACCTTCGATCTATATCAAAGGGCAATGGCTTCGATCGCTCGCGTCATGGATTTATTGGATACGCCAATTGAGATTCACCCTGGCGATAAATCCTTGCCCCTATCGGCAATTGAAGGGGAAGTAAGCCTAGACAATATTACCTTTGCCTACAATCAAAGACAGCCCGTCATCAAAAATCTTTCCCTGCATATACCTGCGGGTCAAACTATCGCCATCGTCGGCGCAACTGGTTCGGGTAAAAGCACCCTGGTAAAATTACTGCTGCGTTTATACGAAGTGCAGTCGGGCGAAATTACTTTAGACGGTCAAAATATTCAAGATCTTGTAGTGTGGGATTTGCGTCGGGGAATTGGTTTGGTCAGCCAAGACGTGTTTTTGTTTCACGGCACGGTTAGAGAAAATATCAGCTATGGTTCTCCCGATGCTAGCATCAGTCAAATTATTGAAGCTGCCAAAATTGCTGAAGCCGATGATTTTGTTCGCGAATTACCCCAAGGCTACGACACTGTAGTTGGAGAACGAGGACAAAAACTTTCTGGAGGACAGCGACAAAGGATTGCGATCGCCAGAGCAATCTTAAAAGATCCGCCAATTCTAATCCTAGATGAAGCTACCTCAGCCGTAGACAACGAAACCGAAGCTGCCATTGCTCGTTCCCTAGAAAAAATCACCCAAAACCGAACCACAATTGCGATCGCCCATCGTCTTTCCACCATTAGACATTCAGACTGTATCTATGTCATGGATTACGGTCAGCTAATTGAAAGGGGTACACACGAAGAACTATTGGCTCAAGGTGGTGTCTACGCTGGCTTGTGGCAAGTTCAGACTGGAGCAAGATCGGATAAGCAGTTAGTTGGTTAGCTATATGCTAATAGAAGCGGTTCATGCTCTAGTGGAAAGAGAACTCAAGCCAGAATTTAATTTAGATTGCTGAATAACGCCAGTTCGGGATAAGACAATTGACTGGTTAGGTTAGCTATTACTCAGATCTTGCACCTAATCAGACAAAAATCAAAACCTCTATCATTTAACCAGTGTCTAACTGTCTCTAACTGATTCAAAAGAGAGAGAAGTAAAATATGAGGTAGAAGTAAGAGTAATGTCTGT
>JADEXJ010000066.1 GCA_015207195.1 Pleurocapsales cyanobacterium LEGE 10410
TACTTCCTGACAATGCCCTTGATAATCCCGTGGCTGTTATCTGCCCAAATGAACTTATGATGTAGTCGCTATATAATTCCAAAAGCTTGATATCCATTTCAATATGATAGCTTTTGCGTAACGTCAGTTATAAAAATAAACTTATCTAACATATCTAACAATTTTATTTATAAAAAAATATCTTGAAGATCTTGTGAAGATAAGTCTGTCTGGATTTTGAATTGTCTCTGATTTCCAGTTGATGAAACTCAATTTACAAAAGGGTTTGAGGGAGATGTGGGAGTAAAATTCACGAATCGTTGCCATCCCCTCTTTGTGCAAGAAGTCTCCTATCGGTGAAATCCTTGGTGAAAAGGAAAGGAATAACTTTCGGCAATTTTGGCATAGCGTCCAGGGGAGAGATAAGCCAACAGGGGATTTTGTAGCAAGAGATCGCGATCGTCTAAATCGTCTAGGCGTAACGCTGATTCTGTGACGTGTACCGCGACTATTTTGCCCGCAATCAGGCTATTTTCGTCAAAACCATCGATAATTTGCTGTAATTCACACTCTAAGTTTAAATAAGCCCCCTGGAGAAATACCCCGTCGATGATGGTGGCGGGTTGAGTCGGTAGGGCAGCTAAACTGGGTTTGGTATCAGCGTCATCGCGAGGTGCAGCAGCAAGACTCGCCATAATCACTTCATTGGTCGAGGGAAAACTGACTGTAAATGCCCGTTCTCGACTGATATTTTGATAGGTGCGATGGTGGGGAGTACAGACAAAACCAAAGTAATTTGACCAACCCAACGGCATTGCCATATGTTTTGGTGCTTGGTTATATTCTCCATTGGCTTCCTTTGTCCCCACCACAATTAGGGGCGCAACACAAAAGCATCGTTCCCACCAGGGTCGATCTAAATCCAGAGTAATCAGTTTTTCAACCATTTTTCTTACCTTCATTCAAACTCAAACTGATACTGTGTTAGTCCCAGTTCATCACGCATGGCGAGGATATCTTTTTGTAATGCTTCGTTAATCGGAATCCCCGTCTCTTTTCGTTCTAACCAGGCTAGATATTCTTTTTGTCCGCAAGTATAGATGCGTTCTGCACCAGGAACTTTCTGGGAGTTACGCAGCGATCGCAAAATATCCCCCGTAATTTTTTTGAAGGATTCGACTTCGGTAAATGCCGCAATATCGATCGCCATAAAGAAATGACCCAGGCTATAGGGAATGCGATTACCTTTAGGGTCAAATCCACTTAATTGTTTCATGAAAGCCCCTTGCTGGAGGGCAGCCGAGAGAATTTCGACCACTGTGGCGTAACCGTAGCCTTTATGTCCCCCTGTCTCTTCTTCGATACCACCGATGGGAACTAGGGCAGCTGTCCCCTCCACCAAAGCTTTGAGGATCTGGTGCGGATCGGTCATAGTCCCACCCTGGCGATCGATAATTAGCCCTGGAGGACATTCTTTTCCTTCTCTAGCATACTGTTCGATTTTTCCTCGCTGCATGATCGAGGTGGCGTAGTCATTAGTAAAGGCAAACTCTTCGTCAGTAGGCATCCCAAAAACTAGGGGGTTCGTACCCAACATATTTTCCACCCCAAAAGTTGGTGCTGTTGAGGGACGGGCATTAGTCCCCGTCAGACCGATCGCATTTTCTTGACAAGCCATCAGGGTATAATAGCCAGCAATGCCGTAGTGGGTCGAGTTGCGGGCAACTACCATCCCCATACCGTATTTTTTCGCTTTCTTGATCGCCAGGTTCATACAGTAGGTGGAAACGACCATGCCCATGCCATGATGACCATCGATTACCGCCGTTGCCAGGCGATCGCGAACGACTTCGATTTTAGTAACGGGCTGTTGAATTTTCTGTTTGACAATGCGATCGTAATAAATTGGTTTTAAGCGTCCAATCCCGTGAGAATCAATCCCCCGTTTATCTGCCGTAATCAAAACGTCGGCACAGATTTTAGCATCCTTTTCTGGGACACCGATGCCCTGAAAAACATCGATCATAAATTGTTCTAGATCATCACAGGATAGGTAATAGTTCATCTTTGGCTCTTGCATTCATGCCTAAACAATAATACATACTACTCTGTCTTCAGACTCAATCTTCGCGATCAACATCATAAGTTCGGTAAAGTTTTTGCAGAGTTTGCTTCAGTTGTTCTAGTTTCTGCCTATCTTTTAAGGTGAGTACGGCATTTCGATATTCAATCGCGATCGCCTGCTGTTTAGCTTTAGCAATTTTGAATCCTACTGCTGCCGATCTGGTCATCATTATCCTCACCACCTATATTTTTCCCTTCTACAATTGTTGTATGCCAATACTATGAGAATTTTGTGAAGGGAGGAATCAGAGTTTTATGGTTTTATGTTCGACATCACACTAAAACAGCCTGAAAATCAGGAGATAATTGCCTTACCCTTACAACTTATAAGTCACCGTGACACCGAGAAGTATGACCGTATCTAACAAAAAAATCTTGGCGATCGCTCCCCATGTAGAGCAACTGGCAGTCTTAAAAATTGAGCTAGAATCGCAAACCAAATTGAGCTAGAATCGCAAACCAACTGGAATATTTCAACTGCTATTGATGCTACAGAAGGCATAAATAAGGCAAAATCGCTTCGACCAGATGCTATTTTATTGGATTTGTCGCTGCCAGACTTGGAGGGATTGGATACCGCTAGAACTTTAAAGTTCGAGCCAACTACCCGTACGATTCCTATTTTATTGACGACGACGATGAGCCAGGCTGAAGTAGAGTGTCTCAACACCGATCTCGCAGAGGGAGTAATTTTCCAGCCTTCGCCGACCAATGCCAATTATCGCCTTGTCAAAATCCATAATTAGCTATATGTTGCCATATTTAGTTTTAAATAGGTATAAAAAGGCATAACAGAGCAATTAAATCCTAACAAATGTCTAAAAAGCTAAATCGTAAGCAAATACTCTACAATACTTACTGAATCAAAGTTATCCAGAGACATAGAATACAAAACTTATACAAAACTTAATTTTCTATTCCATGTCGCTAGCTCTTTTTGGCAACGGCACAATACAAAGTAGATTTTTTCATGTCTCAAAATAAGTCGCGTTCGGCTAATCGTATCCTGTCTTCTTTACCAGAAGTCGTCGTTCGGGAGTAACTATAGCAGCAGGAACTCTCAAACAGGCAGGAATAATTCGCTATTCTCGTGGCAAAATAAAAATCTTAGACAGAGAAGCATTAGAAGATACCTCTTGCGAATGCTATCGACTTTTGTATCACAACTTTTATCGGCAATAAAAGAGCTTCATTGAATATTTTTAACTCGATCGCTAAAGTTGATATTATGCATTGACTCAAAAGCCCATGAAAGAACTACAAGAGATCATTCAAGTCTGGAAACAACGATCGCCACAACAAACGGCACGGACATCTCACGGTGAGGTCTCCTCAAGACCCGTGTCCTCAGCTTTGGCTACTCTGGTTAAGGTAGAAGGTTCGGCATATCGTCGTCCTGGGGCGAGAATGCTTATTACCTCCGACGGTCAACAGGTAGGTACGATTAGCGGTGGTTGCCTAGAAAGCGATGTCGTAGCGCGATCGCAAGAAGTTCTTAAAACTGGGATACCTACCCTGGTTAAATACGACACGACATCAGAAGATGATTTGATTTGGGGTTTAGGTTTGGGTTGTCAGGGTGTGGCTTATATTCTTATCGAACGATTAGATAAAAATTCTGACGTATTGGCTTTAATCGATAAGTGTATATCTACTAGACAAACGGGTGCAGTAGCGACAGTATTTAAGTCAGAAGATCGGAATATTAATCAGGGCGATCGCTTGTTCCTAAGTCCTGATAATAGCGTTGTTTCGAAGATCGCCAATACCAAACTAAAAGATAACGTGAGGCGCGATCTGGGGTTTGTTTTACAACAACAAAAATCGACAACACAACTATACTCATCATCACAAGGTATGGTTGAAGTTTTTTTAGAAGTGATTCAACCGCCTAGATCTCTCATCATTTTTGGTGCGGGGTTTGACGTACTTCCTGTTGTTCATTTTGCTAAGGAATTGGGTTGGTATGTCACCGTAATCGATCCTCAATCGCGACCGATGACTAAAGAAAGATTTAGAGAATGCGATCGCGTAATTCTTGGTTTTCTCAATGAAACGGAAGTCGAGTTATTTAATAAACAAACTGTTGCCGTAGTTATGAGTCACAACTATCTATACGACCTAGAATTTTTGCAAATACTGACCAAAATTTCCCTCAAATATTTAGGCATACTCGGACCAAAAAAAAGAACTAATCGACTGTTGCAAGACTTACAGGCAGAAGGATTTTTCTTTAAGTCAGAACAAGAATTATACAGTCCCGTAGGCTTAGATATTGGTGCAGATCATCCAGAAGCGATCGCCCTCTCAATTATTGCCGAGATTCAAGCAGTAATTCATAATCGCCAGGGAGGATTTTTAAAGGATCGTCAAGCTTCTATTCATTCTGAGAGACGTTCCATGGAACGTCTGTACAATGGAACGTCTGTTGATCAATGTTGAATGACAAATACAAAGTCCCGTTAATTTTACTAGCTGCTGGCGAGTCTAGCAGGATGGGAACGCCCAAACAGCTTTTGTCATACAAAGGGCGTAGTCTAATTCGTCATGCTGTTGAAGAGGCGGTTACTTCTAATTGTCAGCCAATTGTTGTGGTTTTGGGTGCAAATAGCGATCGCATTGCTGTCGAACTAAATAATTTACCAGTACATATAGCTCATAATACTCAATGGCAACAGGGCATGAGTGCTTCGATTACCACAGGAATTATTGCCTTAAAATCTATAAATGCTGATTTTGATGCCGTGATCATGGCATTAGCCGACCAACCTTTGATTACTCACCAAGTTTACAACCGCCTGATTGAGCGTTACTACCAAAACAAAGTCGAAGCAGTAGCATCAAAATACAGTGACACTCTTGGCGTACCTGCTATATTCGATCGCACTATAGTACCTGAATTACTTAACATGAAGCAGCAAGGAGGCGCAAAACGACTCTTAAATCAATATAGCGATCGCAATTTTAATCTGGACTTACCCGAAGCTGCGATCGATATCGACACTCCTACTGACTATCAAAAGCTATTAGAATTATGACTACTTTAAAAGAGCGTCGTTTGTATCAACAACTAATTCTCTCTCGGTCTAAAAATCCCCGACATTTTGGCGTAACTAATCCCATTCATCGAACCCAAGGGCTAACCAATCCTTATTGTGGGGATGCGATCGAAGTAACTTTGACTATAGATGAAAACAGCGTAATTGAAGATATCAAATTTACTGGTTCGGGTTGCGCTCTATGTTTGGCATCTGCCGATTTAATGGCTGAAACAGTTAAAGGAAGAACTATTGATGAGACTAAAGATTTAGTCGAGCATTTTCATCAGGTAATGTTGGGTGAAACAGAACTAGATTCATCTTTTAATCTTTTAAAAGCGATTGCAGGGGCTAAACGTTATCCGATCAAAGTAAAGTGCGTAACTTTACCCTGGCACACTTTAAAATTGGCGGTTTAGAAATACCTCTCTTTTGTCAGACTCCGAAAACTTTTGTCATTTTCAAATTCTATAACCCTTATAGGGCAAGATGTTGCCTATTTTTTTTTATAGTAATAAAAACTCAAGTTCTAAAAACGCTGTAATCCTCTTTGTGTAAGCATCTATCTCGTAAAGTGACAGAAGAGGGATACTAAGAAAATATTAATGTCAATTCCAACCTGTCCTTTTTCAGAGTGTGAAACCAGGGCATTATTTCCAGGTGCCAAAAATCAGGTTTGGCTCTCTTCCTTTCTATTATTTCGGGTTATTTGCGCCCTCATCTACTAGTTCTATTCGGATTTAGGATCAAGTTGAGAATATTTTTGTCTTCGTCAAGCACAGTTTCGGTTTCTTTAAGCTTAAATTCCCGCAGTAGTTTGTTCAAATAAGCTACTAAAATCGGTTGTTACCCCAGCATCAGGAGCGTCTTCTGGTTTAGAAATGATATCAAAGGCTTTGTTACGAGCATTGGGTTCGGTCAAAGCTTTAACTACTACAGAGGCTACATCGGCTCTAGGAATGGAAGTAGGAATCTCGTTGGGTGGATTATTTAACAGTTCGTCATTCTTGCCTACCAGCAGTTCTCTAACTCCGCCTTCTTTATCTAACAAACCACCAGCGCGAATAATTGTGTAGTCGATACCCGAATCGATTAGATATTGTTCGGCTTTGCGCTTCCAAACTAAAATATTGGCGTTACCAATGCTGTTGAGAGGATGATTGGGATTAGTACCACCCATCGAACCGACTAGCACAATATGTTCTACTCCTGCTTGTTTGGCTGCATCGATCTGATTTTTTTGTCCTAGCCAGTCTACCTCTTCGGGAAGTCCTTGGGGTGCAAATTCAAACTCTGGTCTTTGACCTTGGGAGGGTGGTGTAATCATCTTAGGAACGGCACTGGTTAGAATTACCAGAGCATCGCAGCCAGATATGACTGAATCTAGGCTTGATTTGTCTTTGATATCTCCTATAACAAAACCTTCTGTTGAACCGAATAGTTCTTCAACCTTTGAAGGCGATCGCGCCAAACCAATTGCCTCAAATTCGTCTGATTCATCGCGTAGTTTTTGTAAGACAAGCGAACCTGTTCTTCCCGTCGCCCCAGTGACCAATACTCGTTTCATTACTGTTCCTAAAAATTCATCTTAAAGCTACTTGGTTAATTATCTAACAGAATTTGTCGCTCTACTCAATTGGGGAAAGATAATTAACGATCGCTATATTCTAGTAAAGTGTCAATCGAAGCGATCGCTTTATTTTGGTTTAGGGTAATCATGGAGCGTGGCAAAAGCAGGATATATACCCCAGTCCCCAATCCCTAATCCCCTGAACAATAACTGAGAGGGTACGGAAACTAATCAAAACTGCTGTATCTAAGTAATTTCATTAATAATTCATAGTTACTTTATAAAATTTGCTGTTAATTTAGTTATTATCCTCAATCGCCAGAGATGTTAGTTAATAAGCAGTTGTTGTTGCCATAAATTTATCGTAAAAGTCCAGTATTTTCCAGGATTTACTCTATCAAGCTTTTTTAGCTACATTAATAACTAGCTCAGAAAACTGCTGAGAATTTCAAATTTTAATAAAAAAACGATAAAGAATATTTTTTAATATTCGCAAAATAGTTATCTCTATCAATAGCTATTGATAACTGGACAAAGATTATATATTCACCTGTTGACAACTCAATTTTCACAAGCTATGCAACATCAAGATTTTCCCTTATTTATTTTATTGTTGACCTCTATCTATCTAGGCATTATTTATGGCATTTTAAAAATAGCAGAAGAGCTAAATCAGGAAGAAAGTTTCTTAAGAAAGTTGAGCAGCGATCGAATTAAAGACAGTATTGCATATATAGCTGCTTTGATCGTAGAATTTCCCTCCAAATGGTTGTACAACCCATTCAAAGACGACAGTTACCAGCAAAAAAAGTTTAGCTAGTCTATTTACATCACTCATTCCCTTTAAACAAACCATAGCCACCGCCACCAGGAGTTTCTACGATAAATGTATCTCCTGGTTGCATCTCCACTGTAGCGGTACTATCTAGTTGTTCGATGGTTTTATCTTGTCTTTGTATGTAGCTTTTACCAACTTTTCCCGCTTCCCCACCGTTTAAACCAAAAGGAGGAACAATTCGATGACCCGATAGAATTCCTGCCGTCATCGATTCGAGAAAGCGTACTTTTCTTACTACCCCATTACCACCAGAATATTTACCTTTACCGCCACTGTCTTGACGAATAGTAAAGCTATCCAAAATTACGGGATAACGAGATTCTAATACCTCAGGATCGCTTAGGAGAGAATTAGTCATGTGAGTCTGTACCGCATCGGTACCGTCAAACCCATTGCCCGCCCCCGAACCACCGCAAATTGTTTCATAATATTGATAGCGATGATTGCCAAACGTAAAATTGTTCATCGTCCCCTGCGAAGCAGCCATGACTCCCAACGCCCCGTATAAAGCATCGACAATAGTTTGAGAAGTCTCGACGTTACCTGCTACCACCGCAGCAGGATAGGTAGGATTGAGCATACAGCCTTGGGGAATAATAATTTCGATGGGCTTAAGACATCCCCCATTGAGTGGAATCGTATCATCTACTAAGGTACGAAAAACGTACAATACCGCAGCCTGAGTAACAGCAGCAGGGGCATTAAAGTTAGTAGTTTGCTGGGGAGAAGTACCAGTAAAATCGATAGTAGCACGCTGATTATGGCGATCAACCTTAACTTTTACTTCGATCTGGGCATTGTTGTCCATTTTATAGGTAAACTCGCCATTGTTAAGGGAAGCGATCGCCCTTTTAACGGCAAATTCTGCATTGTCTTGAACAAACTGCATATAGGTTTGAACGGTTGACAAACCATACTGTTTCACCATTTTTAGCAGTTCCTTAACTCCCCGATTGTTAGCAGCAATTTGGGCTTGAAAATCTGCAATATTTTGCTTGATGTTGCGGGCGGGGTAGGTATGGTTGCTCAATATTTCTCTCACCGCATCCTCTCTAAAGTCATTGTCAGACACTAATAAAAAGTTATCGAACAAGATTCCTTCTTCGGCAATGTTAGTACTGTGGGGAGGCATCGAACCTGGGGTAATCCCGCCAATATCTGCCTGATGACCCCTGGAAGCGACGTAGAATATGGGTTTTGTCGGGGCTGTCGGCTGTTCGCCCTTGGCAGTGAAAAATACGGGAGTAATTGCGGTTACGTCTGGCAGATGGGTTCCGCCGTTGTAGGGATTGTTAGATAGATAAACATCACCAGGTTGAATATTATCTCCCACATCGTCAATCAAGCTAGTGACGCTGGCGCTCATCGAACCTAAATGAACGGGAATATGAGGCGCATTGGCTACTAATGAACCAGAAGCATCAAAAATAGCGCAGGAAAAGTCTAATCGTTCTTTGATATTTACTGAAGCTGCGGTATTTTGCAGCACGATGCCCATTTGTTCGGCAATAAATTGATAGAGATTTTTAAAGATTTCTAAGCGGACGGGATCGGGTTGGACATTGGTGTTCATAGCTATTGATCATGATTGTGTCATTACATTAAAAGCCTGCTTGGAGTGTTTTTCTAGATTTTATTCCTAAACCCAAGATGCCACTTTGATCTTGCTAGTTATTTTCAGAAAAAGATAGATGGGAGTGCCTCTTTGTTTATTAGCATTTTCAGATATTTAATGCTTTGACACACTTGGGTCAGGCAATTGGAATTAGTAGTTTAACAATGTATGACTAGAGAGCGATGTTTACCAGAGCAAATATCAATAATTTAAATAGGATAGCAGGTTTTTTAAGCATTAAGGAGCAAACCTTAAATGGTGATTGGAGAGAATATGCAGACAAGCAGACTGTAGTTATCGTAGTTATCAATAAGACAATTTATCCAAAATCTTTACAGTATGCTTCTAAGTAGAATAAAACCTGTCGTATAATAATCAATTTTTTATAAATCAATTAAGAATGCCAAGAATATGTTACCTAACAACAAAAGAAAAATTGCCCTCATCTCAGTTCACGGCGATCCTGCCATCGACATAGGCAAGGAAGAAGCAGGAGGACAAAATGTTTATGTGAGAAAAGTAGGTGAAGCACTGGCTCGGTTGGATTGGTCGGTAGATATGTTTACTCGTCGCAGCAGCCAAGAGCAGGCAGAAATTGTCGAACACAACTACAACTGTCGTACGATACGCTTAACAGCTGGACCGCAAGAGTTTGTTAGAAGGCAGAAAATTTTTGAGTTTTTACCAGAATTTGTGACGGCATTTTTAAAATTTCAGAGGGAACAACAAATTACTTATCCCCTAATTCACACAAACTACTGGCTCTCTGCATGGGTGGGAATGGAACTAAAAAAGCAGCAATCCTGCATACATCTGCATACATATCACTCTTTAGGAGCGGTTAAATACAAATCGGTCAAAAATATCCCAGAAATCTCTCAAACCCGATTAGAAGTTGAAAAAGAATGCTTAGAAAGTGCAGATCTGATAGTTGCGACTTCACCGCAAGAGCAAGAACATATGCGATCGCTTGTATCAGATAAAGGCAATATTACCGTAATTCCTTGCGGTACTGACATTGCCAACTTTGGTCGCCATTCTCGCCAAGATAGTAGAGTCAAGCTAAATATTGAACCAGAAGCCAAAGTGGTGCTTTATGTAGGACGTTTCGACCCGCGCAAAGGAATTGAAACACTAGTTAGAGCAGTAGGTTTGAATGAAGTGAAAAAACAACCTCATCTCAAGCTAATTATAGTAGGCGGTAGTACTCCAGGAAAAAAAGACGGTAAAGAAAAGGCACGAATCGAAAGTATTGTTAAAGAATTAGGTTTAGAAGAGGTCGTCCTGTTTGCTGGTCGGATCGAACATACAGAATTAGCCTATTATTATGCAGCAGCAGATGTCTGCGTTGTCCCCAGCCATTACGAACCCTTTGGTTTGGTGGCAATAGAAGCGATGGCTTCTGGTACGCCAGTTATTGCTTCTAGGGTAGGAGGTTTGAAGTTTACGGTAGTCGATGAGTTAACTGGTTTGCTAGTGCCACCCCAAGATGAGCAGGCTTTAGCCAAAGCGATCGCCAGGGTGTTATTGTACCCCGCATGGAGCAGACAGTTAGAAAAAGATGCCAGAAAAAGAGTCGAGTCAATGTTTAGCTGGGATGGAGTTGCCGAACAGCTACAGCAGCAATACCTAGAGCAGTTAAGCGAGGTCGAACAAGAATCTCTATTACCTACAAGTTAAATTTAGGCAAGTTTTGGGCGATCGCGATCGCCCAGATATTTCTCTAGCCAACACATTGTTACTGCTATCCCACCTCTTTGTCGGGTAACGCCTAGTTTTTCCCATTTCAAACTTTAAAACCATAAAATCTCTTGTTGCCAACCCTCTGGTGTGGGTTCGATTTCCCAAACCAATCCTTCTCCTGGTTCTAACATTACTTCCAAGTAGAGCAGATCTACAGGGGCGATCGCAATATCTTCATTGTTTTCAAAGGGCTGCAAGTCATCAGTTAAGAGTCGCAGTTTAAATCCAACAGGAATTTGTCGTTCTGGAATCGTACTTTGTAGTTCAAATCGCCAAACTAGATTGTCCTCTTGAAAGGTAGGAAAAACCCGCAATTCGTAGGTATCCCCTGCAATAGTTACCTGTCGCAAGATCCCTGTAACCGTCTCGATACTCCGTATTCCCACAGGGGCGATCGCTAATTCTCTTCTTTCCCAGCCCCACTGTTGCGCTAGGTTGTCTACTCCTGTTTGCAACCATTGAGGAACAGACCAGACGAATAGACCTTGGCGTAGTCGAGCTAGTTTGTTGCGCCAGTTATCTTGTGCTAACAACGCACCCCACAAGGGAAACGGTACAGCCAAACGAGGAATTTTTAGCTCGGCATCACCCAATCTGGTCAGGAGATTTTCGGCTTGAGTTGCAGCAATCGGAGTTAACGGAGCAACTTCCGCCCGTAAGATTTCTCTAGAACTAGTTTGCTGTGTGACCCAAAGAACATTCAGGTCTTGAATCAAATCGTCACCTGCCAAACTATAAGTGCGATCGCCCGCATCATAAACACCTTGAGTCTTTAGCTGGTAATGAGTTGTATAACCGCAGATTTCAAGGTAGCCATCGTCGGGATTTACTATTACTGCCACGTAATAATCAGCCAGCCATTGGGGAATATCTACCCATTCTTGAGGTACGCGCAATTCATCATTATCGATCGCCAAAGTGGGAAGCAAAATTAGGCGATAGTTACCAAAAGCAACTGCGGTGCCGTTGACCACTTCCCAAAAACTCGGTAGGGTATTGCTACTGTTGGCAAGTTCGGCATCGGGGGCAATTTCTGCTCTAAGCCAAGCTAAAAATGGTTGTATGCAAAGCTGATTGAGCCAGGCACGGCGATCGCCCCCAGGGGTAGCATAAGGATGTTCATTAATTTCCAGAGTGTCGGGAATTTCTAAACACAGATGCTCGGAATTAATTGTAGATGCAGGATAGTCAAACATAAGTCTTCTTGGTAAGTAAAGCGATCGGGACTGACGGTCAAATGTATCAATCTGACTATTCGTTCTGGTTATGATGATAATGAGATCTCAGCCATTCCTCCAAGCTCGAATTAACCGCTCCTACTACGTCCGACCCAGGAGTAATATGCAAAGTTTGCTGACTCCATTTAATTAAAGTTAATAACAATGATTTTTTGATACTGCTAAGACGACGAGAAACCTGATACTGCTTGAGGTTTAACTGCTTGGCAATTTCAGTTTGGGTGAGCTGCTTGCTATAGTACACCTGCAATAATTCTCTTGCTTCTAGTTCGAGAGCAGCAATTGCCTTCTCTAATAACTGGTTTAATTGAGCTTGATAGTTTTGTAAACTTGCTGTCTCCTCTTGCTCGATCGCTTTAGTGAGTAAAGTCGTGTTAGTGTCGGACACCATATCTAACAGACTGGCATCGCTATCCTCTTTGATAGGCGTATCTCCAGAGACAACCTGAGGATAGAGTAAATGACGAGCAGCATTAGCGCAAGCTAACAGCCATTGTTCTAAAGTTTGGCGATCGATTGCAGGGGCAGGTGCATTCAAACGACCCAGACGCTCTGAATTATAGAGAGTGGCGATCGCTTTTCCTGTCTCCGCATCTGGTTTGGTAAGCTGACGGGTTTTGCGGTTACTACTAGGATAGAGTTCGCAATAGCATTCCCAAGCCAACAGGTAACGCTCGATAGTTTTACTGTCAAAACCCATGTAACGCAATGACTTAATCAGTCGCTTACGGCTTAGCTTGAGTAACAAAGCCCAGTCAGAACAGATATGAGCTTCTTTTCGCACCTTTAACAAATCCTTGATCGCACGCTCGAAAGCTAGTTCGGCATAGTTTTTTAGATAGAAACTGTACTGAGGATTGAAGTTCTTTAAAATCTTAGGTAGATGGGCGATCGCGATTTGAAAATAGTCGGCAATCGAAGCCTGACCCGAAACGTTGAGAGTTAACTTTCTTACAGCCCAGTAGCAAGCCTCTTGTAAATAGGCAGCAAGATGAGCCATAGCCAGAGAATTGGAACTAGGTTGAGTTTGCCAGACTTTATGCCAGTACAATGCCCAAAAACTTTTAGATTTTTGCTCTGGTAATTCTTGCAGACAAGTCGTTATACTCCGCCGTAGTCTTGGCTCGCATATCCAACCGTTAAAGCGATCTAGTTCAAACTTGATAAAAGTGGAAAAAATCTCTACTGTATCCTGTCTGCGTTGCATGAAATACTCGCTGCTATCTCAATAGTAATTCCAATTATAAATTGAGCAGGGTAACTGCATGAGAGAAATATCTTTCTTATGCTTACTGTTCATAGGGTTCAGCCTTCGCCTCGCGAACTCAAGGTATAGAAAGAAAGTAATAACAATATCAAAAGTTTTCAGCTTATTGTGCATAACAATTCCAAGTCATCGTAAAAGGGAAAGTCAAAATACAAACCCGTAGAACAAAACATAAAACAAAGGAACAAAAATAATGAGTATCCTACAAAAAATTATTACTCGTACTTGTACAGCAAGTGTTGCTCTAGGATTAATAATTGGAGGTTTATCTAATCCTGTGTATGCAGGCTGGGGAATTAAAGATTTAGATCCTTTCAACAAAAACTCTGGCATCAGACAAACAGGAAGAGAAATCGATCAACAAAGATTGGATGCCACAGGACATCAATTTTATTTACATAATCAATGTCCTGAAAACTTAAGTGTCACTTTAGAATACATTCCTCGAAACTCTTCAAAATGGAAAACTTCTTATTATTCTTTCAAACCTGGTGAACATGCTTATCTTATACCAACAAGAAATAGAATTGTCTATGTATCAGCAAAATCGACAGATACCTATAGTAATAAAAAATGGTCGAGAAAAGAAATAAATATGGGAAACAACATCAAATATACCCATAGATTAACTTGTCGCTAAATTAATAAATATTCGATCTCTAAAAAATAATCTTTGATTCTTTATTTGATTTGCTATAGTAGAGGTCGAATATAAAAAACAATTGCAATTGCCACGAAGCGGTTATTTCTTAGACTACAAAATAAATTTTATATTTTAATTCAAGAGATTGAAAACCTTAAATTTACGTGTTGCAATTTAAATTATAGTAGTAATCTAAAATTTAAACTTGTTTTGTAATTTAATCTTAATCTTTAAGAAATTTGTATTTATAGAAGGGCGTTTTCTTTTTTTAATAATCACTTGGTTCATAATTGCATCTTTCTTGCTTCTCGAGCGAATTTAAGATATTAAAAAAATTTCTCAGACAATTGCATAACAACTAAAACTCATCCTAGAGTAATGCTGCAAGTAAGTTGCTTGTCCATTTCCGAATTGTAAAGCTCGGCGATCGCTTTTCCTGTCTCCGCATCTGGTTTGGTAAGCTGACGGGTTTTATGGAATACTCGCCCTCTGTTGGCATTCTCAGTCATTTCAATTATAGAGCGACGAAATTCAAAGTAGAGAATGTGCTTGCTACATCGAGCCTTTACAGATTTTTTCCAAAATTTCCGCTTCAACTGCATAACATTTAAAACTCGTCGTAGGAGGTGACATCAAATTAAACAACATCAAAATTTAACAGGAGAACAAACCATGTTCCAAACACTTCCAATCACAATCCTACCGCTTCCAATTGACAATACCAAACATGGAACAGAGCATGATGATACCCTTCATGGAAGCCATTATGACGATACTCTCTATGGTTATGGAGGTGATGACGACCTATACGGCAATAATGGTAATGACAAGATCAAGGGTGGTGATGGACACGATCTAATTTTTGGCGGTACAGGTTTTGATGATACTGATTATTACGGCAATGACAAACTATATGGCGAAAAAGGTAATGACTACTTAGACGGTGGTTTTGGTAACGACTACTTAGATGGGGGTCATGGTGACGACCACTTGAATGGCGGTTATGGTAACGACAAGCTCAAAGGTGGTAAAGACAACGATTTCCTCGAAGGTGGTTATGGTAATGACAAACTGTATGGCGAAAAAGGTAATGACAAACTGTATGGTGGTTATGGCGATGACAAACTAGATGGTGGTGATGATGACGATCTCCTACGTGGTGGTTATGGTAATGACAAACTGTATGGCGGTGATGGTCACGATAAGCTTTACGGTGGTACGAGTGATGGTATTTTGAAAGATACCGACACTTATGGCAATGACTATCTAGAAGGTGGTTATGGTAATGACTACCTAAGAGGTGATTATGGTAATGACACGCTCAGTGGTGGTAAAGACAATGACTTCTTACTGGGTGGTTATGGTGATGACATTCTCAACGGTGGGAAAGGTGAAGATCGATTGTTTGGTTGGTATGGTAATGACTATCTAGAAGGTGGTAAAGGCGATGACTACTTAAGGGGCTGGTATGGCGATGATACCCTTAATGGTGGTAAAGGCAATGATGTCCTCGAAGGTGGTTCGGGGGCTGACAAATTTGTCTTCAACTCTTGGAATGAAGGAATCGATGTGATCAAAGATTTTGACTGGGAATACGATCTCATTGAAATTTCCGAGCATGGATTTGGTATTGGTGCTGAGTTTAGATATGACAGCCATACTGGTGATTTGTTCTTTGAAGGAAGCAGTACAGTTACTGATACTTATCAAATTGCTACTTTAGAAAATGCACCCCATGGATTTGACGTTAACCAACACATAGTCACGATCTAAAAATACCCATCTAGATCTTATTTTCCGCTCTTGGCGATCGCCTTATTGTAGATTAGTTGAATTTGCAACAAGGCGATCGCTTTTTGGCATAATTAGCCGCTTTAACCATCGCACCTTTACTTAAGTTTTAAATCGAGATTTTTCCAAAAATTTTGCCTTCAACTGCATAACATCTAAAACTCGTCGTAGAAAGTGAGACATAAATCACAAAACATTAAAATTTGAAAGGAGAATCAACTATGTCTGTTGGAATCACAAAATACGGGAATAGTAATAATAATACACTGGAGGGTTACGATGGCGATGATACTCTTTATGGTTACGGTGGCAATGATAGCCTTTATGGCTACGATGGTAGCGATTGGCTATATGGACATGATGGAGATGATGTAATATCTGGACATGATGGAGATGATTATCTCTTTGGTGGAGAGGGAAAGGATATCCTCTTTGGAGATAGTGGAAACGACTTCTTTTGGGGAGGTTCTGGATGGGACAAAATGGGCGGAAGTGCTGGCGACGACATTATGTATGGTAGCTCTGGAAACGATGTTTTATTAGGCGGTGGAGATAACGATCGCCTCTACGGTTCTGATTCTACTGCTAAAGGTTTTTATGAAATAGACGAACTGACGGGAAATCAAGGGGCAGACGTATTCGTTTTAGGCACACAGTTTGGTGGTGGTGGTGCTTGGTATACTGCTGATGGCGAACATGACTATGCTTATATTCAAGATTTTAATCGGGCAGAGGGGGATAAGATCCAAGTCTTTGGCAGTGCTAGCGACTACACGCTTACTCCTTTTGGTGACGGGATGGACATCAACTATCAGGGCGAACTAATTGGTTATGTCGCCAATACTACTAATGTAATAATTCCTGAAGATTTTACTTTCGTTTAGAGCGTGTTATCAATTGGATGTTTGCAGCATTCGACGAGCAGAAATTTGCGTAGCATTAGTAACCACAAAAACTATTTTGGTATTACCCTACTCTCATACCTTTTGTAATCGGTTAACCACTCTGGCTCGTTCTCGAACTAAAGTTTTCTCTAATTTTTTCGTCTAACTCAGGTTTGCCATGAACCAGCGATATAGACACAGAATTTTCTGCCTACTGTGCATAACAATTCAAAGCTGTCGTAAAAAGAATCAGATTCAAAACAACAATTAGCATATCGCTTACAGCTAACCTACTTCAATCGAACCAGAGGTTGGAATTAGCACTAGGGAGGAAAATTATGAATACTAAGTGGAGAAAGATAATTTTAAAAATCTTAGGTTGGCTGTTGGTGGAAGCTGTTTTTAATCTGACTGGAATCGACGATTTAATCGATTGTAGTGAATATGCACTAACATCCAAATTAGTGCTTCACATAAATTGCTTATCTATTGGTGCTTTAGATGATAGCAAATTGACAATGAAAATAGACGCTTGCTGCATTTAAACTACTCAATTAATTCAAAAGTTACCGAAGTAGGAAGTGGGGTGCAACTACGAAAATCTAGTTTGGCAAACGGTACTTTAAATTTTTGGCAACTAAGTGCTACCGAACTCGAACTGCAACAACGTTAAATAATTACAAACTATAGAGATAGAAGAGACTAATTAGTAGTAAATTTGAATTAAGCGATCGCCATCTAGGGAACAGCTGTGGGCAAGTTAGTAGTATTGAAGTTAGGAGAAGGAGATTTAGCACGAGGCTTTCCCGTAACTCTGCAAATTGGCGACGAGCATACTCGTCCAAGCGTCGAAATTGCTGGTAAATTACCGCCCAATCTCGAAATTATTCGTCATTACCACCGTTGGCAATCTATTTACCGTAATTTAAAGCTGGCTTCTCGTCCTATTGGTTTACCCAAGTCAACTATTGCAGCAAATACTTTAGAAGAATGTCAGCAAGCCTCAGATAATTTCCAGATGCATTTCAATAATTGGCTGTCAGCCGATTCTTTCCGCCCGATTCGCGAGAAATTTCTGGAAAAACTTTCTTTAGAAGATAAGATCCGCATCCTATTACAAACTAACGATTTTCCATTACAACAGCTACCCTGGCATCTGTGGGATTTACTAGAACGTTATCCTAGAGCAGAAATAGCCTTAAGTTCTCCTGTATACGAACAGGCAAATGAGATCGCGCAGATTGCCGAAAAAGTCAAAATATTAGCTATCTTAGGCAATAGTCAGGGAATTGACACGAAAACCGACCGAGCTATTCTAGAAAGTTTACCCAATGCAGATATTACTTTTTTAGTAGAGCCAGAACGGGGAGAAATCAACGATCGCTTATGGGAACAACATTGGCAAATTTTATTTTTTGCTGGGCATAGCTCTACTCAAGAACTCCAAGATACGGGAAAAATCTATCTCAATCAAACTGACAGTCTAACTATTACTCAATTAAAGTATGCCTTGAAAAAAGCAGTGGCAAGAGGTTTGCAATTAGCTATTTTTAATTCCTGTGATGGTTTGGGATTAGCACGGGAGTTAGCACCTTTGCAGATTCCCCAAATTATAGTCATGCGAGAACCAGTTCCCGACAGGGTAGCGCACCAGTTTTTAAAGTATTTTTTATCAGCTTTCTCTGAGGGACATTCTTCTTATTTAGCAGTGCGAGAAGCTAGAGAGCGGTTACAGGGTTTAGAAGATCGATATCCTTGTGCTAGTTGGTTGCCCGTTCTCTCCCAAAATCCTGCGGAAGTACCTTTGACTTGGGGGGAATTGTGTCGAGAAACTCCATTCGACTCTCAAACATCGGTAAAAGCGACACCCAGCCACCAGAAAATTAAATTACTTAGTTTCTCAGTGATGCTGCTGATAAGTATGCTGATTACTGGGCTAGTAATGGGAGCAAGATATTTTGGTTTCTTACAATCTTTGGAATTAAAAGCCTTTGACCGATTATTACAACTGCGTCCTTCAGAAAAACCCGATTCGCGCCTCCTAATCGTCGCCGTAACTGAAGAGGATGTGAGAAGCCAACAATCGGAAAAACCACGGGGTTCTTTATCTGATAAATCTTTGGCTCGATTATTAGCAGAATTAGAGCAATATCAAGCAGCAGCAATTGGTTTGGATATCTATCGGGATTATCCAGTAGATGAAAAGAATTTTGAATTAGCCAAACTAATGCACGACAGCAATACTTTAGTAGGGGTTTGTAAAGTCAGTAATCCTCATACAGGTAGAGCGGGTATTGTCCCACCCCCAGAAATCAACCCAGACAATTTAGGTTTTAGCAATATTCTTCTGGATACGGATAATGTGGTGCGCCGACATTACTTGGCTTTAACTCCTCCCCTTGCTTCACCCTGCGGTGTTGCTTACTCGTTAAGCGTGCAACTCGCTTTGCGCTATCTCTATAGGCAAGGCATCGAGCTAAGGTTTACCCCTGAAGGAGCATGGCAACTAGGCAAGCTTACCTTTAAACCCATCGAAGCCAATTATGGCGGTTATCAAGGGATTGATGCTTTGGGTCATCAAATTTTGCTCAATTATCGTGCTGCCCCTACTCTAGAAGCGATCGCGCCACAAATTTCCCTGGGAGATGTTTTAGCGGGAAAACTCAATGCTGCTGCAATAGAAGACCGCATTATTCTCATTGGAACCACAGCCGAAAGTTTTCGCGATTATTCCTTGACTCCTTACACCGACAATGGCAACAGACAAGTTATTCCAGGGGTGCTGCTGCAAGCCCAAATGGTCAGTCAACTGATAAGTGCTGCGGTGGATGGGCGACCTTTGCTACAGAGTTGGTCGCTAGGGGTGGAGACGCTCTGGGTATGGTGTTGGTCGCTATTAGGAAGTATCCTGGCTTGGTATTTGCGTCGTCCCAAATATTTACTATTAATTGTTGGCAGCGGATTGTTGGTTTTATCTGGTACTAGTTTGGTGGCTTTGGTGGTGTTTGCCTGGTGGATTCCTCTGGTGCCTGCATTTTTAGCTCTCTTAGGTAATATCATAGGTATAGAAGTCTTTTGCTCTACAAGACATCCACAAAAATAAAGCTGGCAATTTTATACAGTTTGCTCAAAAAATGGAAGTTTTTCTTTGAGGTCATGAATAATCATTGGCGTGTTCTAAAATTAATTACTAGTTTGCTAGTTGTAACTATTTGGGGTAAGCTTGCTGCTGCTCCCAGACTATTAGCAGAAACAGCCGTTTTTAGTAGTAACTCTCTCGAATTTATTCCGCCACCGCCACCGCCAGACCGTAGTGCAGCAGGCGATCGCGGTGAAGCTGCCAGTCGCGGTTGTAGTAGCAGCGACCGCTCGCTAACGGCATTAGTTCCTAGTTACCAACAAACCATTAAGCTCGATCGAGTAGAAATTCCTATTACCAAAGTTTGGGGCTTGACTGCTTCTGAATATCCTACTTTTTGGTTTTTTATTCCTTACGAATCCTCAGAGATCGCTAGCATCGAGTTTGTGCTGCGGGATGAGTCGCCAACACCCAGTCGAACTATTTACCGTAATTTTTTACCCAAACCAGAAACCCCTGGCATCGTTAGGGTTGCTACAAAGACCCACATTCCCCCTCTAGAGATCGCTCAAACCAACCGACCGAAAATGTATCATTGGTTTTTAAAATTGCGTGTTAAATGCAGTCCGCAACAGCCAGCCAGATTACAGTTTGTGGAAGGATGGATCGAGCGAACCGTTCTGAGTGCCGAACTTGGCGATCGCTTGCAGAAACTAACCCTTATAGAAAAAGCAGCATTTTACGCCCAACAGGGAATCTGGCACGATGCCGTGACCAATTTGGCAGAACTCAACCTGACTTATCTCGAAGGCGATCGCCAAAATTATCGGACTGAATGGAAAAGCCTGTTGCAATCTGTAGATCTAGCAGATTTGGCTAACTATCCCTTGCTCGACTGTTGCCAATCTTTAGAGTGAGTAGTTTCATATGACTTGGATAAATTTGTCGTGTAAACTTTTGAGACATTTTTGAATTTTTATCACTTTAAACTGATAGGAAAAACTGTTTTTTTTAAAGCGATCGCTCTTTACATTTTTTGACAAAATACTTTATTAAATAGAGCCTTGAAGCGTTATATAATGACTTAATTAATTAGCACAAAGTGTAAATATCCAATTTAATATAATTATTGTTTTGACTCGAAATATAACTCAAAAATAAGGGTGAAATCGGAGGGGAATTATGGTGAAAAACTGGCAGATATTGTTAGTAGATACCCTAGCTATAGGCACTGTCTTAATTTACCCTACCCAGAAAGCCCTAGCCCAAATTACTACAGATGGTACTGTAGGAACGCCAACAAACTTAACTGGACCTAATTACGATATTCCCCAATCATTAGGACAAACAGTTAAAAATAGTTTATTCCACAGCTTTGGTGAGTTTAATCTCAACAGCAATGAAGCAGCTATTTTTCACAGTGGAAATGAAATTAATAATATTTTCTCCCGTGTCACTGGTGGCAGTTCCTCTTCAATTAATGGTTTAATTCGTACCCTCGGACAAGATGTTAATTTGTTTTTCCTCAACCCCAACGGGATTATTTTTGGTCCCAATGCCAGCTTAGATGTCAGCGGTTCATTTTTGGCAACTACAGCCGACTCATTTATATTTGGCAATGGTTTAGAATTTAGTGCGACTAACCCCAAAGAAGCACCATTACTAACAGTTAACTTTACCCCTGGCTTACAGTACGGACAGAACCATTTCACTCGAACGATAGAAAATCAAGGTAATTTAACCACAGGACAAAATTTAGAATTATCGGCTGGAAGTTTGGATTTGCGAGGACAGCTTCAGGCGGGTCAGGATTTAACTTTACAAGCAGATAAGATCCAAATTAGAGATAGTCTAACTAATCCTTTTATTGCTACGGCTGGTAACAAATTATTAATTCAAGGGAATCAAAGTATCGATATTTTTGCCCTGAATCATCCCAATAGTGGTTTGTTCTCTGGCGGAGATCTGACTTTAAGTTCAGCTAACCCCGTAATAGGAGATGTTCACTTTTGGAGTGGTGGCAATTTTCAGATAAAAAAATTAGATGGCAGTTTAGGAAACTTGTATAGTCCTTACGACTCAGTAATTCGTGCTAGTGGTGATGTCAGTTTTGACAGTTATACAGGAGCATCTTTACACATTTTTGCTGGAGGAAGTGTAACTATTTCAGGAGATATCAATATTACTGCTACAGATACAGTAGAAAATTCAATCCAGGAACGAGTCACACTATCTGATGGTGAGACTGTAGTTGATATTGATGGCAGCACCGAGCCTACCCTAGATATTAGAGCGGGAACTACAGGTTTTGGGCAACCAAGCAGCATTACAGGCAGTACTGATAGTTTTTCAAATCTTACCAACACTGAGGTAATAGCAACGAGTGCCGATATTAATGTTCAAAGTATTACGAATAATGGGGGATTAGTTTTTTTGACCAATCAAAATCAACCCGATTCCGATTTATCTGGGGAAATTACTGTAGGTTCTATTGATACTAGTAGCGATTTCGGTGGTGGTAATGTTTTTATTGACTCAAGAGATGGAATCACAGTCAACAGCCTGATTAATGTCTCTGGAGGAGATATCAATACTTTCAATTTTCTGAGTGATGGTGGAGATATTAATTTGTTTGCCAATCGAGATATAACTATTGTTCCCAACGCCGCCATAGCTTCTTTTGGCTTATTGGGAGGGAATATTGCTTTCAAAAGTAAAACGGCAATTTCTGCTACGAGTAGCTCGATCGAAAATTTGAGTGTAGTCGATACTTTAGATAGCTCGACATTAACTGGTGGAGATATTAATATCCAAGGTTTGTCACTTTCTCTTTCAGATGATGCCTTGGTAGGAAATTTTACTTCTGGAGTAGCTAATGCAGGTGATATAAATATTCAAGTTACTGAAAAGATACGTTTAACTAGGGGAGGGAGAATAAACGCAATTTCTTTTGCAGACGGAAATGCAGGCTCAATTTCTATTGATGCTCGATCGTTAGATTTAACTGAAGGGGGCAGAATAGAATCAGTCACTTTTGCAGATGGAAATGCAGGCTCAATCTCCATTAACGCTCAATCGGTTACCATAACTGGAAACGCTCCGATCAGTGGTCGTTCTAGTGGTTTGTTTAGTAGTGTCGGTTTGTTTGGTGGTAGCGGAAGACAGGGAGGTGCTGGAAATGGAGGAAATATAATTATCCAAACTGACAGCTTGCGAGTCTTAAATGGAGGTAGAATATCAGCCGATATTTTTGGAACAGATACAGCAGCAAAGGCAGGCTCTATTAACATAAAAGCTAATTCAGTAGAAGTAATTGGCTTCAATGCTGATAATAATTTTCTCAGCGGCATTTTTGCAGCAGTGACTCCATTATCTAGGGGAAGTGCTGGCGATGTGACTGTAGAAACAGAGACTTTGCGCTTAATGGATGGAGGTTTCATATCTGCGAGTACTTTTGGCGAAGGTAATGCTGGTTCGGTTAAGGTAAAAGCCAAGTCAATAGAAGTGGTTGGTGTAGCTCCATCTCCATCTGATGTGCCTAGCAGATTGAGAACTAATGTTGACGTATCTAGTGATTTCCCTTCAAGTACAGGGGATGGAGGTAATCTAATTATAGAAACAGAAACTTTGCGTGTAGCCAATGGTGGACAAATTCTGGCTAATACTGAAGGAGAAGGACAAGCTGGTAATGTAAGCATCACCGCTCAAAGCTCAGTTCTTCTGTCAGACAACAGTAAACTTACAGTTGAAACTAGCAGTGCTGGTAAACCAGGAGACATTATCATCACTACTCCCGATTTAACCATTGGCAAAGATGCAGAAATTAGTGCTACCGCTACTGAAACTTCTACCAATACTGAGGGTGGTGGTTCTATTACCGTTAATGCCTCTAACCTCGATTTAACTGGTAAACTAGGTATCTTTGCCGAAACTCAGGGAATAGCACCAGCAGGAACTCTCAATCTTCAACCAGATAACAATAAACCTAACTTAGATATTCAATTTACCGATACTGCTATTATTTCCGCCTCTACCACTGCTAGTGGAACAGGAGGGGATATCAATCTCACTGCTCCCGAAACAATAAATATCACTGGACAAGGTAAAGTTGCAGTAGAAACTACGGGAACAGGAGACGCAGGTAGTATTAATATCACTACTCAAAATTTTAATATCAGTAAGCAAACGGAAATTTCTGCCTCCACCTTTAGCAGTGGTAAAGCAGGAGACATTAACATCACTGCCAATAACTTTAACTTGATAGAAGATGCTACAGTCATCACGAATACCGCAGGTAGCGGACAAGCGGGAGATATTCAACTTCAGATAAAAGACAATCTCAATCTAGTTAACAGCACCATTGCAGCTAGCACTGCCCCTAACTCTACTGGAAAAGGTGGCAATATCAACATTAACCCTCAAATAGATACCCAAACCATCATTATCCAAGATGGTGCTGCTATAGCTGTAAATAGCGACGGTAGCGGAGAAGGAGGAAGTATCAGCCTCGCAGCCGAGGAACTTACTTTAAACAATGGTTCGATTACCGCAGAGACTGTTAGTAACCAGGGAGGCAATATTACCCTCAACGTAGGAGATATTTTGCAGTTTATCGATGATGGGGAAATTACTGCTTCGGCGGGGACGGCACAAGCGGGGGGTGATGGCGGTAACGTTAATATCAACGCTGACTTTATTATTGCTTTTCCTACCGATAATATCTATGACATCACTGCCAATGCCTTTCAAGGAGACGGAGGGGATATCGATTTAAGAACTATTAGCTTTTTTGGTAGCGATTTTGTCAACATCAGTGCCTCCTCAGAATTTGGATTAGCAGGGGATGTATCGATCGCCATTTTGGAACTAGATCCCGCCAAGGGTTTAATTCAATTACCCGCAAATCTAATTGATGCCTCCCAACAAATCAGCCAAGCCTGCACGCCCGAAGCGGGAGAACCTGATCGCTTTGTAGTTACGGGTAGAGGCGGATTGCCTTTGAGTCCCAACGAACCGTTGCGGGGGACGGCAGTCGTTACCGACTGGGTTGATGAACCGATCGCAGCTACGAGTAAGGAGCATTCAGTTAAGACTACAGTAGCAGAATCTAGCGCGGAAATTGTTGAGGCTCAAGGATGGGTGATCAACGATCGCGGTAATGTCGAGTTGGTATCCCAACCTGCGACTAATTCTGTCGTGCCGTTGCCTATTCCCTGTAGCAAGTAAGAGGGGGAGAGATGAGCGAGCGAGTAAAATGGTGGCAGAGAACGTATAGAACTTGGCTCGATCGCGCCCGAAGCTTGAACCGTCGTTTCAAACGTAGCTCTTTACTTTTTCTTTGTTTAGCATGCCTAACTGCTTATATTTGTCTTACCAGCTATCCCGTAGTAGCTCAGAACCAGAACTATCTACAACAGGGAAAACAACTCTATGAAGCTGGACGCTTTAACCAAGCGAGCGAGCTATTACAACAAGCTGCAAGGGACTACCAGCAGCGCGGGGATAAACTACGACAGGCGATCGCCCTAAGTAATTTGGCATTAGTATATCAAGAATCTGGACGGTTAACTGAAGCGCGATCGGCAATTAACCAGAGTTTAAGTTTATTAGAACCACTCCCCTCATCGCCAAAGCTTGCGGTCATTGCTTCTAGTTTAAATATTCAGGGCAGCATTCAACTAGATTGGGGACAGCCAGAAGCAGCACTGAAAACCTGGCAGCGAGGCGAAGCAATTTATCGGCAATTAGATAACAAAAATGGCGTAGTGCGTACTCGTCTCAATCAAGCACAAGCCTGGCAGATTTTGGGGTTTTACCGTCGGGGACTAAATATCTTAACCGAACTGAGAGCGGAGTTAGCCACAGAGCCAGATTCCCTTCTTAAAGCAGTAGAACTAAGGTCTTTGGGCAATGCCTTACAGTTAGCGGGGGATCTCACTCAAGCGCGTCAGGTACTCGAAACCAGTAAAGCGATCGCTCGCCAGTTAGAGTCTCAGGAAGATGTCGGTGCAGCTTTGTTTAGCCTGGGTAATACTGCCAGAACCGCAGGACAGTTTTCTGAAGCGATCGCTTTTTATCGGGATGCTGCCACCATTGCCGATCCCGTTACTAAAGTCCAAGCTCAAATCAATCTCTTGAGTCTATTAGTGCAGACGGAAGAATTTATCTCTGCACGAGCGATACTGCCCGAAATTCAAACTCAACTAACAAATTTCCCCCCATCCCAGACAACTATTTATGCTCGACTTCATTTAGTGCAAAGTTTATGGCAATTAGGGATCGAACCAGAAAGGATTATCCAGATCTGCACCACAGCCATAGCACAGGCACGGACTTTAGGCGATCGCCGAGGGGAAAGTCTGGCACTGGGTACTTTAGGCAATGTTTACGAACGAGAGGGACAGTTAATTGATGCCGAAACTTATACCCAACAAGCACTAACTATTGCCAAGGGAATTAAGGCTGCGGATATTGCCTATCGTTGGCATTGGCAACTGGGGCGTTTGTTAACAGAACGGGGAGAGATCGAGTCGGCAATAGAGGCTTATGACCAGGCGGTGCAAAATCTCCAGGTACTCCGCAACGACTTGGTAGCGGTGAATTCTGACGTGCAGTATTCTTTTCAAGAAAGCGTAGAACCCGTATATCGAGAATCAGTCGCTTTGCTGTTGGAGTCACAGCGAGATAATCCTAATGAAGCCATGTTAAACAAAGCTAGAAATAGACTTGAAGCCCTACAGTTAGCAGAACTAGACGATTATTTCCGCGAAGCCTGTATCGATACCAATACAATTATTCTAGACAACGTTGTCGATCGCGATAATCCCACCGCAGCGATTATTTATCCGATTATCCTCCCCCAACAACTCCAGGTAATTGTCAAAATTCCCCAGCAACCCCTGCGTTACTTTACGATTGACGAATCTCAAGAACGGATAGAAGCTACCCTGCAACAAATCCGCGAATACATCATCGAACCAGACCGCACCGAAGAAACCAAGATGCTGTCTCACCAGGTTTATAACTGGTTGATTGCAGATATCGAGGCGGATTTAGCCTCTCAGGGAGTCAACACCTTAGTATTTGTGCTGGATGGGGCATTACGTAACGTGCCTATGGCTGTCTTGTATGATGGTCAACAATATTTAGTAGAAAAATATGCGATCGCCATCAGTTTGGGTTTACAGTTATTCCCACCCCAAACCCTGACCCCCGAATCTCTACAGGTGCTGGCTGCGGGCTTAGTGCAACCCCCGCCAGAATTTCCGCAATTTTCGCCTTTACCAGATGTTAAGTCGGAATTTGATCGCATCGAACAGACGGGAGTAACCAACAAACAACTCTTGGATGAGGAGTTTACCAGCAATACTCTCGAAGAAAATGTTAACACTACTCCGTTCAATATCTTACATTTGGCAACTCACGGTCAATTTAGCTCCAGTCCAGAAGATACCTTTATTCTTGCTGCCGATGGTGCGATTAACATTACCCAGTTTGATCGCCTCCTACGTCGTCGCGATGCAAGTAGCGATCGCTCTTTAGAACTGTTGGTCTTAAGTGCCTGTCAAACCGCCACAGGAGATAACCGAGCGGTTTTAGGCTTGGCTGGTACTTCGGTAAAAGCGGGGGCGCGTAGTACCCTAGCTTCTTTATGGAATGTCAGCGATCGCGCTACGGCAATTTTGATGGGTGAATTCTATCGCGAGTTAACCCAAGGAACTTCTAAGGCAGAAGCGTTGCGTCGCGCCCAGATAACTTTGTTGACCAAATATCCTCAATATGCACGTCCTGGCTATTGGACACCCTATGTACTAGTGGGGAATTGGCTGTGAGAAGCAGCGATTCGCTATTAAATTACCTTTTCTTCTCAACCCCTAACCTTCACCCAAACAAATCCGCGCAGCATTATATTCAAAAGTTTCAAGTACAGCTTTAGGATAAGAGACTGACAATCAGTTTCACCAACTTCGTCAGATCTGCGATCGCTCTAGTAGGTCAATTCTTGACATTTATTTTGACATCAGACGTACCAATTTTCTTAAAGTTGTATATTGTTTGAAAGTTAATAATTGCTCTAGACATTTGTGATAAGATTTAGGGACTAGATTAGGCGGTCATGTAAATTAGCTTTGCCCCTTTTTCTTACCATCTAACTACTACATCTTACTGCTCATTTTATTTTCGCTCGCTTTGTCACCCCGTGAATTATCTAATTACAGTCCTAGCCAACAAACAACAGGCAGAAGAAGCATATTCAGTCTTACAAAATAATGGCATACCGCCAGAAAAAGTTACTATTTTAGGTGAAGGCTATCAAAGTGCCGATAATTTTGGCTTGATCGATCCCAATCAGCAGGCTGGTAAGAGAGCCAAAAAACTTGCCTATTGGCTGATACCGTTTGGTTTTGTCGCGGGATATGTATTCAACGTACTCGCGGGTACGGCAATTTTCTCTTTCACCAATGCCTTTGCCGAACACATCATCGGCGGTGTTTTGGGTGCAGCTTCTGGGCTTTTAGGAGCAATTTTTGTGGGTGGTGGTGTTGGTCTGACGGTTGGTAGCGGAGATGCCCTGACCTATCGCAATCGTCTTAATGCAGGTCAATATATTATCGTTACCCAAGGCGCAGATGGTGTAATCCGACAGGCTACCAAATTGTTACGTCAGTTTGAACCTGAATATATCCAAGGATATACAAAACCAACAGAAGCATGATAAGTAGGTCGGTACAAGTAAAAGCTTGCGATCAAGCAAGATTGGTTGACGAGCATTTACAAGGTGCTAATTTTTTTTATTGGTTCAAGTAGGTAGGCACAATAATTTATAACACCCAAACATCTTATTTCTTTCCTATCACCCTATCACCCTATCTCACCAAGCTGGCTAATTATCTTCTATTTAATTACCCCCACCTACTTATCTAGTCTTTTTGCATACCCAAGTTCAGCTTGGAAATAAATGACTACAACAGTAAACAAATCAAATTTTTAAATCGGAGAAAAACCATGAACATCAATAAAAAAGCTTTATCTATCCTAATTGCCTTTGGTGCGATCGCTGTTATTCCTAATACTGCAAAAGCTCAATATCATCCTGGCAATCAGCAGACAAATCAGCAGTTAGAACAGCAAATAATCCAGCAAATAGAACAGCAAAACCAACAGTATCTACAACAAATGCTACAAGATCGGCAGCGACAACAGCAACGCATGAATCAAATGCACAATCAAACGCAGCAGATTTTAGACCAAATGGTTTTTCCTTATTACTACTAACTACTGTTTAACTCTGCATACCTCAATCAATCCTAGAAATAAGTAATTACGCCGACAAATAAACCAAAAACATCTTATTGGAGCAACAAATCATGAAATCATTCAAAACTGCCACTATCTTATGCTTATCATGTTTAGGCGCGATCGCCATAACCTCAACCAAACCAGCCACAGCGCAAACAGGATACGATATGTGGACAGAGAATAATTACGATACCTCTAACTGTACTGGTTACAGTAGCTGCTATGTTGATAGTTGGGGACAGGTAACTGGTAGCAACGATGCCTACGATCCTGGAAGTTATTATCCTGACACTTACACCTGGCAAAAACAACTTGAATGGTAAGAGATAATCAAACCTAATTAATAGTTCAAAGTCAGACTGCGATCTAACAAGGATTTCGCAGTCTATTTGATACTACCGTATTTGGTTTTCTCCACGATTATCGTATGGAGCGATCTCGTTTATTATTAAAATCTGGGACTCATAACGTTACGGAAGTAGCCCAAGCAGTTGGCTACAGCAACATGAGTCACTTTGCAGCAGCATTTCGCAAAAAATATGGCATCAATCCCAGTCAGTATAGAAAAGGTAGTTGGTAAAGTTATTTTTTAATTCTGATTTAGATCGATGCGATCGTAGAGTTCTTCAAGGCTAATCTCGAATTTAAATGAATCAAAGATAATTTTAGCCTCTTTTGTTCCATATTCTGACAACACCCATTGATTACTATCATTCTTGGTAAACTTCTCTACCTGTATTGCTGTCTGACTTATTAAAAGATATTCCTTAAAACTAGGAATAGTGCGATACATCCTAAATTTATCTCCCCTGTCATATTTTTCTGTAGAGTCAGACAATATTTCAGCAATGACGACAGGATTAGTAATCGTGTCCTGTCTGTTATCGGCAAATACCAAAGGAATCTCAGCTACCATTACATCGGGATAAGTATACAAAGAGCGATCGGGTATGGACAAACGTAAATCGCTCATATACACATCGTAGGCTGTTTTTCTAAGTGCAAAATTTAAAGCACTGCTCAAATTTAATGAAATTTTATTGTGATTGGGTTTTCCACCTGCCATCGGTATTATTTGACCATTGAGATATTCATTTCTATATTCAGCAGTAGTTTCTAATTCTAAATATTCCTCTGGAGAATAGGTTTTAGTAGGAACTTGCATTATTTTTATTTGGGGATAGTTAATTTATTATAAACAGGCTGTGTTATGCCCAATTTACTTTTATCTTAGATTGCTTCAATATTTACTCCCTCTTGGAGTGAAAAAAATCCGCCTGGGGGTAGTCAGAGAAATTTTATCCGATCTACGATTCATTCCAGGTAACAAACTAGTAATGGATTAAGACTAGTGAAAATATTCAAAATTCCGATGCTACTCGATCGCCTGCCATTAATCGACCTAAACCAAGCAAATTCCAAAGATTCTGCGGACGTGCGATCGTCTTTTATTGACTTGGGAGAATTCGATCGCGGTTCTGTATCTCTGATTAAGTATGCAGGGGAAACTCCTTGGGAAAGGCACGTTGATGGCAACGAGTTTTTCTACTTACTGGAGGGAGAACTAAGGGTTACTTTACTCAGAGAAGATCTTCAGGAATTTGTATTAACCAAAGGAGATACTTGCATTGTGCCTCGCAATGTTTGGCATCGCAGTAAGGCTGATTCTCAGGTGACTTTACTGGCGTTAATTGCTTCAGAACACGGTGCGGTTTCCTATGCCGAAGATCCCAGAATTGCTATTTAACCTATCCGATTCAAGATGAAGCTATACAAACTATTATTTCAGGCGGGGATTGCCACTGCGGTGGTTTTGACTTCTTTACTCATACCAACAGAAGCTAAAGCTAACTTAAATACATCAGCCAAGCAATTACTGGTACAAAACGAATTAACTAAAGTTATAGGAGTAAAATTAGAACAAACAACATCGGGTTTAACTCAGATCTTGCACCTAATCAGACAAAAATCAAAACCTCTATCATTTAACCAGTGTCTAACTGTCTCTAACTGATTCAAAAGAGAGAGAAGTAAAATATGAGGTAGAAGTAAGAGTAATGTCTGTT
>JADEXJ010000311.1 GCA_015207195.1 Pleurocapsales cyanobacterium LEGE 10410
TGAACCCAAAGAGCCTTCGGTAAACCCAGTAACTAAAACTTCCCCAGTATTATCGACAACTAGCTCAAAAGGATTGTCAGTTCCAGACGTACCAAACTGTTGCTTCCACTGCTGGTTACCGTTGGAGTCGTACTTGGCTACCCAAGTATCGTAAGAGCCAGCATTTTCACCGCCAAAATCGGCATCAGTCGAGCCAGTTAGATAAAAATTACCCTGTTCGTCAAAGTCGATGCTCCGAGCAGTATCATCACCCTCCGTACCAAACTGTTTAATCCACTGGCGATCGCCATCGGGATTGTACTTAGCGACCCAGCCATCATAAGAGCCAGCATTTTCGCCTCCCAAATCTCCCAAAGTCCAGCCAGTGAGATAGAGATTGTCTTCACCGTCAACGGCAGCATCCCAAGACCAGTCATAATCTGAGGTGCCAAACTGATCGATCCACTGCTGGTCACCGTTGGCATCATTCTTAGCCACCCAAACATCATATACTCCAGTATTTTCGCCCCCCAAATCTCCCAGAGTCCATCCGCTAGTGTAGACATTACTATCGCGATCGGTGACGATCGCGAAGGCTTCATCATAATTGTTACTACCAAACTGCTTGACCCACTGCTGGTTGCCGTCGGTGTCATATTTGGCAATCCAAGCATCGGTAGAAACTATTGGCATCGAACCAGCGGTTAAGTCCCCCGCATTTTCTCCGCCTAAGTCATCGAGGGTATAGCCTACTAAATAGACATTGCCTGCATCGTCAACTTCTAGGTTAAAGGAATTATCTAAAGAAAAGGTTCCCAGGAATTGAGTCCACTGCAAAACTCCATCACTATTGTATTTAGAGATTTCAATGTCTCCAAGTCCCCCTCCTACGTAGACGTTCCCCAAACTATCGGTGTCGATATTACCAGTAGATGGGGGTTGTTCTAACCATTGCTGTTCGCCATCGTTGTTATATTTGGTGACCCAAAAAGAATCCTCTGAGGGACCTGTTAGGTAGATCCCGCCAGCATCATCGCTAGCAATACCTACAGACAAGTCAACCCCAGGGGACCCCAACTGTTCGATCTCGGTCGTAGTCGGTTCGATCTCAGAAGTATCTTCGGCAAACTGAAAGTAGTCTCGATTGAGACTGAGATCGGAAACGTCGGATAAGATGGCAATCAGTTCTGGCTCGCCTTCTTGATACCAGTAGATTCCCGTGTTGCCCTCAGACTCGCTCAACAGATAGTTTTCTGGTCTACCGTGGAGTTGAATCAGATCTAGTTCGGGGTCAAAGTCTAAAATTGAGGCATAGTCTTTTGCTCCCGAACCTAGATAGTAAGGTTGCTTCGCATCACCCAGAATAAATTTGTCTTGCCATCTACGAGAATCTGGTTCGACTATCGAGGAGGCATCATCGGTAGCAAAAACCTCAAAAATATCAAGATCGCCAACCAAAGTGTCGATCTCTCCTAGCCCTGGATTTTCGGCAGCAGGATCGACCGCCAACAGTATATCCTTCCCCTGGCGAGTTAGCAGAGTATCGTCTTTGTTTGGTCTACCGACCAGATAAGCATCGCTGCCAGGAGTGCCAACTAAAAGCCCGTAATACTCTAGAATTACCAGACTTTGGAGCATTCGCTCCAGTGAATCGGGAATTAGAGGAGAAAGCCCAAAGGTATTATTGAGCAAACGGTTAAACCCCGAACCAGGATCTTGGACATTAGCTAAGGGTGGTAGCATACCGCTTTCTTCTTCAGCCAAGGCTAGGTCGTTTTCGAGTAGGTCTGAATTATCTATGTTAGTCATGATGTTTGAAATTATTTAACTATCTTTAACTAGCAAGCACTTCCAGTTAAGAAATTTAAGTGTGCGCCTGGTTGAGAACGTAGCTTTGCTGTCTCGCCTTGCAGCTGTACTTGACCTTTATCTAACAGCACGAGCCATTCTGAACGGGCGATCGCACTTGAGCGATGGCTGACTAAAATTGTGGTTTTATCCCGTCGATAAGATAAAAGTTGCTCTAAAACTTGGGCTTCTAGCACTGGATCGAGGGCGCTAGTGGATTCATCTAAAATTAGTACGGGCGGATCGTTGACAATTGCCTGGGCTATAGCCAAACGCTGCCTTTGACCGCCAGAAAGATTTGCCCCAAATTCCCCCAAAACTGTTTGATATTTATCGGGTAGTTGACTGATAAACTCATCTGCCCTCGCTATCTGGCAAGCTTTAACGATTTGTTCGAGGTTGATGTAGGGATTGGCAAAACGGAAATTATTGACGATCGAGCGACTCCAAAAATGAGGCTCTTGTGGCACCAACACCACCTGCTGACGCAAGCATTCTAAAGACAGGTCTTGTTGATTGTAGTTGCCAAAGCGAATATTTCCAGATTCAAGAGCGTATAAGCCGACAATTAGCTTGACCAAAGTACTTTTACCGCAGCCAGATTGACCGATTACAGCGGTGACTTTGCCCCCAGGAATCGTTAGAGAGAAATCGGTAAGCAGATCGACTCTACCCACGTGGTGAAAGTTGAGATTGGTGCAAACAATGTCTGCCTGGGCAGAAATTTTGGTTTGGGATTTGTCGCCGTCGTTAAGATCTTCTGGGGTTGCGTCAATTACTTCGCCTAATCTTTGGGTAGCGGTTTTGGCGCGAGCAAATTCATCGACAAAGCTAATGATGCTAACAATTAGACCAGCGAAATTGCCGTTCATGCTGTTGAAGGCTAGTAACTGACCGATACTTAATTGCCGTTCGATGACCAAACTGCTACCCAACCAGAGTATAGCTACCGTACCAAGACCAGAAATCAGTTTGGAAAAGACACCGTTGATAATGCCAATTTGAATTGTGCCAAAAGTAACGTTTGCCAGACGACCGAAGCGACTTTGAATTTCTTCCCAGGCTTGTGGTCTGGCGTTGGTGGTTTTTAGATTGAGCGCACCTTTAAAGGTTTCCACCAAAAAACCTTGGTTTTCCGCAGACGTTACCAATAAGGCACGAGTTTTCTGCTGTAGTGCTGGTAAAAAAATGAGCATTGGAATTAGCATACTGACGGCAACCAAAGTTGCAGCAACAGTAAGTTTCCAACTATAAAACAGCATAAAACCAAAAGA
>JADEXJ010000067.1 GCA_015207195.1 Pleurocapsales cyanobacterium LEGE 10410
GATATTGAACTTTGGCTGCTTGAATCTTCATTTCTAAAACTAACATATCCTTATGCTATCATATGAGCATAAGAAAGTATAGCCAAACCTCGATTTTTTCATCCCACGCCTAAAGGACGCTTCGCTCTGGGCTTTCATTTTCTGTAATTATTGTCCCAACACCAGTGCGTATTGCCATACCCAATTAAGTTTATTGATATTTTTCCTACGGGCGATCGCTGTTACCTAATTTGATCAATATCATTACCTGATAACCTGTTTAAGTTTTACAGCTTGCTCTTCCCAAAAGCGATCGTAATGAATTACTCTTTATCATGCGAGATAGACTTTTAAGGCATCGTACTTGGTGATGAGTATTAATCGATTTTCTTACGGACGGTCGCGTTCTGACCTATGGCGACAACTAAGCAGGATTGGCAAATACCCAATTTTGTTTTTCATTTGTTTTGTATTGACAGTAGGATGCAACGGCAATCGAACTCAGCAAAATATCAATAGCACTATTAATAGTAATCGGATTTCGGTGGGAACAACCCTAAAACCCCGCACCCTCGATCCAGCAGATAATTATGAACTAGCAGGATTAAATATTATTTACAATACCTGCGAAAGCCTCTATACCTATGAAGTAGGCACAACAGAAATCGAACCATTATTGGCAACAGCCATGCCAGAGGTTAGCGAAGACGGCTTAACCTATACCATTCCTGTACGAGAACAAGTTACTTTTCACGACGGTACTGATTTTGATGCTGAGGCGATGGAATTTTCTTTACAACGCTTTATGCAAAATGGGGGGAAACCCTCTTTTCTCTTGGCAGATGTCATAGATACGGTAGACGCGACGGGAAAATATGAGCTTAGAGTTAATCTCAAACAACCTTTTGCTGCTTTCCCTGCTTTATTAGCTTTTCCTGGTGCTTGTGCAGTTTCACCTCAGGTTTATCAAATTGGGGAAGCAGAGTTTAAGCCCAATATTATGGTGGGTACGGGAAAATATCGGCTAAATCAGTTTAAAAGCGATTCGATTAGCTTAGATGTCAACCAGAATTATTGGGGAGACAAGCCAGCTAATGAAGGAGTCAACATCCAAATGTATGCGGGAAACTCAGCTAACCTGTTCAATAGCTTTACCACTGGTGCAATAGATGTAGCTTATCAGTCTCTCGATCCCCAGCAAATTGAGACGTTAATTAAAGATACAGAGAATATCCAGGTAATTGAGGGTTCGGGGACAGTAGTTAATTATCTGGTTCTAAATTTAAAGCAAGAACCTCTCGATCTGCTAGAAGTACGCCAGGCGATCGCCTCAATTATCAATCGTGCTTTAATCAATGACAGAGTATTAAAAGGGCAAGCAGAACCAATTTACAGCCTAGTTTCTACCGCTTTTGATGCTTATCAGCCAACTTTTGACAGCTTGTATGGTGATTCTAATACGGCTAAAGCTAGGGAGTTGTTGATTAAGGCAGGTTATTCTACGGAAAACCCCGCTATTATCGAAATTTGGCATCCTTCTGGCTCAATCACGCGGGGAATTGTCGCCGATACAATTAAAGCCTATGCAGAAAGGGAGTTAGGCGGTATGATTCAGTTTATTCCCAACAGCGTAGAATCTGCTTCTTTCTTTGGCAATTTAAGTAAAGGAGTATATCCTACTGCTTTAGTAGACTGGTATCCCGATTTTCTCGATCCCGATAATTATATTCAGCCATTTCTCAGCTGTAGCGAGGGTTTATCCGAGGCTGGTTGCGAAACAGGTGCAGCCCAGAGTAGGGGGTCATTTTATTTTAGCGATCGCGCTAACAAATTGATCGAGCAGTCTCGGCAGGAACAAGATCCAGCTCAACGGAAGGCGATTTTTATCGAACTACAGGAAATATTGGCACAGGATGTTCCCTATGTTCCCCTATGGCAAACTAAAGACTATGCTTTTGCTCAAGATTACATTGATGGTGTAGTAATCAACCCCAGTCAGACTTTTCCCTTCTGGACGATCGATAAGCTTCTTGACTCTGAAACATCTCAGTCTCAGGCATTAAGCAGGTAATAGCAACCGTGAAGCTGATTATTCAAATTCCTTGTTATAACGAAGAGGCTACTTTGGGGTTAACGCTGTCTCAACTTCCCCGTCAGCTACCAGGTATAGACAAGGTAGAGTGGTTGATTATTAATGATGGCAGTCGCGATCGCACTTTAGAGGTAGCAAGAGCTTGCGGTGTGGATCGCATTGTCGATCTTCCTTACAACCAAGGACTAGCTAGGGCTTTTATGGCGGGGATTGAAGCATCCTTAGAAGCTGGTGCAGATGTTATCGTCAATACCGATGCGGACAATCAATATTGTGCTGCGGATATTGCCAAACTTATTGCACCTATTCTTCAAGGTCAGGCTGAAATCGCTATCGGTGCTAGACCAATTCAGGAGATCGAACACTTTTCACCACTCAAAAAATTCTTGCAACGGCTTGGTAGCTTGGTAGTTCGCCTCGCTAGCAAAACCGATATACCCGATGCTGCTAGTGGTTTTCGGGCAATAAGTCGGGAAGCAGCTTTAAGACTGAATGTTTTTAATGAATATACCTATACCTTGGAAACAATTATTCAAGCTGGACAAAGAGGTCTGGTAATCACTTCTGTTCCTATCCGCACCAATGGCTATCTCCGTCCCTCTAGGTTGGTTAAAAGCATTACTACTTACGTGCAGCACTCCATCGTGACGATCTTACGAATTTTTATGACCTATCGTCCGCTTCAGTTTTTCATGCTGCTGGGAAGCGTTCCTTTTAGCCTAGGGTTTTTACTGTGCTGTCGTTGGTTGTTGCTGTTTTGGGGGATATTTGGCGACAATCCTGCCAAACCTCGCGTCCCCAGCCTTATCTTAGCAGCTATCTTAATCTTGATTGGAGTTCAGCTTTGGATCTTTGGTTTGATTGCTGACTTGATGGGAGTAAATCGCCAGTTATTAGAAGATATTCAACTGCGGTTACGGCGTAATGAATATAAATCGCCAGATGGTCAAGGCGATCGCCAAAAAGATTCTGTTTGTTAATTTATTGACTATCAATTGGCATTTATTTTTTTTAGGAGCGAGCGATTAATTCATCAATTGTCTGGAGATCCAACTTTTCGACATTGCTCAGAACAATTTCTGCCCCAGCCTCCAATAGTTTGTGAGTATAATCTACCCGTCTCGGCTGGGAAACCTGTACGTGAGGAGGAAGTATTCCCACACCAATCCAATCGCGCTTTGGCTTGAGTTCTCTAGCTTTGACTACCGTGTACATATCAGCTACGGTATCTCCTAAATAGAATACGGGCGCATTAGTATCAGTAGTGATTTCAATTTCGGATATGGCAGTAAACATCCCTGCGGGATCGGGTTTGCTTGGGGCATCTTCCATCGCGACCAATACTGGACTTTCTAGCTGCAAACGCTGTTCTAAAATATATTCTGCTGAGCCTTTGGTCGCACCGCTAAAAAAACCCCAGCCAATTTGATTCTTGCTCAATAATTGGAAATAATCTTTAGATACTAGCAACGGTTCGTTGGCGATATAGCCGTCAAAAAGTTTGGGATGTTTGCCACGATAACGGGACTGAAAAAACTCGACGATGCTTTGATAATCTAAAGCAACTTCCGCTCGGCTTTGATCGTTCGCTTCAAAATAACGATAGACTAACTCTTGAGATGCTTCCCAGTCATTATTCCAAATACCTTCAGACTTGAGATGGTCTAAATCTTCCATGGTCGGTCGCCAAGCCCCGCTAGTAAACTCTTCTACCGTATCGGCGATCGCCCTGCGATAGGAATTACCCACATCCCGAATTACGCCATCTATATCAAAAATAATAATTGCTGTTAATTGAGCTTTGTTCATGGTCGCTTTCTTGTATAATTAATCTTGGCAAACTGTGTTAAATATTTCTTAATATAATTATTGGAGGCTGAATTTGGAGTCAGAGGCAAGATTTAAACTAAAAGTTTTGTGGTTGGATAAAAATGTAGCGATCGCTGTAGATCAAATAGTTGGAAAAGGAACCAGCCCTTTAACAGCTTATTACTTTTGGCCACGCAATGACGCTTGGCAACAGCTTAAAGACGAACTAGAATCTAAGCATTGGATTGAAGAAGCAGAAAGCATTGATATCCTCAACCAAGCTACAGAGGTGATCAACTTTTGGACAGAAAGGGGCAAAGTTACTCCCATGACCCAAGCCCAGACCAAATTCCCCAACATTGAGTTTACTGGTACTAACTAAGCATCAAAGGGAATTAGCTCAAATTTGATTTTCAATTTTTCTTTAAAGAAATCAAGAAATAATCAACTACAACCTGCTAGTCTGAATCAGGTAGGGTAATGGTTATTTAAACAAGCTGGGGCAGAACAAATGTTCTGCCCTTTTTTGAGTATCAATTGCGGATAATCGAGGTAGGGCAACATGTAATGTCAAGCCATTGATCGCTCTGGCGCAGAGAAAGTGTAGTTTCTTACACCATGCCTCCAGCAGCCTGAAAACGCGCTCTAGCTCGTTTTAGAGAGTTTTCCGCCTGAATTTTCTCCTGACGACGAACTTCACTACCTTCTAGCTGTTGAAAACGATTCTGTGCCTGTTCGTACTCTGTGCGTGCAGTTTCTTGGTCTATGTTGTCTCCTAATTCTGCACCGTTAACCAAGATTTTGATCTCGTCATTCTCTACTTCAGCAAACCCTCCCATAAGAGCGATCGCTTTCCATTCTCGATCGGGACGGACACGCATCACACCAATCTCTAAAGCACTTAGAAGAGGCGCGTGACCAGAAAGAATTCCCAACTGTCCAGTGGTACTAGGTAGAATAATCTCTTCTACCCGATCGTCCCAAACGGTTTTGTCTGGAGTAATTACTTTTACAGTTAACGCCATTTTTTTGTTTGTTATTAATCAACACTATTGAACCAAGCAGAAAGATGCTAATACTTTGTCAGATACCATTTTCCTACTCAGATATTTTGCGACTTGTGACTGTCAGGCAATCTCAGAAAGAGATCACCTTTGATTTGATATTTACTAGCTATCGATGACCGATAATCAATTAAGAGTCAGCCTGTAGCTTTTGAGCTTTAGCTTTAGCTTCTTCAATGTCGCCAACTAGATAGAAAGCCTGCTCTGGCAGCTCGTCCAATTCGCCGTTAAGAATAGCCTGGAAGCCCCCAATAGTTTGCTCCAAAGTTACATACTTACCAGGCGAACCAGTAAATACTTCTGCTACGAAGAAAGGCTGAGACAAGAAGCGTTCAATTTTACGTGCGCGGTCTACTACAATTCTGTCTTCTTCAGAAAGCTCGTCCAAACCAAGAATTGCAATAATGTCTTGTAGCTCTTTGTAGCGTTGCAAAGTAGACTGAACCGCACGGGCAGTATCATAGTGTTCTTCACCGACAATGCTAGGCTGAAGCATCGTACTGGTAGAATCTAGGGGGTCTACCGCAGGATAAATACCTTTGGAAGCCAAACCACGGGATAGCACGGTTGTTCCGTCCAGGTGAGCAAAAGTAGTTGCAGGAGCAGGATCGGTCAAGTCATCGGCTGGAACGTAAACTGCTTGAATTGAAGTAATTGAACCCTCTTTAGTAGAAGTAATGCGCTCTTGCAAATCTCCTACGTCAGTACCTAGAGTGGGCTGATATCCTACCGCCGAAGGCATACGACCTAAAAGTGCTGATACCTCAGAACCTGCTTGTACAAAGCGGAAAATATTATCAATAAATAACAGTACATCTTGCTTATTAACGTCGCGGAAATATTCAGCCATAGTTAATGCTGATAGACCAACGCGCATTCTAGCTCCAGGTGGTTCATTCATCTGACCATAAACCAGAGCAATTTTGGATTCTTCGGGGTTGTCAGCATTAATTACGTTAGACTCGATCATCTCGTTGTAGAGGTCGTTCCCCTCGCGAGTACGTTCTCCCACGCCACCAAACACAGATACACCACCGTGTTGAATCGCAATGTTGTTGATCAACTCCATCATAATAACGGTCTTGCCCACTCCAGCACCGCCGAATAGACCAATTTTTCCACCCTGGCGATAGGGGGTAAGCAAATCTACAACTTTAATACCAGTTTCAAATACTTTTGGTGCAGTCTCTAGATCGGTTAACTTAGGAGCTGGTCTGTGGATTGGAAAAGTTTCATCGGTACTGACAGGACCTTTTTCATCTACAGGTTCGCCCAACACGTTAAAAATTCTTCCCAGAGTCGCTTTGCCTACAGGTACGCTAATGGGTGCGCCAGTATCGACAATATCCATCCCTCTGACCAATCCATCCGTACCACTCATGGCAACAGCGCGAACCTGGTTGTCACCTAGTAGCTGTTGAACTTCGCACGTAACTGAAACGTTTTGTCCCGCAGGGTTTTTACCTTGCACTTTCAAAGCATTATAAATGCGGGGCATTTTCCCGCTAGGAAACTCGGCATCTAATACAGGACCGATAATTTGGGTAATTTTACCAGTGGTTGTTTGATCTGTGGTGGCTACCATTTTTTTATATCTACTTGGTGGTTAGCTATTTTATAGGGCAGGTAAAATCTTAATTCTTAATTAAGTGTAAATTTTTGCCATCTTTAAGATTATCATTTATCGATTCATCTGGAAAATTATAGTTTTGCTGGTGTTTTAGTCAAATCAGCTTTGATTTAGCTCAGACAGCATTAAGATTAAGTTTCGCAATTTAGCTTGAAGTTAAATCAAGTAGAGTAAACAAATATAAGTATTTAACAAAGTGAAATTTTGGGTAACGATCGCCGAACAGATTTTACATTAAACGGTTAACTAGTACTACTAGTTGTAGTAACAAGAGTTTTTAGGTACAAATACTTGATTAAAAGACCTATATTTTAGGCAAGCTTTTTTGTAGTATGGCAACTAGCCAAGCAGCCAGATTCTGTAAAACACAAAGCTCTATAGTTTAGAGAGATATCTGCAATTTTGGCGATCGCGATCGCTAAAAAGCAATTCGAGACAATTTGAATTGCTTGGATTTTGCATGAACAAAACTTAGCTGATGGTTTTGCACGATGATGCTGCATGGCAAATTTACGTAAAAAAACATTTCTTATGAACAGAAACAAGGCATCAATTCAGTCTCTAGAACTACCAACACCAAACAAACCGATTCAGCAAAAAGATATTGCTACAGTCTGTATTTATGGTTTAAGTCTTCTGTCTGCTGGATTATTTCTCTTCTTACCGTTAGTCAACTTGCTTAGTCCTAGTCCTTGGCAGCGTTATATGGGAGCAATTCATGGTTGCGCTTCTTTGCTGGCGGTAGTAGTAATTGCTTATGCTGGGCATTTAGCTTTTCCCTTGCTTCGCGGAAACGTAAAAATTTTGCCTCAAATGCGAACCCTATCTTTTTGGGCGAGTTTTTTGTCTTTTTTGGCGATCGCTTCAGGAAACTGGGTATATATGCGCTATCGCGCTCCCGTCAATGGAGCTAGAGCATGGTTAACCGAGAATACTCCTTTGGTTCATTACTTGTTTATGGAATACCACGAATTTACTGTACTGTTTACCTTGCCATTGGGTATTGCCTGCACCTGGAGTCTTTGGCGTTATGGAGACTCAATTCTACTAAAGCAAAATCGTTCTGTACTAACCGCCACCTGCTTTGCTTTGATGGCAATGATGTTCTTTGCCATTGGTGGATTAGTTAGTGGTTTGAATGTTGCTAGAATCCACTCCCTATAAAGTTAACTATCTTACAAAACAAAATACTTGACTTATGACTAAATCAAAATCAAATCATGCCTTATTTACTCCCTGGTATACCCGACTGGGTAATCGTTTAAGAAACTTCCCCTCTGGTTTAGCTCGGGGCGCGAATCATCCTCCTGCTACTTCGGGTGCAGCTGGAGCTGCCTTAGTTAGTGCTGCTTTTGCCTGTTTTGTCATGATGGTCAATCAGCACTTTACCTCAATTTTTAAAAGTTGGAATGAAATTATTTGGAATTTAGGTAGTTGGATTCCTGGTAGTCGCAACCCCGATCCTCTTTATGGAGAAATTGGCAGTTATTCAGGTAAAGAGACAGTTTTATTAATTACCTGGCTGGTTAGCTGGTTTATTTTGGCAAGATTGTGGCGCAATCGGGAACTCAAAACCAAAACTATATTTTCCTACCTGTTTTTCTTTTTGGTGGCTGCTACCGTTATGAACTGGCATCCTCTGTTTCCTTACTTACCTCTGATGCCGAAGTAAATCACGATCGCACTCAAGTATCAACTTATTATTTAGAGAAGATTATGCCAACGAAGAATCAACAACCACAATCAACACAACAGCTCAACAATCTTTCAAACACTAAACCGCCAGCTACACCATTGCAGCTACATAAATACGTCTGGCTCTTGCTTGGAGTTTTCGGCTTATTTGTTGCCAGTTTTCCAGTGGCTTATTTTCGAGTTGCCCAGAGCCAAGAATTTCAAGATCTACCTCTTAAATCTATTGATTGGGCGGAAAATCAAAAAGACAATTTAGTTTATCCAGATAAGAAGTAAGTCTAATCGCCCCTGTTTACTCTGCGTGCGATCGCTTTCCTAAGATGCACAACCTAGCCAAGCGATCGTGCGTCATGCCTGTTTAACTATTGGATAAAATACCAAACTCTCTCAGCGCAGGAACAAAATTCTTATTTTCGTGACTTGGACGACTGAGTTTAATTAGGGCAAAACGTCGGGCAGGAGTTAAATTAGACCATTGTTCCAAAGAAATATCAACCTGAAATTCTTCTGCCTTTCCTCGTACCTCTAGAGGTATTTTAGTTTCGTCGAGCCAGGATGGATGGGGATCGATGGCTAACTCTTTGGCGGGTTTGCCAGTTTTGGCGGTAATTAAGTTTTGGAGAAATTCACGGTAGGTTTGCCTTTCTGCTTGAGTCGTACAGGGCAAGTCTACTAAATTTTGGCGTTCTAACTGACTAAATTGATTCCAATGAGCTAATTTTAACTTGACACCGCAGTTATCTAGCTTCATTCTTACCTGCATCGGAATACACCGCAAAGAATTGACAAAATCTGCTTCAAACTGGAAATAATTGCTTGGTTGCGGTTGAGATTGTGATGGTAAATTATTATTCTTCATTAGTTTGTATCTAGCCAGAACGATAAATATCAATATTTTTGAGTTAGGATTTGGATTGTTGCCCTGTGGTTAATTTCAATAATTACATTTAATCACGGTGTAACCCTGACTCTGGGTTCAGGCTTGATCGAGGTAACTAAGATTAGAGCTGAGGATATTCGCTATCCTGGCGGTAAATCAAGACAATTTTGGTAATTTTATCTATATATTTCTGCTGGCAAAGTGATTAAATCTCGCTCCCAATCAAAAAAAAGCTCTAAACGATTTAAGCTTCAATATCTGGGGCAGCAAATATTATCCGCCCTTTATTATTGGCGACATCTCGACTGGATATTACTGTTATCAGTCGTTGGTTTGACGGCTTTTGGAGGAGGAATAATTTACAGCACCGAACTAGTTGGAGAACATAGCTATAGCTATCAACATTGGACGGTTGGTGCATTGGGTGTAATGGTAGTTTTTATTTTGTCCCGCTGGCGTTATCAGTTTTTGAGGCAGTGGCACTGGGCGATCTATGCTTTAACCAACTTATCATTGATTGCCGTAATGCTAACGGGAGTAACCGCCAAAGGAGCGCAGCGGTGGATTAGCATTGCAGGGTTTAACGTTCAGCCCTCTGAGTTTGCCAAAATTGGGATGGCAATCACCCTAGCAGCACTTTTGCACGATCGCGATGGGGCAAATCTGAAAACAGTCCTTAAAACCCTGGTAATTACGGCTGTTCCCTGGAGTTTGGTATTTTTACAACCCGATCTGGGTACGTCTTTAGTTTTTGGCGTAATGACGATCGCCATGCTCTATTGGGCAAATACTAATACGGGGTGGTTAATTTTGATGATTTCGCCTCTGTTGTCTGCTATTCTCTACCATCTCTATCTTCCTGGCTGGATCATTTGGGTTTTAGCCGTAGCGGGAATTGCTTGGCTAACTCTACCAGCAAAAATCGTTGCTACCCTTAGTGCCATGGTAATTAATTTAGGTGCGGTGGAGATGGGTAATTTTTTCTGGGGATTACTCAAGGACTATCAAAAAGCACGGCTGATTATGTTTCTCGACCCCGAACAAGACCCCCTAGGGCATGGATATCATTTGATTCAATCGCGGATTGCGATCGGTGCTGGTAAATTATGGGGTCAGGGGTGGTATCAAGGAACTCAAACACAACTTAATTTTATTCCCGAACAGCATACAGACTTTATTTTTTCGGCGGTGGGGGAAGAGTTTGGCTTTGTTGGCAGTATTTTATTGTTGATGGTGTATTGGTTAATCTGCGCCCGTTTGATTTGGATCGCCTCTACCGCGAAAGATAATTTTGGCTCTTTACTGGCGATCGGCATTTTGTCAATTATTGCTTTTCAAACTGTAATTAATATCAGTATGACTATTGGTTTGGCACCAATTACGGGTATTCCTTTACCCTGGATGAGCTATGGACGTTCCTCATTGCTATCAAGCTTTATCAGCATTGGTTTGGTAGAGTCTGTAGCCAATCACCGAGAAAACAAAATTAAAAGAACTCAACAGAATTAAATCTTGGTTAATAGTCGAGCGCAGGCTTTATGAGTTTCCGAAGCGATAACCTTTGCCATAGACAGTATGAATTAATTGAATTTGACCTTTTACTTCTATTTTGCGTCGTAACAGGCGCACTAGGGCAGCTAAGACATTACTACTGGGTTTTTCGTTGGCTCGCCATAGATAGCTATAGATTTCTTCATGAGTTAACAGTCTGTCGGGATGCTGCATAAAATAAGTTAACAGCTTGATTTCTTTTTCCGACAGGTCGATCGCCTTACCCTGGCGATATGCTACCTGATTCTCTACATCTAACTCTAAATCTGCTACCTGTAAGCGATCGCTATTGGGAGTTTCTAGACTAGAACGACGTAACAAAGCGCGAACTCTAGCTAACAATTCTCTTAATTCAAACGGCTTGACTAAATAATCATCTGCCCCCGCATCCAAGCCATCAACGCGATCGTCTACCGTATCTTTAGCGGTTAAAAACAATACAGGTGTAGCCACAGATTGCGATCGCACCTCGCGACAAATTTCCAATCCCGACTTGTAGGGCAGCATCCAGTCTAAGATCAACAGGTCATACTGATTTTGTAGAGCTAGTTCCATACCTGTTGCTCCATTATCGGCTACGTCTACTTCATACCCTTCCTGTAATAGAATTCGGCTTAGGGGATCGCTCAGTTCGGTTTCGTCATCTACTAACAAGATTTTCATAGCATCAATCTTAAAACACCGTTCGTTTATTTTAGCTACGTTTATCTGTAGGCAATTCTGTTCGGCTTGCCCTCAGTTGATTTAGAGAATTATCAGCAAATTCTCCTGTTATCCCTGAAGAATACCTAACATAATATTTATAGAGGTAAAACAGAAAAGATGGTTTGATTATGCAATATCGGCGATTTGGTCGTACAGAATTACAGATGCCCGTTTTCTCTTGCGGAGGAATGAGATATCAATATAAATGGCAGGATTTGCCTCAGTCCCAAATACCCGCAGCTAATCAGCGCAATCTTGAAGCTACGATCCGCCGTTCCTTTGAACTGGGGATCAATCATATTGAAACAGCTAGGGGCTATGGTAGCTCAGAGATGCAGTTGGGAAGCATTTTGCCCCAGCTACCGCGAGAAAAGCTAATCTTTCAAACTAAAGTTTCACCCCAACCTAATCCTTTAGAGTTTCGTCGCAAATTCCAGCAGTCTCTTAGCTTTTGTCAATTGGAATATGTAGACCTTTTAGGACTACACGGTATTAATAATCAGGAAACATTCCACAATAGCTTGCGTCCTGGGGGATGTCTGAATGAGGCAAAAAAGCTTAAGGCAGAGGGTAAAGTTAAACATATTGGCTTTTCTACCCACGGCTCGACGGAAATAATTACCAAAGCCATTGAAACGGGAGAATTTGACTATGTGAATCTCCATTGGTACTACATCAATCAGTGGAATTGGTCGGCGATTAAAGCAGCACAGCGTCAAGATATGGGCGTATTTATTATCTCCCCTACCGATAAAGGAGGACATCTATATAATCCACCACCAAAGCTTGTAGAATTATGCCAGCCCCTCAGTCCCATAGTGTTTAACGATCTGTTTTGTCTATCTCATCCTGAAGTACACACCCTCAGCCTTGGTGCAGCTAAACCATCAGATTTTGATGAGCATATAAAAGTTTTATCTTTGCTAGATCAAGCAGATGAAATACTACCCCCTATTTTAGAGCGTCTGGAACAAGCAGCGATCGCCACTCTGGGCAAAGATTGGTTAGATAATTGGCAAGTTGGTTTACCCAGTTACGATAACACCCCAGGCAACATTAATATTCCAGTAATTTTATGGTTACGTAATTTGGCTGTGGCTTACGACATGATCGAATATGGTCAGGCACGCTATAACCTATTGAGCAATGGTGGTCATTGGTTTCCTGGAGCAAAAGCAGACCAAGTAGCTCAACTAGATCTCGAATCTTGTTTGGCATCTAGCCCTTACGCTAAGAAAATTCCAGGCTTGTTAACGGAAACAGATCGGCTACTCGGTGGCGCACCGATTAAGCGTCTTTCCCAAAGTTAATTGAAAGTTAATTGAGTTTTTAGCTGAAAAATGAAAAATACAGGAACTTATCTCCGAAAAACTAGTTCAGAGTAAATAGTAATTTCGGTAACGATATTCTTCCTCAATTATGGTAAATATTAATTTAACCTTATTTAAATCTAATAAACTATATACCCGTCTTATTGGTCATACTATATTAGCTATAGTCGGATTAATGTTCGGACTCATTCCAGAAGTGTCTCTAAAATCGCAGAATCTTAATGGAGTTAGCTCACCATCTATTGCTTTAAGGGTTTCTGCTTATGCTCAACAATTTACTCCAGAAGAAACAGAAAATTATGCCCAAGCGGGTTATGAGGTAGAGCTACTAAGAAGAGAAGTGTACCAAGAAATCAAAAATCTGATTAATGAACCACCGCCAGAGATAGTTTGCGATCGCCAAGAAACCTTTGATAATTTAGAACCGAAGGTTCGTGAAATTGCGGAAAACTACTGTAGCCAATCTCAGGAGATTGTTCGGCAAAATAATTTGACTGTCGATCGTTTTAACGAGCTAAAAACTTATTACGATCTTCAAGATGACTTTTACGAGCAGGTACAGGGAATTTTATTAAAGTTGCAAAACTGAGCTGCTTAAAATATTAATTCGTCAATCGTACTAGTAAAAAGATGTTAGTGGAGCCGAGCAGAGTCGAACTGCTGTCCAAGCCAGCTATTCACTTGCCCATTCGTTCACAGGTTTAGCTCCTCTAATCCTCGGAGCAAGAACCATCAATTATCCCTGACGGTAGGATTCTTTGGTAAAGTCTTTTCCTGTTGGTCTACCAAAGGAAACCAAAAGGAGCATCCGTTGGGGTTTTGTCTTTAGCTCTTAACGGAGTCAAACTAGAGACGAGCAAATCTAAAAGTGTTTTAGATTTAGGCAGCTACTGCCTGACGCTCAAATTTTACGATGTTGTTTGCATCTATATTTAAGTTGAGTCTGTATTTACGAGAGAATACTCACTCTCGACCTGAATCACGGGTCAGTTTTTACTAACCTGTCGAAACCTTTACGGCCCCATGTAGTTGAAGCTCTCGGCATAAAGCTCGATTGCTTTTGATGACTTAGCCTATATAAAATATATAGCTATGTCTATTAATATTATAGCCAATTTTTTACCTGCTAGGTAGTTTGAGCTTAACAAAGTTGATTGGCGATCGCCTGTCTGTGTCTTGCAATAGTTATTAGCACTTTTGATTAGGTTGAACCAATTTAAAACCTGTAGTTAACTCTTGAACATTACAAAACATTGAGTAGTGTAGTTAACGCTACGGTCAGGCATAAGATTCGTTTTACACTAGATATCTAACTAATTGTTAGTACGCTTCTATAGGTAGCTATCAAACTATAGTTTCGTATTCAAACTAAGGTGTATGTCTATAGCAATATAGATGGATCTATAAAAATAGAAGTTACTGTTCTAGCATTTTCAACTGCCAACTTTAGTATAAATAATTTTATGTTCCCGATTAATCGCCCTCGTCGCCTGCGCCAACACCCCCAACTACGTCGCATGGTGCAAGAAACAGTAGTTACTGCTAACGATTTAATTTATCCCTTATTTGCCGTACCAGGTACCTCTGTCGCTACTGAAGTTAAATCGATGCCTGGGGTATATCAGCTTTCCGTCGATAAAATTGTTGAAGAAGCGAAGGAAGTCTACGATTTAGGTATTCCTGGGGTAATTTTATTTGGTATTCCCGAAGACAAAGACGTTGATGCTACTGGGGCATGGCACGATTGCGGTATCGTGCAAAAGGCTGCCACGGCAATTAAAGAATCCGTTCCCGAATTGTTAGTTATCGCTGATACCTGTCTTTGTGAATATACCTCTCACGGACACTGTGGTTATTTAGAAACGGGAGATTTAACGGGGAGAGTACTCAACGATCCTACCCTCGAACTCCTGAAAAAGACTGCCGTCTCTCAGGCAAAAGCAGGAGCGGATATCATTGCTCCTTCGGGAATGATGGATGGCTTTGTTCGGGCAATTAGAGAGGGTTTAGACGAAGCTGGCTTTCAGGATACACCTATACTTTCCTATGCTGCAAAATACGCCTCTGCTTATTATGGACCATTCCGTGATGCTGCCGAATCTGCACCCAGCTTTGGCGATCGCCGTACCTATCAAATGGATCCCGCCAACGGTACGGAAGCTATTAAAGAGATCGAACTAGACATTGCTGAAGGTGCGGATATGCTGATGGTTAAGCCCGCCTTGTCCTATATGGATATTATCTGGCGTGTCAAGCAAGCGACTAACCTTCCCGTGGCTGCTTATAATGTTTCTGGTGAATATTCAATGGTTAAAGCAGCTGCCCTCAACGGCTGGGTTGACGAGAAAAAAGTAGCTTTGGAAACTTTGACTAGCTTTAAACGTGCTGGTGCAGACATAATTTTGACCTATCACGCCAAAGATGCAGTGCGTTGGTTGAATGAATAAGTCGACCGCAAGTCCGATCGCGTAGGCATTTTATTGAGAAATAACGCCCGTGAAATAGCGAGATTTAGTGTTTCGCGCCATGATAAAATTTTTCCGAGCAACAGATGCGATCGCCAGTTTTTAAGAAAATCTCAGTTTGAACAGACAATCAGCCCGCACTCTCAGTCGCAGAAAGCGAAGCTTTCAAGTACGGCGCATCACAGAGCCGATCGGCTCAAAGTTGCTTCGCACTCGTTCTAGCGACGCTCTGCGCGAATGCGCTGCGAAACAAGGCTGAGTTAGGGCGAAAGCGAAGTGGGTTGGCATTGTGTGGTATACTACTTTCAGTTGCAAAGGCACTATTGCCCTCCAGACACAGAAAGCTGGTTGATTAGGGTAGATATAAGACCGATGTAGCAAAGTTCGTAACTGATAAGCCTTGTGTCGCCTGATAAGTAATAGTAGGGAGCAAGCAGAAAAACGATACATAACCAAATATTTGTTTCTTTTTAGCTCTAGCCAGAAATGAGTTAGAGGTTCAGTATGGCTAAAGTCGAGGGGCTGTGTGCGGAGGTTGCCTCCGCACTTTATACGCTCCGCCCTGCTGTTCACCGAGAAGCACGGTTTTCTGGGATACGAGTAGCTGTCTCATACGAGAAGGGTGTCTTACCAGATACTCAGTCTTCGCGCAAGCAAGGCTGAGAGGCTTCATAGCTGTATCAACACATTCTCTAACAGTCTCAAATTCCTTGACTTTCTGTTTCATCCAAGTTTTGAGAACAGACCACCAACGCTTTATCTTGTTTAAATCGGGAGAGTAAGGAGGTAGATACCAAATTTCACATCCTACCTCTTCTACTGTTTCTTTAATACTTTGTCCTTCTTCAGGTTCGGTTGTTTGGCTATTAATCCTGGGGGAGCGATGGTTTGAGCTTGGGGATATATTTGCTGGCATTGATCCAGATATAGATAATGAAATAGATTGGGCGCAATTAGATAGCGAACTGTTCCTAAAGCATTTAGCTGTTTTTCTGTTTCGGGATCGATCTCGATTGGTGAAATAAGCACCAAACAATTATCCGATAGCTTAATCACCGTCATTCTAGTTCCTACTTCTAAGCCGAGAAATTTAAACGGCTGTTGGGCAACCCAAAGACTGCGATCTATTTGTCTCAGCATTAAAATCAGTTTTTGCTCAATTTTTTAATAAAATTGTATATTTATCCAAGGGAACGAAATATATTTTGTCACCTAGACTACCAATTTTTCTTTAAACTAAAGTAAATACAGACAATAACAAACACTGTACTGCTGGGAACGGAGTAGCACCTACTTTATTATCCCTGTATACAAATTTGAGAACGATTATAGAAAAAAATATGGATTTAATCAGACTAGAAAGCTTACTGGATAATGCTTCTTTCGGGGTGTTGCTAGTTACTATGTTGATCTATTGGGGCGGGGCTGCTTTTCCCAACATGCCTTATTTAGCCACTCTGGGAACTACAGGCATGGCAGTTGCCAACCTGTGTATGGCAACTCTACTTGGTTCTCGTTGGATTGAGGCGGGTTATTTCCCTCTCAGTAATCTTTACGAATCTTTGTTCTTTTTAGCTTGGGGTGTCACGACAATCCACTTTATCGCTGAAAGGATGAGTCGTAGTCGTTTGGTAGGTGTAGTTACAAGTCCGATAGCGATGGGCATTACGGCATTTGCAGCCCTCAGCTTACCCCTAGAAATGCAAGAGTCTGCGCCCCTGGTACCAGCATTAAAATCTAACTGGTTGATGATGCACGTTAGCGTAATGATGCTGAGTTATTCTACCCTCATGGTGGGAAGCGCGATCGCCATTGGCTTTTTGATTGTTACTCGTGGACAGAAAGTAGAGTTAAAAGGAAGTTCTGTCGGTACGGGAAGTTTTCGCGATCGCGTTAAACAAAAGACCTTTAAAGATACCTTAGATCGTGCTTATGCCAGTACTGCTACTGGTGGTAATACCGCAGTATTAGATCCACCCCAGACAGAGACAACTCTTTCTCCCGAACGCTTGAGTCTGGCGGATACTCTAGATAATATTAGCTATCGCACCATCGGTTTGGGATTTCCTTTGTTAACCATCGGGATTATTGCTGGCGGAGTTTGGGCAAACGAAGCTTGGGGTTCATACTGGAGTTGGGATCCCAAAGAAACCTGGGCATTTATTACCTGGTTGGTGTTTGCTGCCTATCTCCACGCTAGAATTACACGTGGTTGGCAAGGTAGGAAACCTGCTATCTTGGCAGCAGTCGGCTTTGTCGTGGTTTGGATCTGCTATCTTGGAGTGAATTTTTTGGGAAAAGGGTTACATTCCTATGGTTGGTTTTTGTAGTAGATCTCTTGCCCTAAATGATTAGCTCCGCTTCCCTAAACCGCGTCTAGACAGAGAACTAAAGCTTGTTTTTTCAGATTTTAGCTCCCCCAGTCCCCAGTCCCTCGAACAATTATCTGAGAAACTACAGGTTTTATCCTGGTAAATTAAATGAAGCTCTCAGCCATGCCCTAACGGGACGAGGACTGAGTATCTGCTCTACAATGTTGATGGAACTACCCACAACATCGAAAGCTTCACCCAGCTTCTAGGTAACTTACAGGAACTTTTGCCTTGTAAGTTCTCTGGGCTGTTTCCACCACAGAGTTTAAGAATAAATCTTGAGTTGATGGCATTGCTATGGGATGCTTTAGCCATCAGAAATATTCGCCCATTGCGTCATGGAATGTCAAAGCGATTTGCGATCGCCTCCGACTGTACCTGGGTCAACTATATTCGCTGCCACGATGATATTGGTTGGGCAATTTCTGACGATGATCTGCGAGAGTTACAGATGAATCCTTACGACCATCGGCAGTTTTTGACGGCATTTTATACTGGTCGCTTTGAGGGTAGCTTTGCTAAAGGTTTGCCCTTCCAAGAAAAGCCTGAAACGGGTGAGGCTAGGATTTCAGGAACCAGCGCATCTTTATGTGGCTTAGAAAAGTTAACGGATGAAAGCGATCCTATAGAGATCGATCTAGCAGTAAGACGTATCTTGTTAGTACATGGTGTCATCTTAACTATTGGGGGTATTCCTTTACTATATCTGGGAGACGAAATTGGCACTTTAAATAACTATGCCTATATAGAGTCGCCTGAAAAAGATGGCGATAGTCGTTGGGTTCACCGTTCGACATTTAATAACGAACGCGCCCTCAAAAGGAGAGACAACTCAAGTATTCCAGGACAAATTTATTTGGGGTTACTCAAATTAATTCAGATTCGTCAGCATAATCGCGCTTTTGGTCGGGGGGAAACTGAAATTATCGATCTTGGCAATGACCACATCTTCGGCTACTTTCGCTCTCATCAGGAACAAAATGTCTTGGTGTTGGCTAATTTTAGCGATCGCCAACAGGAGATTGTCGCAAAACAGCTTCGATTGCTGGGAATGCGTAAAATATTTACCGATCTTGTTTCTGGTAAAACGATCTCTGCCGTCCAAAAACTCGTCCTCGAACCATATCAATTAGCAATTTTGTTGTAGGCGATCGAAAAGAGAAACCATAAAAACTATTACGCAATAATAAACGACTATATTTCGCGATCAAAGCCAAACTTATCCCTGATCTGGGAATTAAAATATTGACCGACCGAACTAGTTTCTTTTAAATCCTTATAGACCGATTCGGGAACATCCGAATATTTGTAAACGCTGCCGTTGCCAAAAACAACGCGGAGAGTTTTTTGCTCAATATCATAGTCAAAGTCTTTTATTGCCGTACTCTGATTTTTTAGCAGAGGGAAAGCAATAACGTCCCGAATACTAGGAGAATCGGTTAACAGCATCACCAGGCGATCGATACCGATACCCAAACCAACGGTAGGAGGCATCCCATACTCTAATGCAGCGATAAAGTCTTCATCAATATCCTGTGCTTCCAAATCTCCTGCTGCTTTTTTGGCTGCTTGGGCTTCTAATCTTTGTCGTTGGTCTAAAGGATCGGTCAACTCCGAAAAGCCGTTGGCGGTTTCTCTACCCACCACAAACAGTTCAAACCTTTCTACCAAACCTGGTTTATCGCGATGGGGTTTGGCTAGGGGAGATATTTCTACGGGATAGTCCACTACAAAAGTTGGTTGAATCAGACTGGATTCTACCTTCTGTTCAAAAGCCTCGTTAAGCAACTTACCAATTGTTTGGCACTCTGAGGGAACTTCAATTCCTCCGTCTTTGGCTGCGGTTTTCGCCAAATCAAAATCGGCAAATTGGGAAAAATCTACCCCCGTGGCATCGCGCACGACATCGTGCATGGTTACTCTGCGCCAGGGAAGAGTAAGATCGATTTCTTCTCCCTGATAACTAACTTTAGTCGTGCCAAGAACTTCTTGGGCTACTTCGACAATTAAGTTCTCCGTCAACTTCATCATGTCGTTGTAATCACCATACGCCTGATATACCTCAATAGATGTAAATTCAGGATTATGACGGGTAGATACTCCTTCGTTACGGAAAATTCTGCCTAGCTCAAATACCCGCTCGAATCCACCCACAATCAATCTTTTAAGGTGCAGTTCAGTAGCGATGCGGAGATATAAGTCCATCTCCAGGGTATTGTGATAGGTAACAAATGGGCGAGCATCTGCCCCCCCAGCTTCGCTTTGCAATACAGGAGTTTCTATTTCTAAAAAGTCTCTGGTTTCCAGATAACGACGGATCGCAGCGGTAATTTTAGCTCGAATACGAAAGGTTTGTCTGACCTGGGGGTTAACAATTAGGTCTACATAACGCTGACGATAACGCTTTTCCGTATCTGTCAAGCCATGCCACTTATCGGGCAAGGGCAACAAAGATTTAGTCAGAATTTGAAACTCGCTGACGTAGACTGAAAGCTCGCCTCTTTCAGTTCTTTTGATTGTTCCTTTAACACCCAAAATATCTCCCGTATCCGATAGCCTCTTGAGATGATTGAACGCCCCCACCAAGTCGGACATGGTGTGGTTAATTCTTTTCTTTTCTAGGTAAAGCTGGATCTTTCCTGTTTCATCTTGTAGTTCAAAAAATGCTAGCTTACCAAAGACACGCCGTCCTCTGATTCTACCTGCGATCGCCACTTCGTCTGCGACTTCTGCACCAGGCTCTAGATTGGCATATTTCTTCTGTAGCTGGGCAGCATGATGAGTAGATTCCCATTTATAAGCATAGGGGTTTAGTCCCAACTCCTTAATTTGGGCTACCTTCTCGATTCTGGTGGCTCGAATTTCTTCTAGGTTGGAACCACTTTGGGGCTTATTTGGAGAATTGTCTGCTGCCATTGCTATTAATTATATTTACGGTTATTTTGGTTTGACAATTAGTTCTGCTACCGCTCTAGCGATTTGCGATCGCCCAGTCTATCTCACCTATCTAGGCGCGATCAAAATTTATTACTATGCAAACAGAATGAATTATAACGTATCTAAGCACTGGTTCAGATAGGGAGTAGGAAGTAGCGGTGCGACCCCGCGTCGTCCGAAGGCGCAAGGGAATGCGCACCGTAGGAAGTAGGAAGTAGGAAGTCCCTAAAGGGATACCGCTTCGCATATAGGGAGTAGTGAGTAGTGAGTGTCCTGATACAACTTCATAATGCTATATGAGTAATAACCAAGAAACTAACAAGTTACAACAACGGCTTCACCATCATTTAACTCAAATTGTGCGAGAACGAGATCCCTATATTGCTTCTGGGGGACATTTCCTAGTAAGGGAATATATTCGCAATGCTTTATCTCAATGGGGAAAAGTAGCAACTCATGAGTTTAAATTCAACGGCACAACCCATCAAAACTTAATTTTAAATCTAAGTTCTGCTTCCACCACAGAGTTACCGCCCATTCTAATTGGCGCGCATTACGATGCCGTACCTGGAACACCTGGGGCAGACGATAATGCTACGGGAGTAGCAGTTTTACTAGAACTAGCAGCAGTCTTCGCGAATAGCCCTTTGAAATACCCCGTTCGGTTAGTTGCTTTCGATCTTGAAGAATATGGCTTATTGGGTAGTACCGCTTATGCCCGACAGCTAAAACAAGCCAACCAGAAATTGAGGCTGATGCTATCACTAGAAATGTTGGGGTATTGCAAAAATACGAAGGGTTCTCAAACTTATCCTGACATAATTAAGCCATTCTATAGCGATCGCGCCAACTTTATTGCTTTAGTCGGTAACTTGATTGCTACCCCCGATCTAATTCGTCTTAGTCGCCAGATAAAAAAGAATGGTACTCCCTGCGAAATACTTCCCGATCCTAGTAGTGGCAGATTAATCCCCATTACAGGATTCAGCGATCATCGTCCTTTTTGGCAAGAAAATTACCGTGCCATTATGGTTACAGACACGGCAATGTTACGCAATCCTCATTATCACCAAGCTAGCGACACTACAGATACTCTAGATCTAGATTTTTTAACTAATGTCTGCCAAAGCCTAATTGCAGCTTTAAAAGCATTGAAATAATCGGCATTGTATTGAGCAAGATAATGATAACCACTAACCACTAACCACTAACCACTAACCACTAACCATATCCGAAGGTGTATCCCTTTAGGGAGCAACTACTTAAACCGAATATATTCATACACTTTAATATACTGATCTCCCGCACTTTTCCAAGAATAATCATATTCCATGCCCTGCTGTACCAATTGCTCGAATTCTTTAGGATATTCGTAGTACAGTCCGATCGCTCTTTCCATCGCCGATTCTAAGGCGTGGTTGTCCATCTGATAGAAAACATAGCCATTACGTTTTTCTGGCGCGTGGTCTGAGTCGTGGTCGCGATCGAATACAGTACTGAGTAAACCACCAACCCCTCTAACAATTGGTACCGTGCCATACTTTAAGCTGATTAACTGAGTCAAGCCACAGGGTTCAAAGTTGCTGGGGACGACTATCATATCAGCCCCTGCATAAATTAGATGAGCCAATTCTTCATTAAAACCGATCTCTAAATGCACATCGGGGTTATCGTTAAGAAAGTTTTTCTCATGCCAAAATCTATTGTTGACTTCTGCTGAAGTTCCCGAACCCAAAAGCACAAATTGAGCATTGCGATTGAGAGCGTAGTAAATGGCATGATGCACCAAATGTACGCCTTTTTGCTCGTCCAAACGTCCAATATAGGCAATTATGGGTTTATTTGATTCTTGTAAAAGTAGTCTTGCTCTCAAAGCCTGTTTGTCTTGGGCTTTGTCTTCTAGACTGTCCAAATTATATTTAAAGGGAATATAGTTATCTAAATTAGGATTCCAAATATTGTAATCGACACCATTAAGAATACCCTTAAATTTATCTTGGTGAATTGCTAGGGTATGTCCCAAGCCATAACCCACCTCAGTAAAACGCGCCTCCCAAGCATGGTGCGGAGAAACAGTATTGACGTAGTTAGAATAAACTATCCCTCCTTTCATTAGGTTGAGGGCAAAGGGATTAAAGTTATCTTGCAGGCGAGAATAATCGAAATAGTATTTTGGTCGATTTAATCCCGTAGCTGCCAAAATTTCGTCACCACAGCTGCCTTGATGTCTAAAGTTGTGAATCGTATAACAGACTCGCTGGCGTTCCATTCCGTAATATTGATACATTTCATATAGCATCACGGGAATTAAACCAGTTTGCCAATCATGACAATGGATAATATCAGGGCGTTTATTGCTTTTGAGCAAAAATTCCATTGCTGCCTTACTAAAAAATGCAAAGCGCATCGGATCGTCATCACTACCGTAAACATGACCCCGATTGAAAAAATTATCCTGGCTTTTAGGCTGAATAAAGAAGCAAAGTCTACCGTGTACCCAGCCACAAAAAACATCACACTTAATCTCGCCACCATACCAGGGTACGTCAAGATCGAGATAGGCATCGTGCAGCCCCCAAATATGGTCGTATCTCATGCAGTCGTACATGGGCAGAATCAGCTCGACACAGTGACTGCGGTTTTCTAATTCTCTGCTCAATCCATAAACCACATCTCCCAAACCCCCTGCTTTGATTACAGGAGCGCATTCGGAAGCAATCTGCACGATGTACATACTTTAACCCTCGCTTAATAAAACTTTATATTTATCGATTTTTATTTTAAGATTTTAAAGCACAAATTCAATTTACGCGGGTTTAGAAAACGAAAAATACAAAAATATTATCTGAATTGACGGTTAAATATGGGGATTTGTCTTGAGGTATAAGTAAAAGGTGGTTGTAATTGCTTGCTAGTTATTAATTTTGAAATTCTCTGCTGACAGGCGATCGAGATCGCTCAGGGTAGCGAAATGACCGCCACTACCTAAACCAGTACTAGAACCATTTTGGTTATAAAATAAATTTCCCGTACCGCTACTAAAGACAATTAATGCTTGAGAACTAGCTACTAAACTATCCTGACTGACAACGGCAAATTCACTTGCTTTACTAAACCCGAAACCAGCATTAGAAGTAAGAGCTGTATAGGTAGTTTTGTTTAAAACAATTTTATCGTTGCCGTTGCCAAAATCTAAAAGAGTATCAGTGCCGATCGCTTCAGCTTGATAGGCTGCATTGGTATCAGAGACGATATAAAAGTAATCACTACCAAAACCACCAGTTAAGGTATCATTTCCTCGACCTCCTATCAAAATGTCGTTATAACTATCTCCTTGAAGATTGTCATCTCCTTCACCGCCGTGCAAAGTATCATTACCTTCACCGCCGTAAAGATAGTCTCCACCGTTGCCACCAAGCAATCTATCTCGTCCTTGATTACCATAAAGAAAATCTAGACCATTCTCACCATAAAGCGAGTCATCCCCTTCACCGCCGTATACTCAGATCTTGCACCTAATCAGAGAAAAATCAAAACCTGTATCATTTAACCAAGGTCTAACTATCTCTAATTGATTCAAAAGGGAAAGAAGTAAAATATGAGGTAGAAGTAAAAATAATGCTTGTTGTGCTGAGTCAAACCAGTCTAAATTATCATAGTTACCTAAATGCAAATAGACCCAGTATGATAATAAATAAGAAACAAAAGAAAGAATTAACCAACGATAAACCCCAAGTAAAGTTTTCTGACCAAAACGATGCAAGCTAAAACAATGCTTAACGGTTTTGAAAAATCCCTCGATTTGCCATCTCTTTTTACCCCATCGAGCAATAGTTTGTCCTTTCATGGGTTTAGTTGAAATAACGAAACGTTGAATTCTCTTTTCATCTCTTTTTAACCACACCCATGATAAGAAAACAGGAATATCTAGTCCGTTTAAATAAATTTGTTGACCGCGAGTTTTAATTTCAGATACTTTACGACCATCTTGAATTTTTCTGGTTTTGGGGATGCCGACAACAGCATGAAATTGAAAAGAGTTACGAATTTTGTTAATTAACTTGATTGTGCCAAATGCAGTATCACCTAAGACATAAATCTGAAAAGATTTGATTAAGATTGAAGGCAAATTATTAAGTAGTTTTTGAGCCAACTGAGATGGACTAGCTGTTCCCTTTCCTCGATAAACACGGAAACTCCAAGGGAATCGCCAGTTTCCTATTACTAAGTACATAACTACAATATGCAAACCTTTCTTGTGATTATAGACCCTGATTAAATCCTTAAGATGAGGAAATTTTCCCACTTTTTCCAGTGTAGTTAGGTCGAGCATAACTTGGAGAGTTCGTTTTCTCCCCTTAATCCTTTGAGATAAGATTAAATTTAAAACATAAGAACGAACTGTTCTAATTACAGAACGAGTTGACCAAGTATAGTAATTGAGAAATCGGCTGATGGCACTTTCTGATTTTGTCTGACAATGATGAGGTGCAGCATTACCTTTTCCAGAGAGAAATAAACCCAAAATAGATTCCAGGGTTTCTTGTTGATAAATACTCGGCATTAATTGTTTTAACCTAAGCATCAGTTCTTCAACTTGAGGTAGAATTTCTCTCATCAGTTAGTTCACTTTTGTAAAAGGAGAACTAATTTAACATATTTCATCCACCTCATTGCCCAAAATGCCAAAAAAAGAAACTGAACTGGAATTAAGTCAAAGAGTAGAGCGTATAAGAGCAGCAATTGCTTCTTTAGAGTCCCAAAAAGCCGAAATGGAAAGCAATGAGCTAATCGCTCCCGTTGGATGTTCCATAGCACGATATCAAGCCAGAGGTCAGAAATACCGTTATTGGTACTATCAACTTAAAGCTCAAACGGCGATTTTTGCCAAAACAAAGGGAGAAAACGAATATTCTCGTTTTCAACATCTAGGAAAAGCTGGAAGCCAAGCACATATTGATGGTGTTTTAGCTGTTGTTAGAAGAAATCAAATTGATGAATTAACTAGAGCTATTGAATCTTTAAAAGAGAGTTGGTTGGATTTATATTGTGATGAAGAAAAAGTTGGTCATCGAGTCGAATAAATTATTTCTACGTTAAAGTTTCAAATCATAGTTAATTTTAGTTCTACTAAATTAATAGAGAACAAGCTGTAATTCCCTATTTTAAATCACTTCACCCACTACCTAATATATCAACTTTTCTTGGTGCAAGATCTGAGTTATAGATAGCAGACAAAGTTCTGGGAGAGTCATTTATTATGGTTCTACATCGTCAATCAATAAAATCCATCCCATCTCTGACTAAAAAAATAGCTCGAAAAGCTTTTCCCAAAGGAAATCTATACATGACCCTGAAAGATAAATTAGGGACATTTTATGACGATGAAGATTTTGGCGAACTCTATGCAACAGAAGGTCAACCAGCCCTGCATCCTGGTCGTTTAGCCTTAATATGTGTGATGCAGTATATGGCTAATTTATCTGACAGAGGTACAGTAGAAGCTGTTTCTGCTCGTATCGACTGGAAATATGCCCTAGGACTAGAATTGACTGCTTCTAGTTTCGATTCTTCAGTCTTAAGTTTATTTCGTTCTCGATTATTAAATGGTGGAAAAGAACAGCTTTTACTGGACAAGCTTTTAAAACGCTGTATAGAACTGAATCTAATTAAAGTCAAAGGAAAAGCTCGAACCGATTCCACTCATATTTTAGCTGCGATTCGTAATCTTAATCGCCTTGAATATGTTGGTGAAACTTTGAGAGCAGCTTTAAATGCCTTAGCAGTAGCTCATCCACATTGGTTATCGTCGGTAGTTACTCTTGATTGGTTTGATCGTTATAGCAAACCTGTTGAAGAATCTCGACTACCCAGAGGAACAGAAGCCCAAAATGTTTATGCAGCAATAATTGGACAAGATGGAATGAAAATATTAGAGGCTATTTATGATGATGCTACTACACCTCAATGGCTCAGAGAGATTCCTATAATAGAGACTTTGAGAATAGCTTGGGTACACCAATACTGGATTGATAATGGTCAGCTTTGTTGGCGCAGCCACAAAGATTTACCTCCTGCGGGAAATCGCAGTAATTCCCCTACATGCGGGCAAGCCCTTTGTGATACTGAAGCTCGTTACGGCAACAAGCGACATACTTCGTGGCTAGGTTATAAAGTTCATTTAACTGAAACCTGTGAGAAGAAGCAAGTTCATCTAATTACCAATGTTCAAACAACACAAGCTCATTTGAGTGATGTAGATCGAACTGAATTAATTCATCAATCTTTGGCTGATAAAGAATTATTACCCAAACAGCACATAGTTGATGCTGGTTATGTAGACGGGACTTTGTTGGTTGAAAGTAAGCAAAAACATAATCTTGAATTGCTCGGACCAGTTCGTGACAATGTAAGTTGGCAGTCCAAAAATCCTAATGCCTACGATCTTAATCAGTTCAAAATTAACTGGAAAAGTCGTGCCGTCACTTGTCCTGAAGGGAAGAAGAGTAATCCAAAATGGACTCCCTACCTCGATCGATGGAACAACAAAGCTATTCGAGTTAAATTTCCTAAAGCAGCTTGTCTAAAATGTTTGAGTCGCTCAAAGTGTACTCGCTCAAAAACCAAACCCAGAAGACTGACTTTACGACCCAAAGAAGAACATCAAGCTCTAACTAGAAGGAGAAAACGGCAAGAAACAAAAACATGGTCAAAACAATACAATCAACGTGCTGGAGTGGAAGGCACTATTTCTCAAGGCATTCGCGGTTTTGATATGCGATCTTCTCGTTATATAGGTTTGAGCAAAGTTCATTTACAACATATTCTCATCGCGACTGCGATGAATGTAACCAGACTGTTTGCATGGTACGAAGGTGTTCCTTTAGCTAGAACTCGTATATCCTCTTTTGGTAAGTTAGCTTCTGATTAGCTTTGAGTGTTTGGGCTTTTTGGCGATCGCCCTTCGGCTCAATTGTTAAGTTCGTCAGCAGTGTCAGTTTCTACTCAAACGCCAAGGACTGGTTATTACGCTGAAAACTCAATCATCAACCGTTCTGCAATATTGTGATAGTAAGTTACAGCAATGTTTAAAACCTTCTCGTCCTCGATCGAGGGTTTCTTGAGACAGATTAATTCCTGAACCCGAACTACGAGCGTTTTTGATGATACGACTGGATTTAATATTGTCAGTCCAATCTCCTTTACCAGATTTACCGGTTGCGGGCGTTAACTGATAATTCTCTGATAAAGGAGATTTTAGTTCAAGGAAATTTTGTAGTTTTTCAAACACTAACTCCGTCTGGCTAACTAGCTGCTCGTAAGTTAGAAAAAAACCATGGGACTTGCTGTTGATAATTTTGGCATACTTTTCTAAGCTTGATAAGCGATCGAGATAGTACTTAAGAGCTTCTTTCTCATAGCGATTGGGATCGCAATTCCAATGACTGACTCCCATGTTAAAGATGCTAGGAATAGCTTTGTTTGGTTCTCTAACTAAGAAAATTGCATAAAGAGGTTTAGTTTTCAGTAAGTCTGGATTAGGCAATAAATGATTCATCAGAACACTGTCTATCAACATTTGAGAACCAAATATTTTACCTTTGCGAAGGTTCCAGTGTATTTCTTTAGATAAGGAATCAAAATCATTTTTGGAGTGATATACTGTCTTTGACTCCCCAAATCCTATTACTTCAGAATTAGAACTTAAGATGTGCGTCATAAGTGACGAGCCTGAGCGCCAGTGAGCTAGTAAAAAAACAATCTTTCTGGGTTTTTGATTTGTGAGTTTTAGGTGGGCTGAGTAATAACTATAAACTATTGATTTTAATATTTTTTTTGCTAAGTTAGTAAAAATATCCATAAGTTATAGGTGCTTAAGACAAGGCTTATTTTATAAACTCTGCAATTAAAAATGGTAAGGATAAATTATTTAATGTTTTCGTAAACTATAATAGACGAAACAAAACGTTAAAACACTGCTAGTAAAAAACTCTCTCTTAAATACCAGACTTTGTCAATGGAGGAAAGTTCAGTTTTTTTATAGCAGTACTTTATTCAATTTTTACCTGGAAATATTCTAAGGTGTTTATAAAATTCATGAATTTTTCTGAATTGACAAATTTTACGTTTTGATAAATTATTGAATGCAAGGTTGTCAGATCAATAACATTGCTAAATAATTGTTTTGAAGATAGTAAAGCGCACAATCGACTTAAAATTATTAGCTTTATTTTAAAAATTCTAAAAAATTATCTAAAAACAGCTAGATGGTTTTACCTAACTTTCTCATAATTGGTGCACCTAAAGCAGGTACAACAACGCTTTATAATTACTTAAAGCAACATCCACAAATTTACATGAGTTTTTTAAAAGAACCTCATTTCTTTTCTTACGGCTGTGATAATAAACCTAATACTAAATTGTCTTTTGTTTCTAACTGGCAAGATTACCAGTATTTGTTTCAAAAAGTTTCTAAGCAGACAGCCATTGGCGAAGCCTCTACCAGCTACCTATATCACCCAAGGGCTGCTGAACGCATTCACCATCACCTTCCTAACGCGAAGTTAATTGCTATTCTTCGCGATCCTGCTGAAAGTACCTATTCAAAATTCTTAATGGATTATCGTTGGCAGTTCGATATAAATAGTCAACACAATCCTATTAAAGATTTTTCTCTAGCTATCCAACAATCTCCTTCGGTTCAAAGAAGTGGTCTTTACTACAAAAAGTTACAGCGTTACCTAGCTCTTTTTCAGGGAAAGCAGCTTAAAATTTGCTTATTTGAAGACTTAAAACGAGAACCTGACGCGCTACTACAAGATGTATTTCAATTCTTGGAGGTAGATGAGAAGTTTTGTGTTAATCAATCTATTCCCATTTATAATTCAGGCGGTGTTCCTAAAAACAAGTTTATTTATACTTCTCTAAATAAGGTAAGGAAAAATTTTAATATGAATCTTAAACCGTTTATACCGAACGGCTTTCACAAGCCACTCTATAACTTTTACTTTAGCTTAAGAAACTCCAATCTTGTTAAGCCACCGCCACTACCATCAGAAATGCGCCAACAACTAATTGAAATATATCGGGAAGATATTTTGCAACTACAAGTCTTTTTGCAACGCGATCTTTCGACGTGGTTAAATTAGGTGTTGCTGAATAGATAACGGTTGGGATGAATAACTGTAACGGACTGAAATTATAAACACTCCGACCTAAAATCATCGGCGTTTTCAGCCCACATTAAATGAAACTATAATTTGGCTTCGACCCAGATTGTTTGAAACTGAGACCAGATTAATTGAAACTAAACTGAAATTATAATTCTCGACCCAGATTATCTGAAAACAAGCTGTATCTCTCTTCAGTCCTATTATTCAGCTTATATAAATAACAATGACTTCTAGGTGTTTGAATTATATGTTCTTTTTTACCAAACATTTATGCACCAAAATTATGGTTTAATTAAATCTGTAAACGTTTGATTTAATTAAGTTAGCTGTTTTTCCAAACAGCACTGTCTAAAAGTGACTATTTACGCTTATCTAAGAGTTTCTACCAATCAACAGGATGTTGATAATCAACGTCATGGAATTCTTGAATATGCCAACCAAAAAAGCCTGGGACATTTAGAATTTGTCGAAGATTCGGTATCGGGTCAAAAAAGATGGCGCGATCGCGAACTGGGAAAACTATTAACCAAAACCTCGCAGTCAGGGGATACGATCGTTTTCGCTGAAATCAGTCGCATGGCACGTTCTACCCTCCAGGTACTGGAAATTCTCGAATGCTGTATGCAGCGAGGAATATCGGTTCATATTGCCAAACAGCGAATGGTGCTAGATGATTCTATGCCCAGTCGCATTACAGCTACAGTGCTGGGTTTGGTAGCCGAAATCGAACGAGAATTGATTTCTTTGAGAACTACCGAAGCCTTAGCCAAACGCAAGGCAGCAGGAAAAACATTGGGCAGACCCAGAGGAAAACGATCGGCATCGCTGAAGCTAGATGCCAAAGAGCAGGAAATTAAGATGTACCTAGCTAAAGGAATTAGCAAACGCTCCATTGCTAAATTAGTTGATTGCGCTCCTTCCACCCTTTACCATTGAGAGCGAAAAATTTCGGGGGAGATGAGGTACACAACGCGATAAGATCACCAAATGTCCGCTCTTTCCGAATCCGTTATCTACCAATTAAAGATAGTACTGCTTGGCATCAGTCCCATGATCTGGCGACGCATACTTGTCAGCAGCGACAGCACAATTGAAGATTTGCATTACACAGTTCAGCTAGCAATGGGGTGGTCAGACATCCACCTACATCATTTCATCATTTATGGGAAACAGTATGGAATTACCCAGCCAGGTGGAACGGTATTTAGTGACTGCGCCAGCGAAGTAAAATTAGCTTCGTTTGGATGGCGAATCAAAGAAAAATTTCTCTATGAATATGACTTTAGTATGGCTCTACTGTAATTCCCGTGGTAGACACTACAGATAGTGTAGTTGTCAAGAGTCTGACTATTTTGGGATGATAAAGAGATTAGATGAACGGTGGTAGGCATGATGGATAACTCAATTCAGATAC
>JADEXJ010000312.1 GCA_015207195.1 Pleurocapsales cyanobacterium LEGE 10410
CCCCACCGAGAAGATACCAGTTAACAAAATCTGCTAATTCGTTTAAGCCTAAATCTTGCCAGTCCAGAGATTTGTACTCTAGCCAATGCCAAAAATCGACTAATCGGCAGGCATAGGTATTTACTGTATTAGCTGCTAGTTGTCGCTTACGGCAGTAGTTTAAGTACCTTTGAATGGGTTCTATAGGTAAGCAGGTTTCGGTGTCAAATACGCAGCAGAATCTCGACTCTGTTTGAGGGTCGATTGCTCTTTCTATACTTATCACTGTTACTTTGTGGAAAATAGAGAGTGGATTTACTCTACCACAGCAGCAAATGCCGTTGTTGTTGTTTTTTCTAAATTATTGAAGATAAATTTGTTGTTGTTATATGTTTGCCATGCCTATATTTTACTTAGTCGATCGCGTCGATCTGCTTTGGGGTAATTCACTAATAGGGTCAGACCATCCTAATGCCCCCCAGTCAATTCATCAAAAGTACTGGCGAGAAAAGTATCGAGATATCTATCCTGTCAATTTGGTAGAAAAGGATTGGTTGAAGGAGGTGCAAATGATTATCAATTTACAACCTGCTCAAGCCAAAGCTCCTAAGATTGCCAAACAGGAAAGCGATTCCAAACCGATGCAAAATCTTAAGTCAAAAAGCTTTAAACGACCTCCAGGCAAGAAAAGATCGAGGTCGCTATTTTAACTAATTTAGTCTCAGATTACAAAAGTGACTTTATTACTAAATTTTAGAATTTTGAAATTACATAATTGCATAAATCTGTACTTATATAATTTCAGAATTTACTACCAAAGGTCAGCCCAAAATAGAGATATCAGCTCTGATGCATTACTAGAGCTGATACTAAAAATTTTATTCGCTATAGATTTGCAATTTTATAATTACAGAATTATGTAATTACATTATTCTGTTTTTTGTTGTCGAACAAAGTCCTCTAGTAAGTTGTTAAGTAAAGTTTGCAAGTCCATTTTTTCAGGCTGAGTAGACAATATATAGCGAGCTTTAGCTTTTACCTGCTTGTGAAGTCTGATAGTTGTAGACTCATATTCAGGATTGCTTCTTATTCCTTTTGGTCTACCGACCTTTTTTGGTTCTTCCGTCTCTGAAGGTTGGCGATCGGGAACTACTTCAAGTTTTGAATCGTTACTGACTTGGGGCAGGCGATCGCTTTGAACTGCAATAGTTTGCTGTTGTTGCTCAACAGTTTTTGCTTCTTCACGGGAGCTATCGCTCACAACCCTTTCGGGGTTTCGCGTTGAACGCGGTTGAGGCTTTTGAACAGTCTCAGCTTTGTCGCGCTGTCTCGCCTCTCTCCGCATACGGCTGAGATCTGCCAGACTGGGATTACTTTTTGCCATCGTATATCTCCTTCCCTAAATTTTCATAGCATTGCCAAGCGATCGCTGAGTAAGAGTCGTCGTATTTATCTACTGTTACTCCAGATAAAGGCGATTTTTCTACTGCCGTATATTGATAGATCGTAGATTTGAAGATAGGAAGTTCTTCCGTCTCTAATAATTCACGAGCTTCCTTCTCTTTGGTACTAGGAATTTTTTCTCCTCCGCCTGGTCTTTTTCTCGGAGGAGGGGTGATAGTCAACAGAACTTTGTAGTTTGTCCCATAATCAATCAGCATATCTCTAGTTTTAAGTAGAGCCTCCATATCCAATGCTTTTGGCGGAGTAGGCAGAATCAGAAGATCGTATTCTTCCGCTACCGCCTGGATTTCTTCCTTTTCTGGTCTAGCTTTTGTGTCAGTAATTACGTGTTCCGCCTTTCGGATATGTTTTACCGAGCCTTCCACATTACAAACATTAAATGGTAAAAGACCTTTTTCTGCCCACTGCAAAGCAGAACCATTTTTATCGGCATCGATTAATAGCGTTTCTCCAAAACGTTGCATATAGGCAGCGACATGAATTGCTGTCGTCGTTTTGCCTATACCCCCCTTTAACCCCAAAATACAAATGTCCATATCGTCGGATTGAGCTTGAGATTTTTACACCGCCCAATCTAACACCTGTAATTACATATTGGTGAAATTATGAAAATATGTAAATCTATAAATTTATAATTATGTAATTACGAAATACAAAACTGTTGATATTAAAGGTGTTTGAACTCTGATTTTAGCAATTGAGATCTATTAATAATCTTGCTTATTGTAAATTCAGAATTACATAATTTTGGAATTTTGCAATTGTGTAATTCTACAATTCTAAATTTAACGTTTAGCTTCGAGTTAGACGATTTGGCATTTGTTACAAATAGATTTGTCTCGCTTGAGCGAAAATAATTTGCAATTTTATAATTATGAAATTATGTATTTATATAAAATACATTGTCTTTACTCTAATTGCTGGTGATGGGGGTGAAATTACTAAGATAAGAATCGCGCCACATAACGATTAAGGTCAATTCAAAGTCAATTGAAATTAAAGAATACTGCTGGAAGCCAAGATTTTCATAAAACGATGTATTGCCTGGATTGGAGGAAACTAGATGACAACCAATTTTTTGAGCATCAGCGTCATCAAGAATAGGTTTAAGCAAGCGACTCCCTATACCTTTGCCACGAAATTTTGGTAAAGTTGCAAGCCAAAAAATTTCGTGGTGGGAAATAGTAGGAGCTATAGGTTGTACTTTTTTCCCGATTTGTTCTAAGCGTTTTATTGCGTCGAACTCATTAAAATCAGCAGCAATTGTATTTATCTTTGCCTCAACATCAACAAAAGCCTTATCGAAAATATTGACTTCGGCTGGATACCAAATAAATTACTGCACCTTGTTCTTGAGGAGCTAACAGTACTTCACCCCGTTTAATTCCATCATCAACGAATACTTCAAACATTGCTGTTAAAATTTGAAGACGATTTTTTGGGTTAGGCAAAATGAATTTCCACATACTCCCTTCCCACCAAAAGATTAGGTAACTAGTGAGAAAATGAAGTTGAGTGTATTTTGAACCTGTTGAGCCGAGAGAAACTGATTAGAATCCAAGAACTGAAACAACTTGTGTTCAATCTGTTCG
>JADEXJ010000313.1 GCA_015207195.1 Pleurocapsales cyanobacterium LEGE 10410
ATGTTTGGGTGTTATGGATTATTGTGCCTATATACTTAACTATTTTTGCAAGAGGATCGTCCATCGCTATTTAAACCAGACAAGACTCAATCCTTGGTAGATACAATAGTAAAGCTTATTCCCATACAGATATCAATGAGTAAAAAACTATTTTCTTGGTCAAGTTTGGCGTTATTGACAGTTTTATTTTTATTTACAGTTCGCTTAACTGCGGTTGCCGATACTCCTAAACACTATACTGAGTTAGAATTTGAGCCTCTTCCAGAAATCCAGTTACCCGAATACGCACGTTATGAACTGGATAACGGAATGGTAGTCTATCTGGTCGAAGATCGAGATTTACCTCTGATCGGCGGTACTGCATTGATTCGCACTGGTTCGCGTTATGAACCTGCCAACAAAGTTGGATTGGCTCGGTTAACAGGAACGTTGATGCGTAGTGGGGGAACTCAAAATCATCCCGCAGCAGAACTAAATGCAATTTTGGAACAGAATGCTGCTGCGGTAGAAACCAGTATTGGCAATACGTCTGGAAGTGCCAGTTTTAATACTCTTACCGAAGACATCGATACTGTATTTCCCTTATTTACTGAAGTACTGCGTCAACCAGCCTTTGCGCCCGAAAAATTTGCGATCGCCCTGAAACAGCAGCAGGGAGCGATCGCTCGTCGTAACGACGACCCCAAAGCGATCGCTAATCGTGAATTCAACCAGGTTATCTATGGCGAAACTAGCCCTTATGCCCGTACTGTAGAGTACGAAACCTTAGACAACATCACTTTGGAGGATCTCCAAGACTTTTATCAAACCTACGTCCGTCCCGAAAACATAATTTTAGGTTTGGTGGGAGACTTTGAGGCGGAGGAGATGATCGAGCGCGTACAGGATGCCTTTGGTGATTGGCAGGTTAATACCCCTTTACCAGCTTTGGAAATACCAGCAGCTAGTCAAGCATACGAACAAGGACTATTTGCCATTGATCGCCCCCAACAGACACAGAGCAGCATTCTGCTGGGTCATCTTGGCGGACGGTTTGATAGTCCCGATTATCCCGCTCTGAGCGTTTTGAACGGGATCTTGAACGGTTTTGGCGGACGTTTGTTTAATGAGGTGCGATCGCGTCAAGGTCTAGCCTATAGTGTGTATGGCTCTTGGAGTCCCAGCTACGATTTTGATGGACTATTTATTGCTGGAGGACAGACTCAAACTGACAATACCGTACCTTTTGTTAGAGCCTTGATGAAGGAGATTAAAAAGTTGCGTACCCAGCCTGTTAGGGAGACAGAACTAGCCAATGCCAAAGAGTCAATTCTCAACTCTTTTGTGTTTAACTTTCAAAACCCCAGTCAAACCCTATCTCGCCTGATGCGTTATGAATATTTTGACTATCCCGAAGATTTTATCTTTGAATATCAAGAGCAGGTTCAAAATACTACTCAAGAAGAAGTTCTAGAAGCTGCTCAAAAATATCTCCAGCCAGAACAGTTAGTCACCCTAGTTGTGGGTAACGTTGAGGCAATGAACCCTCCCCTAACGAGTTTGGCTAAAGAAATCAATCTGGTTGATATTTCTCTTCCCCAAACCGATAAAAGTTAAGTTGCCATGATTTAATTGCTTTGCTCTCGATTATCAATAGGAAAATAGTCATTATATTTTTCCTGATTGTAATAGTAGAGAGTGCGGATAGGATAGGGAATACTAATATCTGCACCATCTAAAGCTTGCTTAATGGCGATCGTCGCTCTAGTTTGTACGTTGCGGATCTCTTTCTGCTGGGAATTACTCCAATAACGCACTACAAAATCAATTGAGCTATCACCAAAATTTACTACGTCAATTTCTGGGGCTGGTTTTTGAACTACTCCAGAAACAGCGGCGATCGTTTCTTCTAAAAGTTGCCTCGCTTGGGATAGAGGAGTATTATAATCGACTCCTACGGCTAAATCTGTCCGTCGATAATCATAAGCTGTCGCTACCTTGACAGCATTGGTAAATACGGTTGAATTGGGTAACAGTACTCTTTCTCCTTTGTAGGTACGAATCTTAGTCGTGCGAATGCTAATGTTTTCGACTTTACCCTGATAATCGCCAATTACCACTTCATCGCCAATCCGAAATGGTTCTTCTACTAACAAGATAATTCCTGCCAAGAAGTTCTTGAAAATATCCTGGAACGCAAAACCAATTGCTACTGAACCTACGCCCAGAGTAGCGATGATATCTCCTAGTTCAAATCCAGGAAATGCCAGAACGCAAGCTAATAGAACACCAACTGTCCAAACTCCAATCCGACATATTTTTTCTAGCAATAGCTCTAATGAAGTGCTTTTAATCGTGCGCTTTCCGGTCTCATCAATAACTTTTAGCACTATTTGTACTAGATATTTGGTTAGAAATAGCACTACCAAGGCAGACAACAAACTTGGTAGTGCTTTGATCGCTTGACCGAGCAATTCCAGCAGAACTTGGACAACGGTATCGATAATTTTAGTCATAGTCTCTCTGCCAGGTTATGAGATGTAGATATCTGTTTTAACATCTCTACCTACTAATATCTAAGCCCGACTCGCTGAAAAATTAGGCTAGGGCTAATTTAAACTATCAGTTCTGTAGCTTGTTATATTTCCTTAAGTGAAATTAACTAAAAAAATAATCGCAAAAATGTTTTATTTAAACCTGTAGAATATAAATTAGAATAATATTAAGAATATCTTGAGAAGCAAAACGCTTAGAAGATATAGGTTTGAGAACTTTCGTTGGCAAATTTACATATTGTTTACACAAACACGCCAACAATTACGCAAACTTTATACCATGCATAGATATTCGCGGATATACTTAGATTAAGCAAACAAAAACGCCAGTTATTCTGTAATATTAACTAATATCAGTAAATTCATGGAAGATCTTAATAACTACATCGCATCTATTCAACAAGAAGTTGTTGCTGAAGAAAAAACTGTTAAGGTAGCAAGGCTAATTATTCTATTAATCAAAATTGAGAAAGAACTAGCTACCGTCAAAGAAACCT